>JAHRYZ010000013.1:27988-36098 GCA_020621905.1 Rhizobium sp.
TTCATGGCGCCAGGGGCGAAAGTCGACCAACTCGGCGTCTATGCCGGCCGAAGCGAGGAAACCCTGCACCGACGCAGCCTGGAGCTGGGCACCGAAATTGTTGATGTCGTGATAGGTGAGAATCCCGACCTTCATCTGCCTGCCTTCTGTCCGTCGCCGGTTGGATATCCAAGGTCCGAAACGGCGCGTTCGCCGCCCGCCTGAAACGCGCCCCGCGGCAGCACGAAACGGGTCAACTCGGCCAGGCCATTTTGCTTTGACAACCCCTTAGCCAATCGGCCCTGATCGGCCTTGCTGGTGGGTGTTTCATTCGCAGCCGCCCGGCGGATCGCCTCCGCAAGCAACTCTGCATCCCCGGGCGGGGTGACGATAGCCGTGTCGCCGACGAAGTCGGCCAGTTCCGTGCCTGGGTCGGCGGTCACGACGATCTGCCTGCCGGAGGCGAGCATGCCGCCAAGCTTGGACGGCAGCACGAGGTCGGCGGCACCCCTGTCCTGCGGCAGGGCGTGCAGATCAGCCATGTTGAGGAATGCGTTGAGGCGCGCATAGGGCTGGAACGGCAGGAAGCGCACGCTCGGCAGATGGCCATAGCGCTTTGCGAGCTCGCTTTTCGACGGCCCCTCGCCGGCGATGACGAACTTGATCCGCGGCTGGTGGCGCAGCCGTTCGGCAGCGTCCAGCAACACGTTCAGGCCCTGCTTCGCCCCGATATTGCCCGAGTAAAGCACGACGAAATCCTCGTCGGAAAAGCCGAGTTCGGCGCGATAGGGGCTGACCTCCTCCATCGGATAGATGTGCGAGAGATCCACCCAGTTGCGCACGATCGCCACGCGATCCGGCGAAACGCCCTTCTCCGACAGCTTGTCGGCCATGCGCATGGAAATGGTCACGACCTGATGGAAACGACGCAGGGCAAGACGCTCGTAAGCCAGACCAAGCGCCTTGATCCACTTGAACCCGGCCAGGTGGCCGACGGCGAAGGCAGCGTCGACTTCTAGGTCCTGCACGTGCAAGACGGTCCGCGCGCCCACCAGCCAGGCGGCGAATTGCGCGACAGGTGCGGCGAAAAGGGTCGGCTCGACGCAAAAGACGGTGACCGGCCGGCGCTTGACGATCTGCCAGAACACCACCGGGGCCGAGGTGAGCGCAAAGCTTGCCGGCGCCAGCAGTCGCCAGACGCCGCCCATCCTCTCGCGCAGGAGCAGCGGCACCCGGAACACCAGCACACGCTCTTCCTTCGCCTTGGAATAGCGGTTCCCATGGCTCTGCTGGACTTTCCAGCCGGGATAGTGCGGCGGGGTGGTCACCACGGTCACGTCGGCACCGAGGCTCGCCAGGTGCTCGGCGATTTCGCCGATATAGCGGCCGACGCCCGCCATTTCCGGCGCGTAGTTCATTCCATAGACCAGGACCTTGCTTGCCTTAAGGCCTGCAGCCTCGAGCGATGCACGTGCTGTCGAAAGGTCCTGAAGCGGTGCCGTTTGAAACATGTCGCTCATCCCTGCGTCCCGGCCGTGCGATCGACGAACTGTCCGTCCTGGAACGCCTGGTAAGCCTCGGCAATGCCCTCCGCGAGAGCGATCCGGGGCGCCCAGCCCATGTCGCGCAGCCGCTTCGCACTCATCAGCTTGCGCGGCGTGCCATCCGGTTTGGAAAGGTCGTGCTCGACCCCGCCATCGAAGCCGACGATGTCGCAGACGAGCCTGGTCAGTTCGAGAATGGTGATGTCCTCGCCGGAGCCGACATTGACGTGGCTTTCGTCGGAATAGGACTTCATCAGAAAGACGCAGGCGTCGGCGCAGTCGTCGACGTGCAGGAATTCGCGGCGCGGGGTGCCCGTGCCCCAGACCGTGATGGCACCGGCACCGGATTGCTTCGCGTCGTGCGCCTTGCGGATCAGGGCCGGCATGACATGGCTGGTATTCAGGTCGAAATTGTCGCCGGGCCCGTAGAGATTGGTCGGCATGGCCGAGATGAAGTCGCAGCCATGCTGGCGCCGATAGGCCTGGCACAGCCTGATCCCCGCGATCTTGGCGATCGCATACCATTCGTTGGTCGGCTCCAGTGCACCGGTCAGGAGCGCATCCTCGGTGATCGGTTGGGCGGCGAATTTCGGATAGATGCAGGAGGAGCCGAGAAAGAGCAGCTTCCCCACGCCGCTGCGGTAGGCGGCGTGAATGACGTTGGTCTCGAGGATCAGGTTCTCGTAGAGGAAGTCGGCGGGATAGGTGTCGTTGGCAAGGATGCCCCCGACCTTGGCCGCGGCGAGAAAGACGGCGTCCGGGCGGTTCTTGTTCATCCAGGCTTCGACGGCATCCTGCCGCCGAAGGTCCAGTTCGGCGCGCCCCGCGGTCAGAACCTCGCAGCCCTCCGAGGCAAGCCGGCGAACGATGGCCGAGCCGACCATGCCCCGATGCCCGGCAACCCAAACCCGCTTTCCAGCCAGATCGTACATCAATCAAGCCTCTTTCATGATCGTCGCGGTCTGCATCACCTTCAGGTCTTCGTTGACCATTTCCCGGCACAGCGCCCTGACGCTCGTCTCGTGCTTCCAGCCCAGCTTCTCGTGGGCCTTGGTCGGATCGCCGATCAACAGCTCGACCTCGGTCGGCCGGAAATAACGAGGATCGACCTCGACGATGCACTTGCCGGTGACGGCGTCATAGCCCTTCTCGTTCACGCCCTCGCCGCGCCACTCGAGGCGCATGCCGACGTCTTCGAAGGCCCACTCGACGAACTTGCGCACCTCCGTCGTCTCGCCGGTCGCCAGAACGTAGTCGTCGGGAATGTCCTGCTGCAGCATCAGCCACATGCCCCGGACATATTCCCGCGCGTGGCCCCAGTCGCGCTTGGCGTCCAGATTGCCGAGATAGAGCTTTTCCTGTTTGCCGAGCCGGATCGCCGCCGCCGCGCGGGAAATCTTGCGGGTGACGAAGGTCTCGCCCCGCAGCGGGCTCTCGTGGTTGAACAGGATGCCGTTACTGCAATGCATCCCGTAGGCTTCGCGATAGTTGACGACGATCCAGTAAGCATAGAGCTTGGCGGCCCCATAGGGGCTGCGGGGATAGAACGGGGTCTTCTCACTCTGCGGCACTTCCTGCACCAGCCCGAAGAGCTCGGACGTGGACGCCTGATAGAAGCGCGTCTTGTTCTCCAGCTTCAGGATGCGGATGGCCTCGAGGAGCCTGAGCGCGCCGATGGCGTCCGAATTGGCGGTGTATTCCGGCGTCTCGAAGGACACCGCAACATGCGACTGGGCCGCCAGATTGTAGATTTCGTCGGGCTGGCACTCCTGCACGACCCGGATGAGATTGGTGGAATCCGTCAGGTCGCCGTAGTGGAGCTTGAATCGCTGATCCTTCTCATGTGGATCCTGGTATATTTGCTCGATCCGCCCCGTGTTGAACGACGATGATCTGCGCTTGATTCCATGGACAATATAGCCCTTCGCAAGCAAAAGCTCAGCCAAGTAGGCCCCGTCCTGACCCGTTACGCCGGTTATCAGAGCTACCTTCGCCATTTATTACCCTTTTCTCAGATATTTCAACGACACAGCGTATATATTATATTTCAGCAATGTATTTACCGACAAACTTACAATATTCATCACTGTGCTGCAGCGCAATAAGCTAGATTGTGATTAGTTAATTTAAGTACAGATTATCGAAACGGCGCAAACCCGTGAATTGCACTTATTTAGGCATGAGTCAGTTACTCAATAGGCAATCACGTCAAATAATAGGCAGAAAATTCAACAACACCAAAATTGGACGATGAAGTTTACATGAACGCCATGACAGTGTCGTCTATCGACTGATGAACATTATGTGACAGATACGTCTATGCCAGCTGCCACAATTCACCTCGGCTGCTAGACAACGAGCGCCAAGCGCCGATAGAACTGCGCTGCATTGCTCCGGCCGCCTGAGGCGGGGTGATGGCGACGAGGCAGCGCACTTCGGTGAAGCAAGATGTCCTTGCGTCACAGCGCCGTCTCGCCGGGGATGGAGAACAGCGTCTTGTGCAAAACAGGCGACGAGGGAGTGGGGTCATGTCGTTGACAAGCGAGCGCGGCGAAAACGGTGCCGAAGCGAGCCGAGTAGAGACAATGCTGTTCCTCGCCTTCATCACGATTTCGGTTGCGGGCCTGTTGCCGCGCGGCTCCGTATCCGTTGAAAGCACGAACATCTTCGCCTCGCTGATGTTCGTGGTGGCGAGCGGTGCGGCGATCCTTCTGGGCGCGCCGCAGCGGACCTACGGCCTGTTCCGCCTCGCCTTGTCGATACTCCTCGTACTGTCGCTGTGGATCGTCCTGCAGACGGCCGATCTCTCCGTCACAGGCCTTGGCAATCCCGGCTGGCCCGAGGCGAATGCGGTCAGCGGGCGGAGCGGCGCCACGATCTCGGTGGCACCGGCCGATACCTTCTCCGCCCTCGTCCAGATTGCAGCACCCTTCGTCGCCTTCATGGGCGGGCTCGTATTCTGTCGCTCGGAGGAGCGGGCGATCGGCATGCTGCGTGCGCTGGCGATCTCCGCCGGCATCGTCGCGACGCTCAGCCTCGTCCAGTATCTGCTGTTTCCGAACTACCTGCTGTTCTGGGAGAAGCACGACTATCTGCGGAATTTCACCTCGGTCTTCGTCAACCGCAACACCGCCGCGACCTTCCTCGGTTTCACCACGATCCTGCTGACCGGTCTGCTCTGGCAATCCGAACAGGAAGGGACGCTCACGGCGCTGCTGCGCCGGCTGATCGACGGGAAGCCCGCCCGCAAGTCCCGCGGCACCGGCCAGGCGATCCTGCTTTTCGGCCTGCTCGTGCCGACCGTCACCGGCCTGATGCTGACCCAGTCGCGCGCCGGCATCGCCAGCACCTTCGTCGCCATGCTGCTTCTTCTCACCTACCTGGCGGCGACGCGACAGGAGTCATCGCGCTACGCCTCCCCGGTCAGGAGCAGGCAGTTACGCTCCAGGCTGATGGCGATTGCAGCCGTGTTCGCCGGGCTGCTCGCCATCGGACTGGTGTTCTCCGGACGCGTCATGCTGAGGGCCGAGCTGGGTGGCGTGGACGAAAGTCGCCTTTGCGTGGCCGCCGGCATTCTTCGCGCCATATGGGACTACCCGCTGACCGGCATGGGGTTCGGAACATTCGAGGCCGGCTTTCCTGCCTATCGCTCGGCCGAATGCTCGTTCGAAGACGTCTGGGACCGGGCCCACAATTTCTATCTGGAAGGCACTTTGGGCCTCGGCGTGATCTTCCTGGCCGGGCTCGCAATTGCCATCGGCGCTCTGATGAAGACCTTCATGACAGGCCTCAGGGAGCGGCGCAAAGCCCGGATCTATCCCGCGATGGGGATAGCCATCCTCGTTCTCGCCCTGCTGCATTCGGTGCTCGACTTTTCCCTGCAACTGCCTGGACTGGGGTTGTTTTTCGCCGCAACGCTCTCACCGCTGGCTTCCATCTCGCTCGCCCGCACGAGGCGATCAAGAACCGCCCGCTGAAGCGGTCTGCACGGACAGGGCGGCCTGGCCGGCGGCACCGAAGGCAGGCGCAGCAATATAGGCAGGCGTAAACTTCGAAACTATCCGGTCCCTCCTCGCCTCGAACGGCTTCGAACGTCCCGATCCGGCCGTTCTCGTCGGCGGATCCCGGACGCAGTCGCTGCGCGAAGCCTTTAAAGCGTTTCCGACAAGGTCGCCTTTATCTTTTCCTTATGCCTGCCTGACGACTCCCCAATCGAAACCTGACCCCGGCCGCCCTTAATTCTCTTTCTGCATCAACAGGAGAATTGGACATGTCCGACCTCATCTTCCTCGCGCTCGGAGGCGGCACACTTCTCGTGCTCGCGCTCTACGCCCGCGCCCTCGACCGGCTATGACGGAGGCCAGCATGATTGAAGCTCTTTTCGGCCTTTTCGTCGCCGTCGCCCTTGGCGTCTATCTCGTGGTCACGCTTCTGCGACCCGAACGCTTCTGATTTTCGAGGAGTATTCCCATGACCATTGTCGGGTGGCTGCAGATCAGCCTCCTCTTCCTCGCCGTGCTCGCCGCCATCAAGCCGCTGGGGCTTTACATGGCGCGGGTGTTCTCCGGCGAACGCACCTTCCTCTCACCCGTTCTTGCCCCCGTGGAAGTCGGCCTCTATCGCATGGCCGGCATCCAGCGTGACAAGGAACAGGGCTGGCTCGCCTATACGGTTTCCATGCTGGCCTTTTCGCTAGCCGGTTTCCTCGCTCTTTACGCGATCCTCAGGCTGCAGGCCTACTTGCCGCTCAACCCTCAGGGTTTTGCCGGCATGGCGCCGGATCTCGCCTTCAACACGGCGGTGTCCTTCGTCACCAACACCAACTGGCAGAACTATGCCGGCGAAACGACGCTCGGCCATTTCGCCCAGATGGCCGGCCTTCCGTTACCAGAACTTCCTGTCGGCTGCCACCGGCATGGCGCTCGCCATCGCCTTCAGCAGGGCCTTCGTCCGCTCCAGGTCTCGACGCTCGGCAATTTCTGGGTCGACATGACCCGTGCCACGCTCTAAGTGCTTTGCCGATCGCCATCGTCGTCGCCCTGGCCTTCGTGGCCATGGGCCTGCCCCAGACGCTCGACGCCTCGGTGACCGCAACGACGCTGGAAGGCGGCCAACAGGTCATCGCGCTTGGTCCCGTCGCCTCCCAGGAAGCTATCAAGCAACTCGGCACGAACGGCGGTGGCTTCTACAACGTCAATGCCGCCCATCCCTTCGAGAATCCGACTGCCTGGTCGAATTATCTCAACATCTTCGCGATGCTGTCGATCTCGGCGGCACTCGCCTATACCTTCGGCCAGATGGTCGGCAATCGTCGCCAGGGCTGGGCCCTGATCACGGCCATGGCCGTGCTGCTGATCGCCGGCGTCGCCGTCACCTATTGGGCGGAAGCCCAGGGCAATCCGATCCTGACTTCGCTTGGCGTCGATCCGGCGCTCGGCAACATGGAGGGCAAGGAAGTCCGCTTCGGCCAGGCCATGACTGCACTCTATGCGGCCGTCACCACCGGCCTGTCGGACGGCGGCGTCAACGGCATGCACGGTTCCTTCACCGGTCTTGGCGGCCTGGTGCCGATGTTCCTGATCCAGCTCGGCGAGGTTCTGCCCGGCGGCGTCGGCTCGGGCCTCTACGGCATGCTGGTCTTCGCGCTGCTTTCCGTCTTCGTGGCAGGCCTGATGGTCGGCCGCACGCCGGAGTTTCTCGGCAAGAAGATCGAGGGTCGCGAGATGAAGTATGCCATGCTCGCCGTCCTCATCCTGCCGCTCGCCATTCTCGGTCTCACCGCCGTCTCGGCCATGCTGCCCTTCGCGGTGGCAAGCGTGGGCACGGCCGGCCCGCACGGACTGTCGGAAATCCTCTATGCCTATACATCTGCGGCGGGCAATAACGGCTCGGCCTTCGGTGGGCTCACCGGCAACACGCCCTGGTACAACACCACTCTCGGCATCGCCATGCTGCTCGGCCGCTTCGCCTATGCCGTCCCGGTCATGGCCATCGCCGGATCGCTCGCGGCCAAGGTGAAGTCGCCTGCCTCCGCCGGCACTTTCCCGACCGACGGTCCGCTGTTCGTCGGCCTGCTGGTCGGCATCATCCTCATTCTCGGCGGGCTGCAGTTCTTCCCGGCCCTTGCCCTCGGCCCCATCGTCGAACATTTCGCGATGCTGGCCGGCCAGACCTTCTGAAGGAACAGTCCATGTCAAAAGACCGTAAGGCACCGGGTTTTCTCGACCCAACCATCCTCCTGCCGGCAGCGCGCGATGCGGTGTTCAAGCTCGATCCGCGGCAATTGCTGCGCAATCCCGTGATCTTCGTGACCGAGGTCGTGGCGGCTGTCGTCACGCTGCTCTTCCTCCGCGACCTGACCAATGGCGGGGCCGACGCCGGCTTCTCCGGCCAGATCGCCGCCTGGCTGTGGTTCACGGTTCTGTTCGCCACCTTTGCCGAGGCCGTGGCGGAAGGACGCGGCCGCGCCCAGGCCGACAGCCTGAAACGCACCAAGTCGGAGCTGGCCGCACGCCGGCTCTCGCCGGACGGACGCAGGCAGACGGTCCCGGCCACCACGCTCAAGATCGGCGACATCGTGCTGGTCG
>JAHRYZ010000451.1 GCA_020621905.1 Rhizobium sp.
TATCCGGCCCGCAAGGCCGCCCGGCTCGATCCGATCGAAGCGCTGCGCTACGAGTGAGAGGTTTGACCTTGCTCAATATCCCCCGGGTCCGGCCTGATCTACTGCCGCCATGGCAAATTACATCAGATCGTTTCTCGAACTCGGGCTGAACGATGTCGGGCTGGTCGGCGGCAAGACCGCCTCGCTCGGCGAACTGTATTCAACCCTCGCATCCGAGGGGGTCGCCGTTCCCAACGGGTTCGCCGTCACCGCCGACGCCTACCGCGATGCGCTGTCGCAGCCCGGCGTCGCCGAGCAACTGCATCAGCTGCTCGACGGCCTGGACAAGAGCAAGATCAAGCGCCTGGCAGTCGCCGCAGCCAAGGCGCGCGCCGTCGTCTACAAGGCGATGGATACCGCTCCGATCCGCGATCAGATCCTGGAAGCCTATCGGAAGCTGGAGCGGGAAGCCGGCAAAGGCGTCGCTGTCGCAGTTCGCAGTTCCGCGACGGCGGAAGATCTGCCGACCGCGAGCTTTGCCGGCCAGCATGAAAGCTTTCTCAATGTGCGCGGGGCGAAGGATCTGTTCGAAGCCTGCCGCCGCTGCTTTGCCTCGATCTTCACCGATCGCGCGATTTCCTACCGCATCGACAACGGCTTCGACCACTTCAAGGTCTTCCTCTCCGTCGCCGTGATGAAAATGGTCCGCTCGGATATCGGAGCCAGCGGCGTCATCTTCACGCTCGACACCGAATCCGGATTTCGCGACGTGGTCTTCGTCACCGGCTGTTACGGCCTCGGCGAGACCATCGTCCAGGGTCAGGTCGATCCTGACGAGTTCTACGTTCACAAGCCGACCCTCGCCCAAGGCTTTCGCCGTGTGCTGCGGCGGCGGCTCGGCGGCAAGCAGATTCGCATGATTTACGGCAAGCGCGGCGGCAGCCATGCCACGCTCACCCGGACGGTGCCTGAAGCCGAGCGGCGAAAATTCTGCATTTCCGACACCGACGTGCTCAGCCTTGCGGACTTTGCCGTGCGGATCGAGGCGCACTATTCGAAGCAGGCCGGCGTGCCAATGCCGATGGATATCGAATGGGCCAGGGACGGCTCCGACGGCAAGCTCTATATCATTCAGGCGCGGCCGGAGACGGTGGCCTCGCAGCGATCGCCTGATGTCTACGAAACCTACACGCTGAAGGGGCGCGGCTCCGTCGTCGTCGCCGGTCGCGCGGTGGGCGAAAAAATCGCCTGCGGGCGCACCCGCCGAATTGCGAGCGCGCGGGACCTCTCGGCCTTCAAGCCGGGCGAGATTCTGGTCGCGCCGGCGACCAGTCCGGACTGGGAGCCGGTCATGAAGATCGCGGCCGGCATCATCACCGACAAGGGTGGCCGCACCTGCCATGCGGCCATTGTGGCGCGCGAGCTGGGCATTCCCGCCGTGGTGGGGGCGACGCACGCGACCGAGAAGCTCAAGACCGGGACAAATGTCACGATTTCCTGCGCCGAAGGCGATATCGGCAACGTCTATCAGGGGACGGTCGCTTTCGACGTGACGCGAACGCCCGTGAGCGAGTTCAAGGCGCCGCGCACGGCGATCATGGTCAATGTCGGCACCCCCGAAATGGCCTTCCGGGTAGCGATGCAACCGCAAGCCG
>JAHRYZ010000452.1:0-663 GCA_020621905.1 Rhizobium sp.
CCGGCCACCAATACCGGCGCCTGGGCCGGCGAGATCGGCCAGGTGCAGATGCTGCCGAAGGACATCGTCGCCTTCGGCATCGATGGCGACGGCGACGGTCATGTCAACGTCAAGAAGAGCTCGCCCGACGCCATCCTGACTGCGGCCAAGTTCATCGAACATCTCGGCTTCCGCCGTGGCGAGCCGTGGATCCAGGAAATCGTGGTGCCGGAAAACCTGCCCTGGGAAAAGACCGGCTTCGGCAGCACCATGACGGCCGCCGACTGGTTCGCGCTCGGGGTGAAGCCGCGCGACGGCAACACCGCGTCTGGCGGACTTCCGGCCTCGATCGTGCTGCCGCAGGGCCGCAACGGACCGGCCTTCCTCACCTATCCGAACTTCAACATCTATCTCGAATGGAACCAGTCGTTCATCTACACGACCTCGGCCGCCTATTTCGCCACCCGCCTGATGGGCGCCGAACCCTACCAGAAGGGCAATCCGGAGCCGGGTCTCGGCGATGAGGAGATGAAGGCGCTGCAGACCAAGCTGCAGGCGATGGGCTACGATGTCGGCAAGATCGACGGCATTCTCGGCTCCGGCACCCGCATCGCCATCCAGAAGGAACAGCAGCGCCTCGGCATGCCCGCCGACGGCTGGGCGACGCCTGCCCTTCTCGCCGCT
>JAHRYZ010000452.1:673-1612 GCA_020621905.1 Rhizobium sp.
CCCTGCGCCGCCCACCGTCTCCCTCCAGGGAGGCATGCCCGGGAGTCCCGGCAACCCGCCCTCCCGAAGGTGGCATCGGCTGGACGGACGGCAAGCCACGCGCCGCCCCGCGCGACGATCCTTGACAGGGTGACAAGTTTCGGGTGGCCTGCGGAACACCCCTCGCCTACACCTCGCTCCAGTTCATATCCAAGGAGCCAGCCGATGCCGCCCGTCACCCCGCCCCGTCTCAACACCACGACCTGGTCACTGCTCGCCCTGCTCGGGCTGATCTGGGGCGGCTCGTTCTTCTTCGGTCGGGTCGCGGTGCCCTATGTGCCGCCGTTGACGCTCGCCTTCCTGCGGCTGTCGATCGCCGCCCTGGCGCTACATATCTACCTGCATGGCCGCATGGACCTCTACCGGTCGCTATGGCAACGCTGGCCGGCCTTCCTGCTGCTCGGCCTCATCAACAACGCCATCCCGCACACGCTGATTCTCTTCGGCCAGACGGAAGTCGGCGCCGGCCTTGCCGCCATTCTCAACGCCACCACACCGATCTGGACCATGCTGATCGCCAACCGTTTCACCGCGGACGAGAAGCTCTCGCCGGCCAAACTCGCCGGCACGGTGCTCGGACTTGCCGGCACCGCCGTGCTGATCGGCCCGAGCGCGTTCAAGGCCAGCGACATTCCGCTCTGGGCCGTCGTGCTGCCGGTGATGGCCGCGATCTCCTACGGCTTCGCCGCGACCTATGGCAAACGCTTCCGCGACCTGCCTGCGCCGGTGACTGCCACGGGCCAGCTGACCGCATCCTCGCTGATCATGCTTCCGACCGCGCTGCTCGTCGACCATTCGTGGCAGATCCCCTTCCCCCCGCTCGAAGCGGTCGCGGCAATCCTGGCGCTGGCGCTGATCTCGACCGCCTTCGGCTATATCCTCTTCTTCCGCATCATGGCG
>JAHRYZ010000014.1:0-590 GCA_020621905.1 Rhizobium sp.
ACATCGGATTGTTCATCCTGGCCGGGCTGCTATTCGTTCTCGGCCACATCATGGTGATCGCGGTCGGGATCGAAGCCGACAACCGGAGCTTCGTCT
This sequence comes from Rhizobium sp., assembly GCA_020621905.1. Classification (GTDB taxonomy): domain Bacteria; phylum Pseudomonadota; class Alphaproteobacteria; order Rhizobiales; family Rhizobiaceae; genus Allorhizobium. The sequence continues at coordinate 97 of JAHRYZ010000014.1, forward strand.
AGCGCATGCCGATCATCGTCAATCTGGATGTAATGCTGGCCAAACGAAAAATGCGATCGAAGGAACTGTCGGAGATCGTCGGAATCACCGAGCAGAACATCTCGCTGTTGAAATCCGGAAAGGTCAAAGGCGTACGCTTTGACACGCTGGAACGGATCTGCGAGGCGCTCGGCTGCCAGCCGGGCGACATCCTCGAATACCAACCGGAAGCCTGAACCGCCGGCGGCCGGGCGGGTGCGATTTCAGAAGCCGATCTCATGGGCGAACGGCGGGTTGGCGCCGGCGCGTGACACCGTCACCGCTGCCGCCCGGGCGCCGAGCTCCAGGGCGGAACGCACGGCGGCCTCATCGAGCGCCGCGACCCGGGCCTTGGTCAGCAGGTCCTGGCGCTTCAGCGATGCCAGAATGCCCGCATCGAAAGTATCGCCCGCGCCGACCGTGTCGACCACCTGAACACGCTGGCTCGGGACCGGGACCTTGAAACGGTCAGTATA
>JAHRYZ010000014.1:600-12183 GCA_020621905.1 Rhizobium sp.
TCGCGCCGTCGGCGCCGCGCGTGATGACCACGAGCTTTGCGCCCATATCCAGCCAGTGCCGGGCAAGATCGTCATGGCTGCCGGACAGGCCGAACCATTCAAGGTCCTCGTCGGAGAATTTGAGGATGTCGGACATGGCGGCCATACGGTTGATCCGCGCCATGTGCGCGGCCTTGTCCTTGATGAAGCCGGGGCGGATATTGGGGTCGAGCGAGATGACGCGGGCGTGATGCTCGCGCGCCATCAGTGCCTCGTAGGTCGAGCCGCAGGGTTCGGGAATGAGGCTGATCGCGCCGAAATGCAAAGCCTCGCAATCCGCTCCCAGAACCGGCAGATCACTTGGCGAAATCATCCGGCCCGCAGTGTTCTCGTCATAGAAGGCATAGCTCGCCTGGCCGTTGACCAGCTTGACGAAGGCGATGGTCGTCGGCCGCGACGCGGTTGCGCAGAAGCTCGCGTCGACGCCGCTCGACGCCAGGGTCTCGCGCAGGATGTCACCCATCATGTCGTCGGAAAGACCGGTGAAAAAGCCGGTCGGAATGCCGAGCCTGCCGAGCGCGATCGCGGTATTGAAGATAGCCCCGCCTGCATAAGGGGCAAACGCGCGCTCGCCGAGCGTCGTCTCCCGCGGCAGCATGTCGATCAATGCTTCCCCGCAACACAAGATCATCCGACCGTCCTCCCGATAAGCTTCACTGTCTGAATGGATTTCAATCGATTTAATCCATTCAGCACGAAAAGGCCAGCCCCGCCTCAGCCGAGCGACGCGACCCCGCCATTGCGGCCCGACCAGGCAAGCGGCGCATCGAGGAAGGCTTCCACCTCGGAGAGCGTCTTGTCGTCGAACAGCTTGCGCTCGCGAGCGACGGCCAGCACGTTGCGCCAGGTGGCGATGTGATGCAGCCTGACATTGCCGTTGGTGAAGCGCTCCCCGGCCTCGGGGAAGATGTCGTAGTAGAACAGCGCGACACCGTGGTCGACCGTGCCGCCGGCGGCGCGGATCGCATCGATGAACTTGAACATGCTGCCGCCGGCCGTCGTCAGGTCTTCGATCACCAGCACCCGCGCCCCTTCCGGCATATGGCCCTCGATCTGGGCGTTGCGGCCGTGGCCCTTCGGGGCCTTGCGCACGTAGATCATCGGCAGGCCGAGGCGCTCGGCGAGGAAGGCGGCGAACGGGATGCCGGCCGTTTCGCCGCCGGCGACGACGTCGAACTGTTCGAAGCCGGCATTGCGCATCACGGTGGCGGCGGCAAAATCCATGATCGCCGAACGGATGCGCGGATAGGAGATCAGCTTGCGGCAGTCGATATAGACCGGGCTCATCATGCCGGAGGACAGCTTGTAGGGCTTGTCGGCGGAAAAATGCACCGCCTTGATCTCCCACAGCATCTTCGCCATCAGTTCCGCCATGACGGCCGGCTCGGGAAAGGTCGTGGTGGTCATGGCGGTTCCTCGTGTTCGCGTTGCCTGGGGTCGATCGTCCGGTGCTGTCGAGACGACGCCAGAACTCAGGCGCGCCCCTGCCACGCGGCTTAGCAGCAAGATGTGCCGGTTTCCAGACATTCGGCATCGAAAAGGCAGCGTTTCATGCCGCCCTTGCCATTTTCCGCGCGACCTTCGGGTGTTCGGACCGCGGTCGAAAATCGGACTCGGCGCAGCCATCACCGAGCACACATCGTGTTCGGATTACCGCGAATTAATCTGCCGTCCATCAGATAGATATCATTTTCAATATATAAATAACTCGACAGCCAGAGCAGAGATCCTGGGCCGAGGCGGCTGTCCTCGGCAGTCAGACAAGTGCGGGGGAAATTCATGTTTCGCAGATCTTTTATCTGGCTCATGTCGCTCTTCGGCCGCCGAAGCCGCAATCGGTCGCACGGTCGGGCTGTGCGGCGAAGCGGGCACGGCCACTGATCACACAAATCCTGCAATCAACAAGACACTGAAGGAGACAAGGATGTCCAGAACGACCCTCTCGATCATCGCGGCAGGCCTGATCGCAGCGACGACAATCGGCATTGCCGCCGAGGCAGCCACGCTCGCCGACGGCGCACGCGCCGCCATCGAAGCGGCGCTGGATGACGAGCACCGGGCGAGCTTCTATGCCGCCGTCATGACGAAATTCGGCGACGTCCGGCCGTTCCGCACATCATCCGCGCCGAGCAGACGCATGCATCCGAACTGAACGCACTGCTGGAGAACTACGGGCTGGAGCGAAAGACGACCAACCCTCATCTGGGCTCCGCAGAGATTGCCGCCCTTGTCCCCGAAACGCTCGCCGCCGCCTGCAAGATCGGTGTCAATGCGGAAGTCGCCAACCGCGACCTCTACGACAAGAGGCTGATGCCTGCCGTTCAGGACTATGCGGATGTCCAGGTCGTGTTCGCCGCCCTGCGGGACGCCTCGGAAAACAAGCACCTGCCGGCTTTCGAGCGCTGCGGCGGCGGGCAGGGACAGGGTATGGGCCAGGGAAAAGGCATGGGAATGGGCCATGGCCGGAATGCAGCCCAGCCCTGAATGCCGAAAGACGGATCGGTTCGGCCGGCGTTTCAGCCGGTCGAGCCTCTCCTGCGCGGATCACGCCACCGATTGCGGGCCGACACGGTGGTTTCGCCCGGCTGGCCGGGCTGGTCGTGTTGAAACACGGGGGACGGTCCCGTCGACGATCGGCACGCGCCAGCGACAAATTGCGCGCGGGTCGGCGCAGATTGAGACAACGGCGCAAAGGTGGACTAGATTGAATCTCCGATCCCTTCCGGCAGACAGCATCGACCACATGTTTGTCATGTTCGCAGGACAGCATGCCGGAAACAACAGGAGGCCTCAATGTCGGAACTCATCGTAGTCGGCTACCCCAACAGCCAGAAGGCGGAAGAAGCCCGCGCGACTCTTTTCCAGCTGGCAAAGGAATATCTTGTCGAAGTGAAGGACGCCGTCGTCGCGGAAGCCGACGACAAGGGTCAGATCCGGCTCAATCAGATGGTGTCGATGTGGAGCATCGGCGCCAGCGGAGGGGCCTTCTGGGGCCTGCTGGCCGGCATGCTGTTCCTCAATCCGCTGGTCGGCGTTGCCGCCGGTGCCGGCGCCGGTGCGCTGGCCGGCGCGCTGACGGATTACGGGATCAACGACAACTTCATGAAGGACGTCGCGGGCGTGCTTCAGCCCGGGCAGGCCGCCCTGTTCATCCTCGCCGACCGTGCTGCCTCGGACAAGGTCATCGACCGGCTGAGCGGCCATGGCGGCAGCATCATCCGCACCAATCTCGACACCAGCAAGGAACAGGCGCTGCGGGCCGCCTTCGACAAGGCACGCATGGCCGCCAATACCCCAACCAATCCCGAGACAAACTGAGACAGGAAGAACGAAAATGAACGCTATCGCCCTTCAACCGCTGATCGCGCTGGTCGCCGGCATCCTCATCCTCGTCATGCCGCGCCTGCTGAACTACGTGATCGCGATCTACCTGATCATCGTCGGTATTACCGGCCTCTGGCCGCAGCTGATGAACGTCAATCTGTAGCCCATTCAGGGATGCTCGGGCCTCTTCGGCTCGGGCGTCCCGATGGATCTGGAGCGTGCACCCGAGCTCGAGCGGAATGTGTCACGCCACCGGCTGCGGACCGAAGCGGTTTTCGCCGGGCTGGCCGGGCTGGACGTTGAAATAGATGAGGACGATCCAGCCGACGACCGGGACGAGCGCCAGCAGCAACCACCAACCGGAACGATCAATGTCGTGCAGGCGACGTGCGCCGACGGCAAGCTGTGGAACGATCATGGCCAGCATGGCGACGGTATTCAGCACCTGCCCGTCAAACAGCATTCCATCGATGATGCTCGTGCCCACGTTGACGACAAAGATGAACAACATGAACCACCAGAACTCGGGGCGCGCCGCGCGACCGGTGAAAGTGGCGTATTTTGACAGAACGGCCTGAATCGCTTCCTGAAAGCCCATGAAATCCTACCCCGATTGAAGACGCCAGAATGCACAGTCTTCTAAGCCATGCGCCACGCCCCGACAACCCGCGCTGCGGATGGGTGCAGGAATGGCCGATGGGCTGAACCCAGCGTCGACGCCTATCGACGTCCCAGTGCCGGGAACATCGGATCGAAGACGGTCACGGGGCCGGCTCGTTTGATCTTGGCCGGAAGCTGACGGCGCATCGCACCGGACCAGCGTGACAGTCTCGTCGTTCGGCTAAGGCCATGCAGGCCGGACTTCAGCGAGGCAAAGGCTGAGCATCCAGGCGCCTTCCGTTCGCATGGCGAGGCAGCTCATCGTGTTGATCGAGGTATAGATGCCGGCGCAGCCGCAGGCGCATTCCTTGAGCGGATCGACATGCGGGGCGGAATCGGTGCCGAGGAAGAAGCGGCGATCGCCCGAGGTCGCAGCAGCCCGCAGCGCCAGGCGATGGCTCTCGCGCTTGGCGACCGGCAGGCAGTAGTAGTGCGGCTTGATGCCGCCGACGAGGATGGCGTTGCGTTGATGATCAGATGGTGGTAGTGATCGACCGGCAATTGCGCTCGGCCAGTCGGATATAGTCGATGCCGTCCGACGTGGTCACGTGTTCCATCGTCACCTTCAAGTCCGGGAGACTGCGGCGTGGATCGGCACGGTGTCGTGAAACCTTCTCGATCGAAATGTCGACCTCAGGCGTAGTCGCCTCGCCATGCGCAGGCGGCGCCCGATCTTCGCCATGCGCTCCAGCGCAGGCAGGCTTTGCCTGTCGCGCACGCCGCCGTAGAATTGGTGGTGGCGCCGGCGGATGAGCTTCACGGCAGTGATGACCGCTCTTGCCCTCTTCCGTCATCGGTTGGTATCCTCGGTGAGTAGAGGTCATCAGCGGCTCAAGCGATCGCTTAGCAGCGCAGCCGCGGTGCGCTCGCGATAGGCAGTCATCCGCCGTCGTGACGACCGGCGGCACGAGGTTCGGCATGATGATGGCGCGGCAAAATGCCGGCTGATGCGCCGATCCTGTGAGCATCGCGCCGTCGGCAGATGCGGTGCCAGTCATCGGGGCGGCGGATGGTGATCGAGCGCAGACAGAACCTCCGGGGGCATGGGTCTCGACCCGCAGATAGCATGTTTGATGCGGGTCAACCTGCCTTTGGAGCGTTTCCTGGCTCTAGGCGACCTTGCCGGAAAGAGCCGCAAGTGTCTTTTCCGCTTCCTCAAGCTGTTCGCGCCGGTCGTTTTCCATGATCGACCTGATCTTCGGCAGCGCGCGCTCGAAGGCGGCGACGCAGTCGGGATCGAACTGGGTGCCCGAGCGGCCAAGGATATGCTCCACCGTGCGATCGAACGACCAGGCCGGTTTGTAGGGCCGCTCGGTCGTCAGGGCGTCGAAGTTGTCGGCGATGCACACCACGCGGCCGGAAATCGGGATGGCCCCGCCGGCCAGCCGGTTCGGGTAGCCCTGGCCGTCCCAGCGCTCGTGGTGGCTGGCGGCAATTTCGGATGCAAGCTGCAGCAGCGAGGAATGCGAGCGGGCAAGGATGTCGCTACCGATCTGCGCATGGGCCTGCATCTGCCGGTACTCGGCCTCGGTCAGGCGCCCCTGCTTCAGCAGCACGGTATCCGGCATCGCCACCTTGCCGATGTCGTGCATCGGCGCGGCCAGGCGGATGTCGTTGCAGAGCTGTTCGGGAAGACCGAGTTCGAGGGCGATCGCCTCGGAATAGGCGGCCACGCGCAGCGTGTGGCGCGAGGTTTCCGGATCCTTGTAGCCGGCGGCAAGCGTCAGGCGATGGATGATCTCCTGCTCGCGCAGGCGCAGCTCGCCGACCGCCCGGTCCACCTCGCGGCGCAACCACTCGGCCTGGTCGGCCAGCTGGCGACGGGCGCGGGCGAGCGACACGATGTTCTGCACGCGCGCCTGGAATTCGACGGGATTGATCGGCTTCGTCAGGAAGTCGATGGCGCCGGCATTGAGCGCCGCCATGCGCGTCGTCATATCCTGGTCGGCGGTGACGAAGATCACCGGCACCTGGGCATATTTCTCGAAACGCACGATCTCGGTGAACAGCTCGACGCCGTTGTAGACGGGCATCTGGTAGTCGATGATCGCGATGTCGAAATCGAGATCCGGCAAGGCCGACAGAACCGCGTCGGGGCTCGCAAAACCGAGCGCCTCGCAACTCTCCAGCTTGCCGACGAGTTTCGTCAGAAGCTTCAGGTTGGTGCTGTTGTCATCCACAAGCAAGATACGCATAGACGCCTCCTTCGCTTTCAAGCGACAAGTTTGAATTTCAGGGTTTCGATTTCGCCGCTCAGCTTGTCGACGTCGGCGGCCGACGGACGATGGCTGCGCAGCGCATGGGCAATGTCGGCAATGTCGTTCAGGCCGACATTGACCGCAGCGCCCTTGATCGTGTGCAGGGCGCGATCGATCTTCTCGGGGTCGTGATTGGCCAGTGCGACATGCAGATCCTGGATCAGGCTGGTCGCGTCGTTGAAGAAGGATTCGACCAGTTCGCGGAACACGTCCTCGCCCAGCGCATCGACGAGTTCGGACTGACGCGCCTCATCAAGGCCCTCAATCGCCAGCGGGGGAAAATCCACGTCGTCGATGATGATCGGTTCCGGCAGGCCGATGTCGTTCGACATGTCCCGGTCCGGCCCGTTCGCCGGAACGTTCACGATCGAATGTAGCACGTTGCGCAGCCTTTCCATCGTTACCGGTTTCGATTCGAAGCCGGCCATTCCTGCCTCGATGCACCGTCGGCGGTCGTCGTCGGTGGCATTGGCCGTCATCGCGATGATCGCGTGGCAACACAACCCGCCCGGCATGATACGCGCGTGCCTCGGTACCCATGACTGGCATCTGCATGTCCATCAGGATGACGTCGAAGGTCTGTTCGCAGCGATCGAGACGGCCTGCGCCCCGTCGCCGGCGACGACGACTTCCCGCGAGCCGGTCAGGCGGGTGGCGACCAGCTGGTTGACGCGATTGTCTCGACCAGAAGGATGCGCAGACGCGGCAGCGGCGCCTTGTCCTGTCCCGTCGCCTGGCGGCGGACCTCGTCCTTGCCGACGGCGATGACGGCAAGCTCGAACCAGAAGATGCTGCCGACGCCGACCGTGCTGCTCATGCCGAGCTCGCCGCCGAGCTTTTCGACGATCTGCTTGCAGATGGTCAGGCCGAGGCCCGTGCCGCCATATTTGCGGCTGATCGAGGCATCGACCTGGGAGAACGGCTTGAACAGCTTGGCCAGCCCCGCTTCGTCGATGCCGATGCCGGTATCCTCGACCTCGAAGCGCAGCATCAGCTTGCCGTGGCGGTAGAACTCGCGAAGACGCAGCGTCACCGTGCCCTTGCTGGTGAACTTGACCGCATTGGACAGGAGGTTGAGCAAGACTTGACGCAGCCGGGTCGGATCGGTGCGCACATAAAGCGCATCGAGGGAATAGGGGATGTCGAGAACGACCGTGTTGCCGTGGTCGTCGGCGCGGCCGCGGATGATGCTGACCGTGGTTTCGGCCAGCGCGCGAATGTCGACCGCACGCTCTTCGAGTTCCAGCTTGCCATGTTCGATCTTGGAGTAGTCGAGGATCTCGTTGATGACCTCCAGCAGGGCTTCGCCGGATGACCGAATGGTCTTGACGCTCGACAGGGCATCTTCCGGAAGCTCGGAGAATTCCAGCAGTTCCGACATGCCGAGGATCGCGTTGAGCGGCGTGCGAATCTCGTGGCCCATCGTCGCCATGAACTGCGACTTGGCGCGGTTGCCAGCATCCGCGGCCTCGTAGGCTTCGGTCAGACGGTGAGCCATGCCTTCCAGCTCGATGCCGGCCTTGCGCACCGATTTCAGCTGGCGGCGCAGCGTCACGACCAGGAACACCACCGAGATCATCAACAGGCCGAGCATGATGGCCGAGGTCTTCTCGAGCTCGAGAATGGTGTCGCGGGCGTCGGCCCTGTCGGCGCTGAGCTGCATGTTGGTGTGGATCAGCAGTTCCTCGGTCGTCTTCGAAAGAGCGGCCAGTGCGTGGTCGAGGCTTTCGAGTTCGGCGGCGGTCGGCATGCGCCCCAGGGCGTAGGCGTCGAAGGTCGCCTGGAAGCCGGAGACTTGCGCGCGGATTTCGCCGAGCATGCTCACGACTTTCGGATCGTCGGAGAAATAGTCGCCGAACCTCGATTCCATCACCAATTGGATTCGGGAATAGAGGATGTCGTAACGCAGGGAAAGTTCGCCGAGCAGGGCCTGGCTCGGCGGCTGACCGCGCAGTTCGGCGAGGCTGTAGTCGAGCGCGCGTGCCTCGCGGTCGAGCTGGTAGACTGACCAGAGCGCGTTCTCGCGAATGCCGTCCTGGAGATAACGGAACTGGCGGGAAATGTCGACGAACAGCACGATCAGCACGAACAGCAGGACGGCCGACAGCATCTGCAGGATCAGCGTGGTGCTGCCTGCCTTGCGCATGAAGTCGCCGGACCTGTGCACACGCATCACCGGATGACCTCGATTTGCCTGATCTGCCAGACGGAGCGAGCGAAGTACTTCTCGTTGAAGAGCGCGCCGTCCTGGTCGAAAGGATAGACCAGCATGGACGGGCCCCTGGACCGCACGGTCATGACCCTGCCATCCAGCCGCGTGGCAAGGATAGTGTCCAGGGAGAGTGCGTCGGAGATCGGCACTTCCGCGGAATAGCCGTTCAGTGCCCGGAAAAGCAGCCGCCTGCCCTCGGCGCCGGCCGCCTTGAGCACTTCGCGCAGCAGGGGGCCGGAAAACTCGACCTCGCCCGGCGTCCAGGGCGTGTCCATCGATGCGCGTCGACCGTTGAGGGCATCGAGCATTGCCAGGTCGAATACCGCCGAACCATCGCGGTTCGGTTCCGTCACGGCACCGACGATGGTGAGCATCACCGGCCCCTTCGGCGCATCAAGAGCCGCTGCAGGACTTGCGGCGAACAAGGCGGTCAGGAGGATAACAAACGGGAGCTTCATGCGTGCATCCGTCGCAAAGGGTCGGCCTCAGCCGGCCAGGCTGTGGCGCGCCGCGCCGTGGCCCAGATAGGACGAAAGCAACGAGCGGAAGGCCACGGCTTCGACCGGCTTGGTGAGAAAATCCGTGACTCCCCCTTCGCTGGCAGCCTCGCGAAGGCCGGGTTCCTGGTCTGCCGTGACCATGAGGACCGGAATTTCGTCATAGCGTTCCATCATGCGGATCGCCTTTACGAATTGCAGACCGCTCATGCCGGGCAGCATGTGGTCGACGATCAGCATACTGAAGAATCGGTTGTGGCAGAGGGTCAGGGCTTTGGTCGCATCCGCCTCGATCAGGATCTCCTCATCGGTCACCTTCTTGGCGAGGTGCTTCAGGATCATCGCATTCGTCGGATTGTCCTCTACGATCAGAATGGTCATGTCCGTTCTTCCTTGGCTCCAAACCGCTTGCCCTGCAGGGACTTCTAGCAGCGGGAGGCTGAGATAGGCTGAACCATTTCGAATCAATTTTACCGATCGCTACTTTAAGCTCTCCTTAATTTTTAGAGCGTTCTAAATCGTCGTCGGGGTCTGTCGCGCGACTGGCGCGACCCGGTCCCTGAAGCACAGGATGCGCAGATCAGCCCTGGGCGCGCGGGAAATGCGCCGCGACAGCTCGACCGGATTTTTCAGGATAATGGCGCGGCTGGTGCGTTCGATCAGCTGCTCGCGGATCAGCCGCGACATTTCCCGTGACACGGTCTCGCGGCTGGAGCCGATATGCTCGGCCAGCTCTGCATGGACGAGCGGCGGAGAAATGATCCGCTCTCGCCCACCGTCACCGCGCAAGCGCGAGAGCCTGAGCAAAGCATTGTAGAGACGATGCTTGGTGTCGAGAAAAGACAGCTCGGATACGCGCTCGTTCATCGAACGGATGCGACCCGACAGCAGCCGCATGAGGGACAGACAGACTTCCCGGCGCGCCTGCAAGATGTCGTGGAAGACGGCATAGGGAATGACGGTGACGACCGCATCGCTGACCGCCATCAGGCTAGCCGAGCGGGCCTTTTCGTCGATTGCGGAGAGTTCGCCCAGAAGATCGCCGCGCCGAAAGGTGCCGAGAATGGCCTCCTTGCCGACAGTGAAGCGCAGCACGGCGCGGATCTCACCGCTCTGCACGATGAAGACGTCTTTCGACGTGTCCTCATAGTCGACGAGGCTCTCGCCGGCGCACAGATTGCGCGTGTGACAGCGCGCCAGCCAATCATTGTCTTCGCCTGTGCTCAGGCTTGCAAATATCGCCGGCGCTGTGCAGCGTGGAAGGACTGTGCGCGTTGTTTTGCGTTTGGGCTCCCACGGACAAATGATCTTCCACTTTTCTTGCTCATGCACCAATCGGGGCGACGCGAATAGGATCGCTTCTTAAGCCGCCGCCGCCGGCAAGTGCAAGTCGGGACCGGCCAAGAACCTGTCAGTGTATTACCGCCAGGTTAATGGCGCGCCGCAAAGCAACTCTATTAACCAATCGAACCCGCCGAGGGTCCCCAGACATCGGTGAGGGCGAAGCCATCGGCCAGCGGGTCGAACGGATCGAGCGCCACCTGGTGCAGGCCGAAGGTGAAGCCGCGGCCGCTGATCGTCGGGATGACGGCGGGGCGTCCGGCAACCTCGGTCACTTCCTTCAGGCCCACCTCGAATTCCGAGCCGATGATCGAGCGGGATTTCAGCACGTCGCCGACCTTGACCTTGCCGCGCGCGTAAAGCGTCGCGAGGTTGGCGGAATTGCCCGTGCCGCAGGGCGAGCGATCGACGCGGCCGGGCCACATGGTCGTGCAGGTGCGGATCGCGCCGTCGGGATCGACGTCGCGGAACATCACGTAGGCAACGCCGGAGATCGCCGGAATTTCCGGGTGGACGACAGGAATGCGGCGGTTGATCTCCTTGGGATCATGCCGGCCTCGACCAGGCCGCGGGCATTCGCCTTGTCGATGGTGAGCCCGACCTGCCCGACGTCGACCAGCGCGTAGAAGATGCCGCCATAGCTGAGGTCGAAGGTGATGCGCCCCCATTGCTCGGTCTCGAGGCTGACATCAAGTTCATGCACGAAGGACGGCACCATGGTGAGCTTGACCCGCTCGCAGCGGCCGTCGCGGCAGGTGGCGGTGGCGGTCACGAGACCGGCGGCGGTGTCGAGCACCACCGTCGTCTCCGGCTCGCTCATCTCGACGATACCGCTTTCGAGCAGCGCTGTCGTAATGCAGATCGAGTTCGATCCGGAGCTCGCATGGGCCTGGTCCGGCTGCAGGATGACGAAGCCCGCATCGGCCTTCGGGTTCTTGGCCGGTAGCAGGAGATTGACCGAGCCGATCGGCGCGCCGCGCGGCTCGAGCACGAGGAAGCGACGGAGTTCTTGCCCCTTGGGGTCGTTGTTCAGCCAGTGCAGCTGTTCGGCAATCGTCTCGCCCGGGATCTTCGGCACGCCGCCGACCGCCACCTTGCCGATCTCACCCTCGCAATGGACGTCGATCAGCTGAAGAGTACGCTTCCATCTCATGGTCTTGCTCCGTCAGTCAGGAATTCAGGTCTTGGCGCGCGCCAGCGCAGCCAGGCGTTCGGGATGCGCCTTGTCCTTGCGGGCAAGGGCGGAAAAGGC
>JAHRYZ010000014.1:12201-35187 GCA_020621905.1 Rhizobium sp.
GTGACGGCCTCGGCTCGGCTCACCACGGAAAAGCGCAGGCGGCTGCCGACCGGGGACTGGCCGAGCCGCCAGAGATCGGCTTCGATCACATGGGCGATCTTCGGATAGCCGCCGCAGGTATTGGCCTCGGCGAGCTGGATGATCGGCTGCCCCGAGGGCGGCACCTGGACGGTGCCCGGCATGATGCCGTGCGAATGCAATTCGAGTTTTTGCCTCAGAGTCAGCGGGGAGCCGGACAGGCGATAGCCCTGGCGGTTGGCATCGTCCGTGACCTGCCAGGCGGCGGCCTCCAAGGCCGCGACCGCCGCGGGCTCGAAGGAGCCGTATTCCGCCCCCGGCAGGACGCGGATCGGCCTGTCCTCGCCAATGTCCGTCGCCGACCTGCCGATCTCCGAAGGATCCAGGCCGAAGCCCGTCGGCAGGCCGGTCACGGTCATCGGTGCAAAGCCGGTGTCGAGCCGGTCGCCACGACGCAAGCCCCTGCCCGCCAGGCCACCCCAGCCGCTCTTCAGGTCGGTCGAGGCCGAGCCCAGCACGGTGGGAACGCCAAGCCCCCCGGAGACGGCGACATAGGCGCGCGCGCCGCTGCGCGGCAAGCCAAGTTCGAGCACATCGCCGGTGCGGACCGGCAATGCCCACCAGGAGGGATAGAAAATTCCATTGACGCTCACGGGGCAATCCGCGCCGGTGACGGCCACCAACGTCGCCTGACCGAAGCGCAGCCGGAACGGAAAGATCGCCACTTCGATCGCTGCGGCATTGGCGTCATTGCCGATCATGAGGTTGGCCAGTTCCAGCGCCGGCGCATCCATGGCGCCGGAGCGCGAGACGCCGGCATCGAGATAGCCGAAGCGGCCGAGGTCCTGCACGGAGTTGGCCGCGCCCGTCGTCAGGATCTCGATCATGCCCGGATCTCCTTGACGACGAAACGGATACGGTCACCGGCGCGTAGCGCAGCCGGCGGCTCGCGCATCGGATCGAACAGGTGAAGATCGGTATGGCCGAGAATGTGCCAGCCGGAAGGTGCCGTCAGCGGCATGATACCCGCCTGCGCGCCGCCGATGATGACCGAGCCTTCGGGCACGCCCATGCGGGGAACCGCGCGGCGGGGCAGCGCAAGGACCGGATCGAGGCCGGAGAGATAGACGAAGCCCGGCATCGCCCCAACGGCTGCAACGGAATAGACGGGTGCAGCGTGCATCGCGACCAGGCGCTCTACCGTCAGCCCCTTTGACGCAGCGACTTCGGCAAGATCGCTGCCTTCGTTGCCGTAGACGACGGGGATCTCCACCAGACGTCCGGCGGCCGGAGCAGCCATGGTCGTCTTCCACTGGCCGAGCATGTGGGCTTCGAGCCTGTCCGGGTCCATGCGAAGCGGGTCGAAGACGACCATCAAACTGTTCATGCCGGGTGCGACCTCGGAGACGCCAGGCAGGGCGCGAAGGGCATCGGCAAAGACCCAGATGCGTTCCTGTAAGGACGCATCGAAAACCGGGCCGGCGACATCGAATAGAAGCGCCCCTGCCCCTTCCGGGCTGATCCGCGGATTATCGCCGTGCTCCTGCATGCCTGCCTTCATCGTCGTCTCTCGCGTGGTGATATATCAGAATATGGTGGAGACCAAGAGCATTTCTTCGTCCGGCCATTGTGCATTCCCTCGGGCTCGACCTACAATTCGGGAACACGTCAACAGGGATCGTAAGCGGCATGTCACTCAGCGTCGACCTCAATTCCGACATGGGCGAAGGCTTCGGCGCCTATCGCATGGGCGACGACGAGGCGATGCTGTCGATCGTCAGTTCGGCCAATATCGCCTGCGGCATGCATGCCGGCGATCCGGACATCATGGCCTCGACCTTCTCCATCGCCAAGGCGAAGGGCGTCGCCGTCGGTGCGCATCCGGGTTTCCCCGATCTCTGGGGTTTCGGCCGGCGCAACATTCCCTTTTCCGCCGGCGAGATCGAGCGGCTGGTCGCCTATCAGATCGGCGCTGCGCAAGCGCTTTCGACCTATGCCGGCCACCCGATCACCCATGTGAAGGCGCATGGCGCGCTTGGCAACCTCACCCAGCAGGACGAGAGCGTGGCGCAGGCCGTCAACAACGCGATCAAGGCCGTCGATGCGAAGCTCGTCTGCCTGACGATTGCGCTTGGCCACCAGGAACGGCTGGCGCGCGAGATGGGGCTGGAATGCCGCTCCGAGATCTTCGCCGACCGGGCCTATACCGACGAGGGGTTCCTGGTTCACCGCAGCAAACCGGGCGCGGTCATCCACGATGCCGACGCAGCCGCGGCGCGCGTGGTACGCATGGTGAAGAACGGCGCGATCGAGACGATCACCGGACGCGTCATCGTCACCCCGATCGATTCGATATGCGTGCACAGCGACACGCCGTCAGCCGTCGACATTGCCCGAACGATCCGCGCGGCGCTGGAAGCCGACGGTATCGCCATCGCCAACTTCCTGCGTTGAGGGAACCGACATGGACCTTTCGACGATCGAGAGACTGATGCAGATGCTGGAGAACTCCACGCTCAACGAGCTGGAGGTCAGCGAGAACGGCATGCGCATCCGTCTCGCCAAGACGGCGGGCCGCAACGGCGGCACGCCTGCAGCCATGCCCACGCGTCGCGATACGCCCGAAGCCATGGCGGCGGCCGAGATCGCCGCGCTGATGGCGCTTCCCGATATCCCCGAGATCGATGAGGCCGTGATCGTCGCCGGCCTTTCCGGCACGTTCTATCGCGCACCCGCACCCGGTGCCGAACCTTATGCGCAGGAAGGCGACCTGATCGAGGAGGGCCAGACCGTGGCACTGGTCGAAGCGATGAAGATGCTCAATCCGGTGGAGGCGCCCCGCGGCGGCCGCATCGTTTCTATCATGGTCGCAGATGGCGAACCGGTGACGCCGGGCACGCCGCTCATCCTGCTTGCCTCGGACTGATGCGCATGTTCGACAGCGTGCTGATCGCCAATCGCGGGGAGATCGCCTTGAGGATACTCAGGGCCTGCCGCGACCTTGGCCTGAAAACCATCGCTATTCATTCCGAGGCCGACCGCAATCTCCGTCATGTGGCGCTCGCCGACCAGACGCTCTGCATCGGCCCGGCGCCTGCTGCACGCAGCTATCTCGACAGTCATGAAATCCTGCTTGCGGCACAACTCACCGGCGCGGGCGCGATCCACCCGGGCTACGGCTTCCTTTCGGAAAATGCCGACTTCGCCGACATGGTCGAACGGGCCGGCATGATCTTCGTCGGCCCGCCTTCGGCGGCGATCCGTGTCATGGGCGACAAGGTCGCTGCCAAGCGGGCGATGATCGCGGCCGGCGTGCCCTGCGTTCCAGGGCCCGACAGCGCCCTGCCGGAAGACCCGGCGCGCATTGCGGCCGTCGGCGCAGAAACGGGCTATCCGCTGATCGTCAAGGCGTCTGGCGGCGGCGGCGGGCGCGGCATGCGCATCGTTCGCGATCCCGGATCGCTTGCCGCGGCCGTGCAGATGGCGCGCGAGGAGGCCGGCCGGGCCTTCGGCAACCCCGAGGTCTATGTCGAACGCTTCCTCGAATTCCCGCGCCATGTCGAGATACAGGTTCTGGCCGACAATCACGGCAATGCGATCCATCTCGGCGCGCGCGACTGCTCCACCCAGCGACGGCACCAGAAGCTGATCGAGGAGACACCACCGCCCGGCATCGATCCGGCCGCCATCGACGCGATCGGCCGGCGCTGCGCGGCGGCGTGCCTGGCCATCGGCTATCGTGGCGCCGGTACGTTCGAGTTCCTCTACGAGGACGGCGGGTTCTACTTCATCGAGATGAACACGCGGGTGCAGGTCGAGCATCCGGTGACCGAAGAGGTGACCGGCGTGGACATCGTCCGCGAACAGCTGCGCATCGCCATGGGCGAGAGGCTCGGGCTGACACAGGACGAGGTGCGCCTCAGTGGCCATGCCATCGAGTGCCGGATCAATGCGGAGCATGCCTTCAACTTCACGCCGTCGCCCGGCAAGGTGACGCGTTTCATCGCGCCCGGTGGACCGGGCGTGCGGATCGATACCCATCTCTATCCCGGCTATGAGATCCCGCCGAACTACGATTCGCTGATCGCCAAGCTGATCGCCCACGGGCCGACGCGCGATGCGGCGATCGCCCGCATGCGCCGGGCGCTTGGCGAACTTACCATCGAGGGCGTGGAGACATCGAGCGCGCTTCACTTGAAGCTGCTCGACGAACCCGGCTTTTCGGGCGGCGGCATCGACATCCATCATCTGGAGCGGCTGATGGCCGACGGGTTCGGGAGGCCGCTATGAACAGTGCTTGGATCGAAACCGTCCTTGAACTGATGCGGCGCCACGGCATCGCGGAATTCGAATACCAGGACGACACCCGGCACGTCGTGGCCAGCGGCGGCGAGGCGTTCGAGGTGGGGGAGAGGGTGCAAGAACCTGCCGCTCCCGCTCCGCGCCGCGCGGAAACGGTCACCGCACCGCATATCGGTTTTTTCCTTCCCGAGCATCCATCTAGCCCAAAAAACGCCGCCTTGCCCCGCCTCGTGCGGCGCGGCGAAATCATCGGCTACCTGAAGGCCGGTGACCTACTGCGCCCGGTCGTTGCACCGTCCGACGGCGTGCTTTCACGCCAGCTGGCCCCCAAGGGCGCGCTTGCGGGCTACGGTATGCCGCTGTTCGACCTGCACGCAGCGGCCCTCTAGCGGCCGGGTCCACGCTTCAGGCATGGTCGCGGCCGGTCGCGATGCCTAAGGCGCGGCCGGGGTCAGCACGGTGCCGGCAGCGCCGATCGTATTGCCGGCGGAGTTGCCGAGCAGCAGCCACTGGCGGCCGTAGTTGCGCCGGGTGCGGGGATCGAAGATGGAGATCGGTGCGCTGATCACCGTGCTCGCCGCCTGACCGACCGTGGTACCGGCACCGATGGCCACAGCTCCCAGGCTCTCGCCGAGCCCGATGGACGAATCGGTCACGGCCTGGCCGGCGATCAGCCGCTCGCCGATCAGGCGCACCACGTCGGGGCTCTCGGCGAACTTTCCATGGTTCAGCGCATCGCCGGATTTCAGCTTGGTCAGGTCGAGCACGGAAATGCCGGCCATTTCCAGTTGCGAGCGGTAGGGCTCCATCGTCGGATCGATATGGCCGAGGCGATCGATATTGCCGGAAATATGCTTCGATATGGTCAGCGCCCGGTCATCGCGGGAGAGGAAAAGGTGAAGTGCGGCGCCTTGTGGCAAGGCTCTGATATTGCTGGGCAAATACGTCTACGTCGAGATCGTGTGCAGCAAGGTTGACGTTGCTGATCTTGGGATCGACCGCCGGTGGCGGATGGCCATCTGCCGCAGCGCTTCCACCGCAAGCCAGGTGCCCATGGAATGGGCCATCACGGTCACTTCGCCGACAGCCGGGTTGCGGGCGATCTGCGTCAGCAGGTCCTCCAGCGCATCGCGCGAGTAGTTCGTGCTTTCCTTGTCGTAATTGTAGTCGAAGATCGAGCCGCGCGACGGCCAGGTGAAGACCACCGGCACCACATCCGCCTTGGAGTCGTGGACGATCTGGGCGAAGCGGTAGACGGCCTCCTCGTAGAGATTATTGAAACCGTGGACGAAGACCAGGACCCGCCGGCTCTTGGGCACATGCCCCTTCAGCCAGGCCTCGCCTTCCTTTTCGTTTGTGATCGGATCGATGGCGACCGTGGTGAATTCCTTCTGCGGATCGGCGGGCAGGCGTTTCGGCCACTGGACCTGGCCGATTTCGCGATTGGCGTCGGGCGGGATGGAAAGGGTCACCGCGTCGATCATCAGGCCGGAACCGCGCTCGCCGGTGAAGAGAACGGCCTTGTCGACCGAGGGTGCCCGCGTCGTCGCCGCGATCAACTCGACCTTGGTCGTGCCGTTGGCGGTGTGATTGGTGGGCTCCATGACGCCGATCGGCCGCCCGGCACAGGCTGAGAGAACCAAGACAAGGCCGGCGAACAGCGCGCCGCGCCGAAGTGCTGCCCGCAAGGGGGCCCGGCAGGGCTTCGGCGGCGCGGACGCGATATCGTTGCAGTTTGGATGCACGCTCTCTCCAACGCCGGACGATGACAGCTACAGCTGCGTCATACCGGGCTTGGCATGCGCTTTCCAGCCTTTTCGCTCGGCCGCTCGCTGCCCTGCCTCAGGCGGTGCCGAGCTGCGCGCGAGTCCAATCGACGATCTGGCGCGCCGACATGGCGCCGGAGACCCGGCCGATTTCGCGGCCATCCTTGTAGAGCAGCATGGTGGGGATACCGCGGATACCGAGTTTCGAGGCAAGCTGCGGCTCGTTTTCCGAGTTCAGCTTGAGCAGTCGGACGTCCGGCTCGAGCATGCCGGCGGCTTCTGCGAAGGCCGGCGCCATCATCCGGCAGGGGCCACACCACGGCGCCCAGACATCGACGAGAACCGGGATCTCGTTGCGGCTCATATGCTTTTCGAAGGTCGGGGCATCGGCATCGGCGGGATGGGCCTCGAACATCGCATGACCGCATTGGCCGCAGCGCGCCTCGGAGGCCGGGCGGTCGGCCGACAGGCGGTTGACGGCAGAACACTGAGGACAAACTATCTTTCTGTCTTTCTGCATCTTGCGTATTCCTGCAGTTCCAAGCCCCATGAAACGGGGCTACCGGCTTGACAATATATTCGGAATAACGTAGATACGCAAGAATGAAAGTTGATCCAGATACCATGCAGGACGCCGCCGACGACGCCAGCGAGTTGCTGAAAGCGCTCGCCAACCGTCACCGGCTGCTCATTCTCTGCCAGTTGATCGACGGAGAGCGTTCGGTCGGCCAGCTCGCCGAATTCCTCGGCATCCGTGACTCGACCGTTTCCCAGCATCTGGCGCTGTTGCGTCGCGACCGGATCATCTCCGGCCGCCGGGATGGGCAGACGATCTGGTATCACATCGAGAGCGAACCGGCGCGCAATGTGATCACCGCGCTCTATGGCAGCTTCTGCGCCGTCTAGGCCGCATCCGCGCAACGGGCGCGGCCTCGTTTTTCCAGAATTAGGAGTGCGCCAGCATCACGCCGGTCGCATCGTGCCCTTCTCCCGCAGGTTCACATGCCAGGAGAGCGCTTCCTCAAGGACGTGCGGCGTATGCCCGCCCCGCTTGACGGCACGATCGTAATAGTCCTGCAGCGGATCGCGATAGTCCTTGTCGACGCAGTTGGCGATGATCACCGCCGCCCGTTCGCGCGGCGCAAGGCCGCGCAGGTCCGCGAGCCCCACTTCCGTTACCAGGATATCGGTGTCGTGCTCGGTGTGGTCGACGTGGCTGACCATCGGCACGACAGAGGAGATCGCACCGTTCTTGGCGATGGACTTGGTGACAAAGATCGACATGAAGGCGTTGCGGGCGAAATCGCCCGAGCCGCCGATGCCGTTCATCATGTGGGTGCCGCCGACATGGGTCGAGTTGACGTTGCCGTAGATGTCGAACTCCAGCGCGGTGTTGATGCAGATCAGGCCGAGGCGCCTGATCACTTCCGGATGGTTGCTGATCTCCTGCGGGCGCAGCATCAGCTGATGCTTGTATTCGGATAGCCGCGGCAGGACCTTCTTGTACATCTCGGCCGACAGCGTGATCGACGAGCCCGACGCAAAGGTCATCTTGCCGGAATCGATCAGCTCGAAGGTCGAGTCCTGCAGGACTTCGGAATACATCTTCAGGTCATGAAAGGGCGTATCGATGAAGCCGTGCAGTACGGCATTGGCGATCGTGCCGATACCGGCCTGCAGCGGCTGCAGCTCATAGCCCAGGCGCCCCTGCTTGACCTCGTTGAGCAGGAAATCGCTGAGATGGCCGGCACTGCACTGGTCTCGGCATCCGGGGCAGGATGGTCGACGAGCTGTCCTGCTTCCGAGACGACGATGGCGATGATCTTTCCGGCGGATCGGACGAAGGGCAGGCCGACGCGGCTTTCGGCGTGACGATCGGTATCGGCATGCGGGTCGGGCGGCGCGACGGAATATAGATGTCGTGCAGGCCCTCGAGCGTGGCCGGCTGGGAGATGTTGATCTCGATGATGACCTTGTCGGCGAGGATGGCGAAGCTCGCCGAATTGCCGACCGAGGTGGTCGGGACGATGCCGCCCGTCTCGGTGATGGCGACCGCCTCGATGATGGCAATATCGACCGGCTTGATCTGCTGGGTGCGCAGCTGTTCGACCGTTTCCGAAAGGTGCTGGTCGATGAACATCACCTCGCCGGCATTGATCGCCTTGCGAAGCCCGGGATCCGACTGGAAGGGGATGCGGCGGGCCAGCACATGCGCCTCGGCCAGCGTCTTGTCGAGATCGTTGCCGAGCGAGGCGCCGGTCATCAGGGTGATCTTCAGCGGATGGGTCTTGGCGCGCTCGGCCAAGGCCAGCGGCACGGCCTTCGCCTCGCCGGCGCGGGTGAAGCCGCTCATGCCGACGGTCATGCCGTCCTGGATATAGGCAGCGGCCTCCTCCGCACTGACCAGTTTGTCGAGCAGCGGCTTAAATCTGATCCGGTCACGCAGCATAATCCATCCTCATGAGACAACGCATTGGCCCGATCGTGCTCCGACGGGCAGAGGCCATGGCTTAAAGGCCCGCGGCGCGAAAACGCAATCATTCTTCAGTCGCATTGCACGCTTATCTGTCATGCGTTTTTCGCATAGCAGATAACTGACGAATATTACCGCACGAGAACTCTGGCGGCACCGTATGCCGCGGAAGTCAAAGGCATTTCAGAAGAGAAGGAAATGGCGCACCCGAAGAGATTCGAACTCCTGACCCCCAGATTCGTAGTCTGGTGCTCTATCCAGCTGAGCTACGGGTGCGTACCGGTCCGACTGTCGTCGGCGGCGTGGCGATCCTCTAAAACGTGCCGCGAAGGATTGCAAGCACCTTTCGGAAAAAAGAGTCATTTTGCCGTCATGTGGAAGCCGTGGCCCAGCATTTCCGGCCGATCTTTTTTCAGGCGCGGGCACGCCAGTCGTCGAGCGCAACCGGCCGATCGGGGATTTCGATTCGGAAGAGAGTGCCCGGACCCGGCTTTTCCACCAGCGCAATGGTTCCGCCATGGGCGAGCACGAGTTCGCGGGCGATCGCCAGGCCAAGCCCGATGCCGCCGGAGCGCGCCGATCCGCGGAAGGCCATGAACAGGTTCTCCCGCGCCTTGGGCGGCAGGCCGGGGCCGGTGTCGTCGATGGTGATGGCAACGACGCTGCCGATCCGCTGGCCGCAGAGCGTGATGCGCCGCACCACGGCGGGATCGTCCATGCCGTGATTGGCCAAGGCCTGGACGGCATTGCGGCATATGTTGTGGATGACCCGGAACAACTGCTCGCTGTCGGCATCCACTTCGATATCGCCGCCGACCATGTCGACGAAATCAATGCCGCTCTCGGGACCGATCGCCAGAATCTCGCGCACCTCCTGGCAAAGCCCCGACAGGGGAAAGCGGCGGCGCTTGGGTTCGGGCTCGGACGCCTGGCCGTAGGCGAGCACTTCGTTGGTATAGCCGACCGCGCGATCGATGGTGCGGACGAGCTTCGGGGCAAAGCCCTTGACCATGGGATCGTCGACATCGACGAGGCGGTCGGACATCAGCTGCGCGGAGGCGAGGATATTGCGCATGTCGTGGTTGATCTTCGACACGGCCAGCCCGAGGTCGGCCAGGTTGCGTTGTTGTTTCAGCGTCTTCTGCAACTGCTCCTGCATCAGGGCGAGATGGCGGCCGGCCAAGGCGATCTCGTCGTCTCCTGGCACCGACGGCAGGATGCGGGCCGGATCTTCCGGATTTTCCGCAAAGGCCTGCATGCTTCTTGTCAGCCGGCGCATCGGACGGATCATCATGCGGTTGATGGCAATGTAGATCAGCGAGGCGGTGATGAGCGAAATCATCAGCGATACGGAAAAGACGCTGCGGGCATAGGCCAGCATCGCCTGGCGCAGGCTCTTCTCCTCCATCACCAGTTCGATGATCATGTCGCTCTCGCCGACCGGTCCGTAGACGCGCAGCATGCGGTCGCCGCCGAGGATGAGGGTGTAAAGGGCATCGGCGATCGACTGCAGGGCCGGCACGTCGGACAGGTCGTATTTCGCGTCGACCTGGAGCGGCATGTCCTCGACCGCCAGCAGGCGCGAGGTTCCGTCCTTGCGCAGCACGATCGCCTTGGTGCCGGTGGCCATCAGTGTGTCGTCCTGCACGGCACGCGGCAGTTCGGCCGGCTGCAGGCCGTCGATGACGACGCCGGCGGCGGCGGCCGTGTTCAGCCGATCCTCCAGCCAGCGCAGGCGCATGGTGGCGACCGACGGCACGAAGATCAGCACTTCCGCCATCATCACGAAGGCCATGGTCAGCCACAGCAGCTTGCCCGAAAGGCCGCGCAAGCGGTGCGGCATGACCGATGGCTCACTCGATTCGGCTTGCCGACCGGCTTCGCTCAGTCGCGCCATCGCCCACTCCCGTCGTCATCCTGGTCCGGACCGGCGGCTTCCCGACCGGCCCGGCAATTTGCAGTGCGGTCATATTAGCCGACGCAGGAGGATTGGCCAATGGCATCTCCGGCAGGGCCACGGGCAGCCTTCGCCCCGCTGCGCGCGCCTGCAAAAAAGTGACGCCGCGACCCGGAGGTCGCGGCGCCTTTGTCTGGATGGTTCCCGCCTTGGCGGCGGATCAGAACTCTTCCCAGTTTTCGGCTTCCTGGACGGCGGCCTTGGCGGTGGCAGCGCGGCCACCGCCAAACGCCTTGGCCACCGAACCCATCATCTGGCGGGCCGGCGACGGCGCGGGCTTGTGCTGCGCCGGCCGAGCGACGACGGGTGCCGCATGGGAACGTCCCTCGTCGCCGATACGGAACTGCGCGACCAACGCGGCCAGGCCGTTGGCCTCGCCTGACAGTTTGTAGGTCGCAGCCGAGGTCTCCTCGACCATGGCGGCGTTCTGCTGGGTCACCTGGTCCATCTGGTTCATGGCGGTGGCGACCTCGGCGAGACCGGTCGACTGTTCCTTGGCAGCCGCGGCGATCGAATGGATGTGGTCGTTGATCTTGAGGACGCGAACCTCGATCTCCGACAGCGCTTCGCCGGTGCGCTGCACAAGCTTCACGCCGCCTGCCACTTCCTGGCCGGACTTCGTGATCAGCGCCTTGATGTCCTTGGCGGCGTTGGCGGAACGCTGGGCGAGTTCACGGACTTCCTGGGCGACGACGGCAAAGCCCTTGCCGGCTTCACCGGCACGGGCCGCCTCGACGCCGGCGTTCAGCGCCAGCAGATTGGTCTGGAAGGCGATCTCGTCGATGACGTTGATGATCTGCGAGATTTCGCGCGAGGCCTGCTCGATGCGGCCCATGGCATCGACCGCATCGGAGACGACGATCGCCGACTGCGCGGCGCTTTGCTTGGCTTCGGTCACCATTTGGCTGGCTTCCTGCGCCCTTTCGCTCGAACCGCGGACGACGACGGTGATCTCGTCGAGGGCGGCCGAGGTCTCCTCGAGTGCCGCGGCCTGCTGTTCGGTGCGCTTGGCAAGGTCGTTGGTCGCCGAGGTCAACTCGCCGGTGTTGCCGTTGATGAGGTCGGTCTTGCCACGGATGTCCGTCATCGTCTGGCGGAGCCGTTCAAATGTGGCATTGACGTTGGTCTGCAGTTCGGCGAAGGCACCGCGGAATTCACCGCGCATGCTCTGGGTCAGGTCGCCGGCCGAAAGGCTTGCGATGACGCGACGGGTTTCGGAAATGCCCTGATCGACCGACGACAGCAGCGTATTGATGTTGGCTGCGAAGCGGTTGAGGTTCTCTTCGTCATAGTCCTTGTCGATGCGCTGGGCGAAATCGCCGGCCGCAGCGGCTGCGACGACCACCGACATGCTGGACTGCAGGTCGTCGCTCTTGGCGCGCATGGCCGTTTCCTGGGCGTTCATGCGCTGGACGGCAAGACCGTTGCGCTTGAACACTTCGACCGCGGCAGCCATGTCGCCGATTTCGTCGGCGCGACCCTCGTAAGGGATTTCGGTGGTGAAGTCGCCGTCGGCCACGCTCTTCATCGCAGCCGTGACGTTGCGGATCGGGCGACTGAGATGATTGACGCCGATATGGATGCCGAGACCAGCGCCGATCGCCAGCGACAGCACGGTCACGCCGGAAATGATGACCAGCATGGTCTGCTGGAAGCTGGCAAGAGAATCCTGCAAAGCCTTAAGCTCGCCCTTGTCGGCGTCGACAACCGCGTCGATCTCGGCCTGGAAGGCCTTGCGGTTGGCTCGGTTGGCTTCGTTGTTGCCCTGCTCGTTGGCGGCCTTCGGGTCCACCGCCGTCCCCAGACGGGCCGTTTCCGCGCGGAAGGTGCGGAACTCGGCGGAGCGTGCCCGCATCGCATCAAAGGTCGCCTTCTGCGCCTCCGGAACGAGCGGCTGCCAGGCCGTCAGCACCTTGTCCATCTCGTCGAGATTCTTCATCAGGCCCTTGGCGAAGCCTTCGGCCTTCTCGATGCTGGGCGCGGCATAAATGCCGCGGGCCTCCATCACCACGCCGGTGACGAGACGGTTCAGGCGCTCACCGAGATAGACGCGCTCGGATACCTCGCTCACCTGTTCCGACTTGGCGCCATACTGGGTGGTGACGAAAATCCCCATCGCCCCAATCACTATGGCCGCAAAGCCGAGAATCCCAACCAATGAATAGACTTTTCCGCTGATCTTCACGGACGAACTCCTGCATTAACCCCAGGGGCTCCGAGCCCCTATAATTTTAGTAAAATACGATCCGGTCGTTAACGGACTGTTGCAGTGCTAAAATACCCGGCCGCGTTCGCGAAATTGACGTTTCACCGGCGGATTCTGCGCGCCAGAAAGATCAAAACGATCAAGTTCGATCACGAACATGGTGTTGCGCAGGACAAAACGACCAATGCCGCATTTCAGCATTCGCGAAACTGGTTAACGGGGCGAGGCAAGATCTCGCGGCCGGCCTCGACACGGAAAACGGGCGGGAATTGACTCCGCGACCCATCGCCCTTATAAGCCGCGCACGTTCGGACCGACCCGCCCCTGTGGCGGATGAGGAGCCGTGCGTCAAATCCAACGCTCTTGCAGAAATGCAAACCCAAGAAGGGCCGCACACCGCGGTATTAAATAAATGAAGCGTACCTACCAACCTTCCAAGCTTGTTCGCAAGCGTCGCCACGGCTTCCGTGCGCGCATGGCAACCAAGGGCGGCCGCAAGGTTCTCGTTGCTCGCCGCGCTCGCGGTCGCAAGCGTCTCTCGGCCTAAAGGCCGGGTTTGCCCGGGACCGGGCGAATGAATGTACCTAAAAAGAAACAAACTGTCGGGCGGCTGAAAAGCCGGCCGCAGTTTCTTGCCGTTCGCGCCGGAGAAAAGCGCAAGGGTTGTTCCTCCTGAGGTCCTCGACCGCCAGCAGCCCGACACCGAAGCACGGGTCGGCTTTACCGTCACCAAGAAACACGGCAACGCAGTCGAACGAAACCGTATGCGGCGGCGCCTAAAAGAAGCCGTACGGCTGCATGCGGCGTTTGCAATGCAGCCCGGACACGACTATGTGGTTGTCGCCCGCAGGGACGTGCTCCACGCACCCTTTGCGCGGATCGCCGCGCAATTGGCCGAGCGGATCAAGGCCAGACCGAAAAACGCAGGGTCCTCCGCGACCGATTCCAGGAAAGTATGATGCAAAACAACCGCAATTACTTCATCGCGATTGCCCTGTCTGTGCTGATCGTTCTCGGCTGGCAGTATTTCATCATGAGCCCGAGGATCGAGGCGCAGCGCATCGCCGAAGAGGCGCGCCTTGCCCAGGAAGCCCAGACGACCCAGGCGCAGCCGAATGCCGCCGCTCCCGCGGCCGGCACGGTTTCCGGTAACCTGCCGGGCAGCAGCGCCCAGGCGTCCGCAGATACCAACCGCGAGGAGGCGATCGCCAAGTCCCCGCGCGTCGCCATCGACACGCCCGCCCTCGCCGGCTCGATCAATCTGACCGGCGCACGCTTCGACGACCTGAAGCTCAAGGAATATCGCGAGACCGTGGACCGGACGAGCCCGATCATCACGCTGTTCAACCCGGCGGACACCAAGGACGGTTACTTCACCGAACTCGGCTATATCGCCGGCGAGAACGCCGGGGCGGTGCCGGGACCGACGACCGTGTGGACGCTGGCCGAAGGCGACAAGCTGACGGCGACAACGCCAGTCACGCTGTCCTTCACCAACGAGGCCGGGCTCACCTTCCTGCGCAAGATCTCCGTCGACGAGCACTATATGTTCACCGTCGAGGACACGATCAAGAATGCCGGCACGGCCGCCACGGTCGCGCCCTATGGCCGCATCACCCGTTACAACAAGCCGACGACTGCCTCCGTCTACGTCCTGCACGAGGGCTTCCTCGGCGTCATCGGTTCGCAGAGCGGCCTGATCGAGGAAAAGTACAGCAATATCGAAGAGGAAGCCGTTGCCAGCGAGAAGGCGACGGGCGGCTGGTTCGGCATCACCGACAAGTATTGGGCCTCGGCTCTGATCCCGCAGCAGACCCTTGCCTATGAAAGCCGCTTCTCGCACTTCACCGACGGCCAGCCGCGCTTCCAGGCCGACTACAAGAGCGATCCGGCCACTGTGGCCGCAGGCCAGAGCACGACGATCAAGCAGCTGGTCTTCGCCGGCGCCAAGGAAGTGCCGGTGGTCGACGGCTATGCGCTCGACAAGTCCTGGTTCGGCAAGCTGTTTTCGAGCCTGCGCTCCAGCGAACCCGCTGCTGTTCAGAGCTATGAGGTCCCGCTTCGACTCTGATCGACTGGGGCTGGTTCTACTTCTTCACCAAGCCGATGTTCAAGCTGATGGACTTCTTCTACCGTCAAGTGGGCAATTTCGGCATCGCAATCCTGCTGACCACGATCGTCGTCAAGGCGCTCTTCTTCCCGCTCGCCAGCAAGCAGTATGCCTCCATGGCCAACATGAAGCGCATGCAGCCGAAGATGGAAGAGCTGAAAGCCAAGCATGGCGACGACAAGATGGCGCTGCAGCAGGCGATGATGCAGCTCTACAAGGACGAGAAGATCAATCCGATCGCCGGCTGCTGGCCGGTGCTCCTGCAGATCCCCGTGTTCTTCTCGCTCTACAAGGTGATCTACGTCACCATCGAAATGCGCCACGCGCCGTTCTTCGGCTGGATCCAGGACCTGTCGGCCCCCGATCCGACCACGTTCATCAACCTGTTCGGCCTGCTGCCGTTCGAAGGTCCGACCTTCCTGCATCTCGGCGTCTGGCCGATCATCATGGGCGTCACCATGTGGTTGCAGATGCGCATGAACCCGACGCCGCCGGACCCGACCCAGGCGATGCTGTTCAACTGGATGCCGCTGATCTTCACCTTCATGCTCGGCAGCTTCCCGGCCGGTCTGGTCATCTACTGGGCCTGGAACAACACGCTCTCGATCGCCCAGCAATCGATCATCATGAAGCGCCACGGCGCCAAGATCGAACTGTTCGACAATCTCAAGGGCATGTTCCGGCGAAAACCCGCCAAGACCAAGTAGTCCCCGAAAGCCCCGGCCAGTCCGGGGCTTTCTTTTATGACCGCCACCCTCACGAGCTCCGATGACCGCCCTACGCTCTTCGCCCGTCCCCGCCGCCCGCCCCTGGCTCGGCATCGCCCTGGTGCTCGGCTCCGCCACCGCCTGGAGCTATGGTGGCGCGATCCAGCGTTTCATCCGCATGGACGACGGCTGGGCCATCGTCTTCTGGCGCTGCCTGTTCGGCGGGCTGTTCCTCCTGAGCTTCATGCTGATCCGCGACGGGTTGACCGGGACGATCCGGCTATTCCGCGCGATGGGATGGCCCGGCCTGATGATCGCCGTCGGCTTTGCCGCCGTGTCGACCTGTCGTGCTGGCCGTCAGCATGACGCCCGTTGCCAATGTCGTGCTGTTCATGGCGGCCATTCCGCTGATTGCCGCGCTGCTCGCCCGGGTGCTCTTGGGCGAACCGATCACCGCGGTGACCTGGGGGGCGATTGCCACCGTGATCGTCGGTGTTGCGATCATGGTGTCGGCATCGATCGGCGAAGGCGGATCGATGGTCGGCCTTGCGCTGGCGGCATCGATCCCGGTGATCTTCGCCTGCATGACGGTGCTGACGCGGCGGCATCCAGAGATCCGCATGACGCCCGCGGCCAGCATGGGCTGCTTCATCGCCTCGGCGATCGCGGCCACCCAGACCGCGAGCTTCGCCGTCAGCCTGCCGGATCTCGCGCTGCTGTTTGCCTTCGGTGCGCTGAACCTCGGGCTCGGCATGGCGATGTATGTGACGGGCGCCCGCATGATCCCGTCTGCTCTTGCGGCGCTTCTCGGCACGGCGGAGATGATCCTTGCGCCCGTGTGGATGGTTCTGCTGCATGATGAGGTGCCGTCATTCCGCACGATGATCGGCGGGGGCATCGTGCTTGTCGCGCTGTTCACCTATCTTATCGGCCATATGCGCCGCGAACTGGGGCCGCGCGTGCCCACCGCGTCTTGACTTTGCCGGTCAAAACCCGGATTTCACAGGGCATGCGAAAGGCGATCCCATGACAGACAACAAGCAGAAGACAGATCAGCCTCTGTTCGGCCGCCCGTGGATCTTCATCCGCGGCGTGCCGTCGATGCAGTTCCTTCCCCCCGAAGGTCCGCTCGAGGTGGCCTTTGCCGGTCGCTCGAACGTCGGCAAGTCGTCGCTGATCAATGCGCTGGTCGGCCAGAAGGGCCTCGCCCGCACGTCGAACACGCCGGGCCGGACCCAGGAGCTCAACTATTTCGTTCCGGAAGGCTATTCGGGCGAGGCGGGCGACCTGCCGCCAATGGCGCTGGTCGACATGCCCGGCTATGGCTATGCCCAGGCGCCGAAGGAACATGTCGACGCCTGGACCAAGCTGGTCTTCGACTATCTGCGTGGCCGCGCCACGCTGAAGCGTGTCTACGTGCTGATCGACAGCCGCCACGGCATCAAGAAGAACGACGACGAGGTGCTCGACCTGCTCGACAAGGCGGCGGTGTCCTACCAGATCGTGCTGACCAAGACCGACAAGATCAAGGAAGCCGGCGTTCCGCGCCTGATCGCGGAAACCCTGGAAAAGATCAAGAAGCGCCCGGCCGCCTATCCCTTCATCGTCGCCACCTCCTCGGAAAAAGGAAATGGCCTCGACGATTTGCGCGGGGCAATCCTCGAGGCCATCGGCCAGCCAACCTGACGCAGTACGCCCGGCTTAAGAAGTGCCCCGCCGAAAGCGGGGCAGAGGTGCGGCTCAGGCCTTCGGCAGCAGGACCTTGTCGATCACGTGGATCACGCCATTCGACTGCTTGACGTCGGCGATGGTCACGGTGGCCACGCCGCCGCTCTCGTCGGTGAGCGTGATCTTGTCGCCGTCCATCTTGGCCTGCAGCATGCAGCCGCCGATCGTCTTGACCGGATGGGTGCCGCCGTCGTCGGCGATCATCTTGCCGATGGCCGACGACATCGCGTCAGCGGCCACGACGTGGCAGGTCAGAACCTTGGTCAGCTGATCCTTGTTCTCGGGCTTCAGCAGGGTGTCGACCGTGCCGGCCGGAAGCGCGTCGAAGGCGGCATTGACAGGCGCGAAGACCGTGAACGGGCCCTTGCCCGACAGGGTCTCGACAGCCGGCGGCCTTGACGGCGGCGACCAGAGTCTGTGGTCCTTCGAGTTGACGGCATTTTCGACGATGTTCTTGTTCGCGAACATGCAGGCGCCGCCGACCATCGGGTTTTCGGCATGGGCGGCAATGGTGCCGGCTGCGAGCGCAACGGCAGGGTGAGCGGGCGAAGGGTGGTCTTGGACATTTCGGTTTCCTCTGTCCTGGTGTTCTCGATCCGTCCTCGGCGGCAGGATTGCCATCCGGGCGGTTGTTTCGATCCCGTTGCCGGGAACACTACAAAGGACGAGGGCAGATGCGGGGAAGTTTCAGGCGAGACGCAAAAAACCGAATAGAATCTCTATCTATCTGAAATTTCTATAGTTTTAATCTGGCCAGCGCGCCGGGGCGGCGCGCCTGTCACAGATGCGCCGGGCCGAGCGCGATCACCGGGCCAGTGGCCTGGCCAGTCGGAGAACCGCCGAAGGGCTCAAGGCTGACGGCGAGGATGACGCCCTCGGCAAAGCGGTTGCGCAGCGTGGCCGGCACGATGATCTCGCCTTCGCCGGTCTGCGGCAGTACGCCCAGCGAACGCGGCGCCGCCTCGCCTTCGATCAGCCAGAGTTCCAGCGATTTCTGCTGCTGCGCGCCGGTCGCGACGGGCGTCACCTGAAGCTTGCCGGAACCGCTGTCGTAACGCGCGACGAGGCTGATGACGCTGTCCTTGCCGGCAAGTTCCGCCACCAGCGGCTGGCCGCCTCGCGACTGGTCCCAAAGTCCCGCCTCGGTTCCGGCGACGATCGCGGCAACGGCCACGCCGGCAAAGGCCAGACCACGCCAGAGGGCAAGCGAGTTCCACAGACCGCCGAATGCCGACGACCACGGAGCGCGCTGCTGCTGGCCGTAGATCTTGCCCTCGATCCTGGCGAAGAGCGCTTCGGGCGGCAGTTCGACGCCGTAGTCCTCGTTGAACTGCGAGAGATTATCCTCCCAGCGCCGAACGATCACGGCAAAGCTGCGGTCATGGCGCAACCGTTCCTCGACCTGCAGGCGATCCTCGACGCCCAGCACGCCGAGCACGTATTCGCCGGCGAGCACTTCGTCGCGCGAGCGGTCACCCTTGCTCTGGTCTGGCGTCGTCATCCATGCACTCTCTCAATTTCAACAGGCTGCGACGCAGCCATGTGCGCATCGTGTTCAGCGGCACCGCGAACCGATCGGCCAGTTCCTGATAGGACAATCCCTCCACATAGGCATGCCTCACGGCCCGCGCGCGGTCAGGATCCAATGCTTGCAGACAGGTGTCAATCCGCTTTCCTTCCGAGCGCAGCACCGCGCTCTGTTCCGGATCGGCCGCGCTGTCGGCGAGGTCGATGACCGTCTCCAGTTCCTCCGCCGGCGGGCGTCTCACCCGCAGGCGGTCGATGCAATGGTAGCGGGCGATCGCCGCCAGCCAGCCCATGGCACCGTTTCCCGACGAGGCGAAGCTTTCGGACCGCTGCCAGATCTTGACGAAGACATCCTGCAACGCCTCCTCGGCATCGGCCCTGTCTCGCAATATACGAAGGCAGATGGCAAAAAGTTTCGGCGAGGAACGGCTATAGAGCACAGAAAATGCGGAACGGTCCTTGAGGGCCACTCGGCTCAGCAGTACGGCGATTTCGTCGCTAGGCATCGGCTTTCGGGCCCTCTCCTCCAGACAGCCCTCCCCCCGGGCGCAATTTCGTCGTGTCCTACAGGCGTCTACGCCATCCGTTCATCACCGGATCATCGGCGACGCATATCTTTCCCCGGATTATTCCATCGCGGGCGATCTTGCGCTAAAAGGCCGCGAACCAATCACGAGGGCATCCGATGACGGCATCCGAAAGCGAAACCCAGGCGCGGCTCCTTGCTCAGGCCCTGCCCTTCATGCAGCGCTACGAGAACAAGACGATCGTGGTGAAATATGGCGGCCACGCCATGGGCAATGCCGAACTCGGCAAGGCCTTTGCCGCCGATATCGCCCTTCTGAAGCAGTCGGGCGTCAACCCGATCGTCGTCCATGGCGGCGGCCCGCAGATCGGCGCGATGCTGACGCGGATGGGCATCGAATCGAAGTTCGAAGGGGGCCTTCGCGTCACCGACCAGAAGACCGTCGAGATCGTCGAAATGGTGCTGGCCGGCTCGATCAACAAGGAGATCGTCGCCCTCATCAACCAGACGGGCGAATGGGCGATCGGCCTTTGCGGCAAGGACGGCAACATGGTCTTCGCCGAAAAGGCCAAGAAGACCATCATCGATCCGGATTCCAACATCGAGCGCGTCCTCGACCTCGGCTTCGTCGGCGAGGTGGTGGAGGTCGACCGCACGCTGCTCGACCTGCTCGCCAAGTCGGAGATGATCCCGGTCATCGCGCCGGTGGCGCCCGGCCGCGACGGCCATACCTACAACATCAATGCCGACACGTTTGCCGGCGCCATTGCCGGCGCGCTGCGGGCCACCCGCCTGCTGTTCCTCACCGACGTGCCAGGCGTGCTGAACAAGAATGGCGAACTGATCAAGGAACTCTCGGTCTCCGAGGCCCGGGCGCTGATCAAGGACGGCACGATCTCTGGCGGCATGATTCCCAAGGTCGAGACCTGCATCGACGCGATCAATGCGGGCGTTCAGGGTGTCGTCATCCTCAACGGCAAGACGGCGCATTCCGTGCTCCTGGAAATCTTCACCGAGCACGGTGCCGGCACGCTGATCGTTCCCTGATCGACGCTATACTGGGCTGACGCCGAGCCTTCAGCGGGCAAACAGGCCGACCGGCCGCATCTCGCCTTCGTGGCGCAGGAGGAATTTCTTGCGCCACAGCCCACCGCCATAACCGGTGAGCGAACCGTCGGACCAGATGCAGCGTTGGCAGGGAATGACGATTTCGATCTGATTGGCGCCGTTGGCCTTGCCGACCGCGCGCACGGTTTCCATGCCCCCGACATTCCTGGCGATATCGCCATAGGAACAGGTCTCGCCGAGCGGCACCTTCAACAGCTCCGCCCAGACCTTCTGTTCGAATTCGCTGCCGGCTGGCGCGAGCGGCAGCGTGAAGTCGAAGAGTTCGCCGGCGAAATAGGCCTTGAGCTCCCGCCCCATGGCCGTGGTGATCGCATTGCCCGCGGCGATGACGTCGC
Source organism: Rhizobium sp. (assembly GCA_020621905.1). GTDB lineage: Bacteria > Pseudomonadota > Alphaproteobacteria > Rhizobiales > Rhizobiaceae > Allorhizobium. The sequence goes on from JAHRYZ010000014.1 coordinate 32,985, forward strand.
GGCCGAGACGGCGGCGCTGCCGCTCGAGCCTCTCGGCCGGCGATCCGTCCTCCTCGAAGCCCAGAACCCGCAGATGCCTGTCGTCGGCGACGGCGACCAGATCACCGACCGGCGTGTCGAACCATTCGCAAAACAGCGCTTCCGTCACCTGGATCAAGCCTCCCGCCTGTCGAGGAACGGATGATAGTGAGTCGTTCCGGCGCCGGCAACCGGCGCGGGCAGGCCGGACGCGACGGGACCGTCAGACGACGAGCAGCAGCAGCACCCCGGCGACGATCAGAACGCAGCCGGCGACCTCCAGGCGGTTGATCTTCTCCTTGAAGAAGAAGACCGAGGAGGCGAAGGTGAAGAGCATCTCGACCTGGGCCAGCGCCTTGACCACCGCCACCTGCTGCAGGGTCATCGCCGTGAACCAGCCGAAGGAGGCGGTCGCGCCGACGAAGCCGACAAGAATGCCGATCTTCCAGGCTGCACCGACGCGGCGAAGCTCGGCGCGGTCGCGCCACAGCATCCAGAAGAGCATGGCGAAGGTCTGCACGAGAATGACGACGACCAGCGTGTAGCTTGCCTGCATGACACTGTCGGGCGCGGGCAGGCTCGGCTGCAAGGCGAGCGACGCGGAACGGTAGGCAATGCCTGAAATGCCGAAGAACAGGCCGGACAGCAGGCCGATCAGCGCGGTGCGGCTGACGACCGAGGTAAAAAGTGCTGGCAAGGTCAGGGTTGTGCGCGCCACCGAGATCAGCATGACGCCGAGCACCGAGACCAGGATCGCCATCAGGGTCGGGACGGTGATCGTCTCGCCGAACAGGACCAGCGCGATGAGGGCGGCCTGGGCCGGTTCGGTGCGCGAATAGGCCGTGCCGACGGCGAAATTGCGGAACGAGAAGAGGTGGACCAGCAGGAAGGTGGCGGCAATCTGGGCAAAGGCGCCGATCACCGCCCAGAAGGCGAAGGCGCCGTCCGGCACCGGCAGCGGCCGGCCAAGGCCATAATGCAGCACAGCCAGATAGGTCAGCGCGAAAGGTACCCCGTAGCCGAAACGCACGAAGGTCGCGCCCGTCGTGCCCATTCGGCCTTTCAGGTGCTTTTGCAGGACGGAGCGCAGGTTCTGCAGGAATGCGCTGGCGAAGGTGATGAGGATCCAGGGGGACATCAGGTGCTGTTAGCACCCGGCGGCGAGGCGGAAAAGCCATCGGATGGTGGAAAGCGGCCTGCCGGCTCAGAAACGTTGCGGCGAAAAGGCCGCCGCCGTCAGCCCCGTCCGCAGGAAGCTCTCGGGAGCCTTGCTTCCGGTTAGCAGGCTGGCGGCGAGTGCGCCCAGCGCCGGAGAACTGAGGATGCCGTAGCCGCCCTGCCCGGCCAGCCAGAAGAAGCGGGGATTGTCGCGGGCCGGTCCGATCACCGGCAGGCGGTCGGGCGCGAAGCTGCGCATGCCGGCCCAGCTCCTGGCGATCCGCCTGACATTCATGGTGGTTGCGGTTTCCAGATGATGCGCCGCCCAGGCGACGTCGATCTCTTCGGGCTGCACGTCGCCCGGCTCGCAAGGCGTCTCGTCGGCCGGCGAGACGAGCAGGCGACCGGCGTCGGGCTTGATGTAGAACTCGTCGTCCAGTTCGTTGATCTCCGGCATCGTGCGGGCATCGACGCCCTCCGTCAGGTCGACGAGGATCGCGGTCCGCCGATGTGGCACGATGCCGACCGGTGCGACGCCGAAGAGTTCCGCCGTCGGATCGGCCCAGCCGCCGGTGGCGTTCACCACGATCCGCGCGGTGATCGTGCCACCCTCGGTGTCAAGAACCCATCGGCGGCCATCGTCGCGGGCGGAGATCACGCCGGCCTTCTGGCGGATCTCGACGCCGGCGCGGCGGGCACCCTTCACATAGCCCTGCAGGAGGCTCTCGACCTCGATGTCCCAGAATTCCGGATCGTGATAGGCGCCGGCGACATAGGCGGGGTCGAGGATCGGCACCATGGCGACCGCCTCGTCGACCGACAGCCGGGTGAGATTGTCGGCCTTCGTCTGTTCGGCGGCGAAATGGGCCTCGAACCGTTCCTTCTTCTCGGCATTGGCGATCATCAGCCCGCCGCGCGGCACCAGCAGGGGCACGTCGGTGAAACCCACCGGCGGACGGTCGAAGAAATCGCGGCTGATCGCGGCGAGCGCGCAGACCTCGGGGCTGTTGTAGCGCAGCACGAATTC
>JAHRYZ010000453.1 GCA_020621905.1 Rhizobium sp.
AACGGCAAATCCATCGGCCTGACGGCGCGCGAATGGGTGCTGTACGAAGCCTTCCTGCAGCGGCCGGGGCAGTTGTTGTCCAAGGCCCAGCTCGAGGAGCGGCTCTACTCCTTCGACACGGAAATCGACAGCAATGCGATCGAGGTTCATGTCAGCCGCCTGCGCAAGAAGCTCGGCGCACACGTCATCGAAACGGAACGGGGTCTCGGCTACCGTCTGGGCCGGCCATGAGACTTCCCCGTTCGCTTCAGGCCCGGTTGGCCCTGGCCGTCGGATTGCCGATCACGGTGTTGTGGCTCGCCGCCGCCTCTGTCACGACGCACCGCCTCGGTCACGAGATGGAGGAAGTCTTCGATAAGGGCCTCCAGGCAACGGCGGAACGCATCCTGCCGCTCGCCGTCCACGATCTGCGTCGTGGGCGAGAGGACGATGATGACGATGGCGAAGACCGCGATCAACATATCGGTCGGCTAAGCCGGGGTGACGAGGCCGTGACCTACCTCGTTCGTGATCGGCAAGGTCGCGTGCTGCTGCGCGCGGAAGGTGCTGCCGATGCCGATTTCCCGCCCTTTGACGGAAGCGGTTTCCGCCAGACCGCGACGCACCGCTTGTACTACGACGCTGCCCTTGATGGGGATCTCACTATCGCGGTCGCCGAACCGCTCGATCATCGCCAGGAAATGTCGCGCGGGATGCTGATCGCCCTGATCCTTCCGCTGATCGTGGTCATCCCGCTCAGCCTCCTGGCCATCGTGGCGGCGGTCCGACGCGGGTTCCGTCCGGTACGCACGCTGCGCCAAGACCTGGCAAAACGCGGCGCCCAGGACCTCTCGGCCCTGCCCGACAGCGGTCTTCCAACAGAACTCGAACCGATCATCGGCGCGGTCAACCAGTTGCTCGACCGCCTGCGGGCCGCGTTCGAGGCGGAGCGCGCCTTTGCCGCAAGCGCCGCTCATGAACTGCGCACCCCGGTCGCAGGCGCCATTGCCCAGGCCCAGCGCCTGCGAACGGAAACCGACGACGTCCAGGCCCGGCAGCGCGCGACCGACATCGAAACGACCCTCAAGCGGCTGATGCGGATGTCGGAGAAGCTGATGCAACTCGCCCGGGCCGAGGGAAGCCGCCTCGAGCTCGACGAAGCTTCGGATCTGCGCATTGTCGTCCGTCTGGTGGCGCAGGACTTCACCCGCTCCGGCTCGGGCGTCGGGCGGATTGACGTCGTCCTGCCCGACGTGCCGGTCCTGTCCGCCCTCGACCCGGATGCCTTCGGCATCCTGTGCCGCAACCTGATCGAGAATGCGTTGCGTCACGGGGCGCCTGACCGCCCCATTACTGTCACGCTCGATGCCGGCGGTTCGCTCTCCGTCTGCAACGAGGGAGCGGCCCTGCCGCCCGAAGCCGTCGAACGGCTGATGCAACGATTCGAACGCGGTTCCGCCACCACGGAAGGCAGCGGACTTGGCCTTGCCATCGTCAAGGCCATTGCAGACCGGGCCGGCGCGACCATCACCGTCACATCGCCGCTCTCGGAAACCACGGGAGGGGTGAAGGTCTCCGTCCTGTTTC
>JAHRYZ010000454.1 GCA_020621905.1 Rhizobium sp.
GAATCCTGCATGCGCGCCAGCATCTCGTCGAGACGGGCGATGCCTTCGGGCGAGGGATGCCGGGCAGCCTCCTCGGCGATGGCGCTCTCGACGATGCAGCGGGCCTGAAGGATTTCAAACGGGCCGTCGACTTCCTCGGCTGGCAGGATCGTGGGTATGCTCGCCGGCTTCTGGGCAATGTACACGCCCGAGCCCATGCGGATCTGGATATAGCCTTCGACCTCGAGCACGATCAGCGCCTCGCGCACCGTCGGACGGGAAACACCAAACCGTTCGGCGAGATCGCGCTCCGCCGGCAGCCGTCCGCCGACAACCAGCTCGCCCGCCTCGATCAGCACGCGTATCTGGTCCGCGACCTGCCTGTACAGGCGACGCGGCTCCAAGGTCACAAACATCTAGCGAACTCCCTCAACACGCATCTCCTCATGCATGCGGTAAGGTGGCCTTACCAATTTCTCCATAAGAGCGTAAAATTTCCTGAAGTCAACCCCACTCGGTTGTGCCGTTGCCGGTCCAGGCTCCGTTCGAGCCATGGCAGGCCATGACTGAAGCCGTCCTTCCTCGACCGCGCACCGCCTTCGTCAGACATCCACAAGCTGGCCGGTCGCCGCGGCGCGCAAGATGGCGTCGATCAGGCGGTGGGCCTTCAGCGCTTCGCCGCCGGAGGCGCGCGGCTGCCGGTTCGTGGTGATGGCGTCGAGAAAATCCTGGTGCACGGCGCGGTGGTTGCCGTGGGAAAAGGCCATGGGGTCCGCGCCGCTGCCGCCATCGGCCGAGTCGTCGTGCAGGTCTACCCTGCGTCCGTCCGTCAGGTGGATGACGCCATCGTCGCCTTCGAGCCGCGCCGTGCCGCGCGTGCCGATGATCTCGATCAGATCGGGGAAGCCGGGATAGGCCGCCGTGGTTGCGCTCAAGGCGCCGAGCGCACCATTGTCGAAGCGAAGGGCGGCGTGGACGAGGTCTTCGGTTTCCATCCTGTGCACGCGGCTGGTCGCGGCGAAGCCGGTGACCTGGGTGGGCAGACCTGCCAATGCGATCAGCTGATCGATGGTGTGGATGGCCTGGGTCAGCAACACGCCGCCGCCGTCCCGCGCCAGTGTTCCGCGGCCGGGCGCGTCGTAGTAGCTCTTATCCCGCCAATTGCAGAGCCGCACCGAGGCCGAGACGATCTCTCCCAGCGTACCCTCGCCGATCAGCCTTGCCGTCTCCGTGAAGACGGGCCGAAACCGGCGTTGCAGCACGATGCCGAGCTTGATGTCGGCACGCTCGGCCGTTTGGACGACCTGTCGCGATCGCTCCAGCGAGATCTCCAGGGGTTTTTCCAGCAGCACGTGCTTGCCGCTCGTCGCGGCGCGCTCCACCAGGGCCAGATGCGTGTTGGGCGGCGTCAGGACGATCACGTAGTCAATGGACGGATCGTCGAAGATGCGGTCGGCATTGTCGACGACGGGCAGCCCGAACCGATCGGCGAAAGCCTTGCGCCGTGTCTCGGTCGGGCTGAAGGCGCCGACCACCTCGACCCGGTCCTGCAGGTCGAGCAGGCTCAGGGCGTGCGGCCC
>JAHRYZ010000015.1:0-832 GCA_020621905.1 Rhizobium sp.
CCTTGGTGAACCCGCCGACGGCCTCGTCCACCACGACCGCCTGATCTGCCACGTGATGCACGCCGATGCCAACCGGCAGGCTGGCGATGACCATGTCCATCTTTTCCGACAGCGCCTCGCCGAAGTTCAGCAGGTTGGCGCCGGGCTTCATGCCGATCGCCAGTCCGATGGCGGGCGTGCCGTTGACGCGGAAAAGCGCCTGCTCGGGATCGGAATAGCCGCGCGTGATCTTGGCGACGTCGCTCAATCGGAAGAAGCGGTCGTTGACGCGCAGGTTGATGTCGCGCAGGGCATCTTCGGTGGCGAACTGGCCGGAGACGCGCAGGTTGATGCTTTCCGCACCGGTGCGCAACGTGCCGGAGGCGACGACGGCGTTCTGGTTCTGAAGCGTATCGATGATGTCACTCTGGCTGAGGCCGAGTGCCGCCATCTGCTTCGTCGAGAATTCCAGATAGACGACCTCGTCCTGCGCACCGATCAGGTCCACCTTGCCGACATTCGGCACGGAGAGAATCTGCTGGCGGGCGGCCTCGAGATAATCGCGCAGCTGGCGCTGGCTCAGCCCGTCGGCAGTGAAGGCGTAGATATTGCCGTAGACGTCTCCGAAACTGTCGATGAAATAGGGACCCTGGACGCCCTGAGGCAGGTTGGGCGTGATGTCGCCGATCATGTTGCGGACCTTGACCCAGGTCGGCTTCACGTCCGCGGCCTTGGTGTTTTCCCGCAGATTGACGTAGATCGTCGCCTGTCCGGGCGTGTTGATGCTCTTCGTGTAGTCGAGCGATTCAAGCTCCTGCAGCTTCTTCTCGATCCGGTCGGTGACCTGGCTCGT
>JAHRYZ010000015.1:842-24546 GCA_020621905.1 Rhizobium sp.
GAGGCCTGGATCAGCATGGTCTTGATGGTGAAATCCGGATCTTCCTCGCGGCCGAGATTGATGTAGGACAGAACGCCCGCGACACTGGCGAGGATCATGAAATACCAGACGAGCGACTTGTGCTGGAGCGCCCATTCGGAAAGATTGAATTTCGTGTTCATTGCGGCATCTCGTCTGGGATTCTGACAGGTTGATCATCGGCGAGTGAATTGACACCCGCCGTCACGACACGCTCGCCTTCGCCAAGGCCGCTGAGGACGTCGACACCGCCGGCGGCGGATGGACGGATCGTTACGGTGCGGCGCTGCACCTTCTTGGCGATCGGATCGACCACCCAGACGAAACGGGCTACGTCATCGCCACCGATCGCCGTTTCCGGCAGCCAGACGTGGCCTTCGCTCGGCGCGACGGGCGTTGCTGTCACCGTGCTTCCGAGCCGGAAGCTGTCCGGCGGGTTTTCCATCGCGATCTTGGTGCGGCGGGTGCGCGTGGCCGCGTCCGCCTGCGGGGACACCTCGCGCACCGTGCCCGTGACCTTCACCTCCGGATTGGCCTGCAGGATCACCTCGAAGTGCGTGCCGATCGTTGTCAACTGACCGTAGCTGTCGGGAATATCGACCACGGCGTCACGAGCCTCGAGGCGCGCAATCGTCAGCACGGCCTGGCCTGCCGCCACCACCTGTCCGACTTCGGCGGAGAGGGATGAGACGACCCCGTCGGATTCGGCATTCAGGACGGCATAGTCCAACTGTTCACGTACCTTCGTCAGGCTGGCCCGCAACCGCTGCATGGTGGCTTCCGCTGCCTCGCGTGACTGGACAGCCTCTTCAAGCTGTTCTCTCGTCGTGGCGTTGGAGGCAAGGAGCGTCAGCTGGCGCTGCTCGTTCACACGGGCCAGATCAAGCTTGGCATCGGAGGAGGCGATGTCGGCCTCCGCCTGCTTGACAGCCAGCTCGAGGCTGGTGGCATCCAGGCGGGCGAGCTCCTGGCCCTTATGCACCAGATCGCCGATGTTGACGTCGCGCGAGACGATGCGGCCCAGCACCTGGAAGCCGAGGTTCGTGCTGAACTTTGCCTCGACCGTTCCGGCAAAGCCGAAGGCGGTTGCCTCGCGTGGCTTGGCCAGCATGGAGAGCACGGGGCGTACCGGGGCCTCGGCCGCCTTTTCATCCGAGCATGCGCTGAGGCCGGCCGACAGCAGGACAAGAGGAAGGAGGAACTTGAAGGTCATCGGGTCTGATCCTCGGAATAGGAAACGGACTGGTTCTCGCGGAGGAACTGGCCGCCGTCGACGACGATCAGTTCGCCGTCTTGCAGACCGTCGGCGAGCACGACCTTCGAGGCATCATACCGCTCGATGACGACCGGCTTCATCCGGGCGGTCTTCGTCTCCGGATCCACGACCCAGACCGCCGGCTTGCCGGCCTTGGAGAATATCGACTGCCACGGAATGGAAACGCGCTCTCGCCGGGCCAGGACGACATCGGCGATAGTGGCCGAGCCAAGCGTCATTTCCGGCGGAGGATCGATGATGGCAAGCTTCACGCGTACCGTGCCGAGCGAAGTGTCGAGAGCGGGGCTGACCTCGCGCGGCCTCGCGAGTGCCCTGACTGTCGGGTTCGAGACAAGTGCGACCTCCAGGGAGAGCGGTGCCGCCTTGCCGCTGAGGGCCGTCTCCTGCACGTTGAAGACGGCGTCGCGCTCGCCGTCGTGCGCCAGAGTGAAGACGGTGGTGGAAGCCTGCACCACCTGGCCGACCTCGATGTCGCGAGCAGTAATGGTGCCGTCGGCGTCGGCGCGCAACACGGTCTGTTGCAGCGCCTCCATCGCGGTTTCGAGTTCGGCGCGCGCGGCATCCAGGTCCTTCCCGGCCGACTGGTACTGCTGCAGCGCGCTGTCGAGATCCTGCTGTGACATGGCGCCGGTCTGGGTCAGCGTCTTGCGGCGGTTGAGAACCGAGCTTGTCATGCGCAGCGTCGCCTCCTGCGAGGCGACGGACGCTTGGGCCGATTCGAGATCAGCCTTCTGTTCCACCGGGTCGAGCGTGGCCAGCACCTGACCGGCTTTCACGTGGTCGCCGACGCCGGCGGTGCGCGAGATGACGCGGCCGCTGATCTTGAACGAAAGGTCGCTTTCGATGCGTGCCTTGATCTCGCCCGTTGCGGAAGCACGCACGACATCGCTCGCCACCGTCACGGCCTCGACGCTCACATGGGTGGCATCTGCCGTCGCTTGGTTGTCTCCTGCGTCGCAAGCAGCGAGCGCGAGGACTGAGAGCACCGCGAGGAACGGTGCCGTTCCCAATCTTCGATGCCGTATGGCGCGTTCGGGCGCCGCCGGTGATGTGTGTGGCATGTCTGCTTCCCGGGAGAACTGTGGGTGAAACGCATTTTATTCATCAGATGTTGAATATAATCCGTCAATGGCCTATCCTTGTCAAGTATCAAGAGGAGAGAGCATTGACAGACGAACGGAAAGCTTCGGAACGCGGTCGCGGTCGGCCGAAAAAGGGCAAGGAACTGGACGTCGATGCGCTGTTCGACGCCGCGGTCGCCAACTTCGCGGAATGGGGCTTCGAACGCGCGTCGCTCAGAAAGATCGCCGGTCAGGCCGGTGTCGACGTCGCGCTGATTTCCTATCGTTACGGCTCGAAACTGGGGCTCTGGACGGCAGTGGTCGATGCCGTCGCGGACGAAACCCTCACCCGCGTCCTTGCGTTGCAGGAGCTCTGCCACGATCTTCCGCCGAATGAACAGATGGAGCGTCTCTGCACGGAGATGGTCGATCTCCTCGGCGCCCGCCCGCTCTTCGCGCAGCTCCTGATCAGCGAAATCATGACGAGTGCGGACAGCGAGCGAAAAGCGCTGATCGAAGAGCGGCTCGCCCGACCTGTTTTTGATCTGCTCCTCGGGTGCGTCAGGACGATCCGGGGGCCGGATGAAGGTCCCGCGGGCGTCGACACGGAGCTCTCGCTGATTGCGGCAATATCCATGGTCGGCTCCGTCGTATCGACCCAGAGCTTCTTTCAGCGGTTGATGCCGGCCGCGGGAGACAAGCAGCAACTGTTCAGGCAGTTGGCCGTTCTGATGCGTCGGCTGTTTTGACAGGCGCCGCGCGGTCGTGGGCCGACGGCGGCCGGTGACAGGCGGCAAGCAGTCCTGTCGAAGGTGGTGTGCGGTAACAATGTTTCCGAGATCAGTGATGATGGCGGGCTCTCGCGTGTTGGCTGAAAGAAATCGGGCGGGAGGTTTCCCACGCCGAAAAAGTGCCGTCATCCTCCATTCAGGAACGATGGGATCATCTCTCCGCAAGGTGACGAGCCGCGACCGGGTTGCGCGAAGCGGTCCAGCGTCCCGCGATCCCAGCCGGGCGCGAGAATAGTCCTTCCCTCCCATCAACCAGAATCGGATCGGCCCCGAGGCTGACATCCGAAAATCTCGCAGAAGGGTATGGATAAGGCCGTCACACTTGTACTTGGCGCTCATTCTGCCACCGGTTGCACGCATGAGAGACTCCATTCCTTCGGGATCAATCGGCAAGTTCGATGCACGGCGGGAATTCACCACGTGTGGGCAGCGGCTCAGTATCGCCGTCGATGCGGCCAAGACGGATCAGGGCCGCGGAAGCGCAGTCATAGCCGGACCAAGACAGCCCCGAAGATGAGAGTGCCGATCAATCCGTGCATCATGGCAAGCGGAGCGCGAACCATGGGTCATGAATGGCGATCTGGACCACGACGCCGATCATGACGAACCAATGAAGCGCGATCTGGGCGGAACGATAGGCCTGTGGGGTCGGGGAAGTCATGCGGCATCCCTGTCGGTTCGCGTTGTGGGAGAAAGAGCGAGTGTCAGCGTGGCGCCTGCCGGATCACAGCCCGACAGATTACCGTGGGCGTCATGTCGAAGGCGCCTGCTGGCCTGTCTGAACAGTGCTGCATCTGAGGTCGTCAGGTGATACCGGACAAGGCGGGCCGAGTGGTCCGGGGCCGGGGGAGCGCCCCGTCCGGCCCAGATATTGAGAGCGAGCCTGTGGGTATAGGCAGCACCCGCTCCCATGTCAGCCATGCCCATCGACGGCAGCGCGAGATTGCGTGCAAACCCCAGCCCTTCGAACCAGTCCAGCCCCGGCTCCAGGTCCGGCACGTGCAGGTGCATGTGGGCCACAACTGTCTCGGAAGCGATGGGTGCTGAAGGATCAGTTCCGGCTGCTGCCGCAAGCTCAGCCTTGAGGTCGAGCGGATCTCGGCCACTCCGGAACCGTCCCTCGCTGTCGATCATCGCAAAGCCGTAGCTGGAATTGTCGAAGCGTGCGAAGCGCTCCGGTGTCTCAAGCGCAATCTCGATTCCATGTCCGTCCGGATCGTTGAGGTAGATCGCCTTCGACATGGTGTGATCGACCGGGGAAACCCGCAGTCCAAGGCCCTTGAAGCGGTTGAGAAGGCGGGAAAACTCTTCTTGCGACGGCACGGCAAAGGCGACGTGATAGAGGCCAGTGACGTCATTCATGACGGGTCGGTGGGCGCCCGGTTGCAGGACCACCAGGGTGCGTTCTGACGTCCCGAGCGCAACGCCCGTGCCTGGATCGGGACGGGGAAGAAATCCCAAGGCCCCGGTCCAGAACTGTACGGCGCGGTCAAGATCGGTGACCGACAGTTCCACGGCGCCCCATGTCAGCCGTTCGGGAAGACCATGGGCCTTCAGGCTGCGGGCCAGTTTGAGGGCATCCGTGTCCATGTCGGTCATCTCCTTCGTCTAGCGCCTCAACGCGGCAGGATCGGCGCCTTGCGGGAGCGGCCCCAGATCACCAGCACGGCGAGCGCGACGTAGATCAGGTTGAAGGGAAGCGGTGCGAACTCGCCTCGGATGGCATGGAAGGGGATTGCCAGTGCCTGGATCGCCAGGAGCCCGACTGCGGCCAGAACCGTCAGATGCGGCTTGATCCGGGTGGCGGCCGGCAGGATCAGGCCGATGACACCGAGAAGTTCCATCACGCCGATGAAACGTACGAGAGCAAGTGGCGCTTCTGACATCCAGACGGCGCCCATTGCGGCAGCCTCTTCAGGAGACATAAGAAGGTGCATCCAGACACCCATCAGATAAAGCAAGGCGAGTGCGATCTGCGCGACCCAGAGGCCGATGTTCCAGCGGGGGCTCGGTGCAGTCGTAGTGGTGGTGAACGTCGACATGTTCGGTCCTGTGCCATAGGTCCGCCACCCTGCATGCAGGTTGCGGCACGGTTGAAGATGGACAGGATCCTATGACTTTCGTAATGCTTGATCATCTGCACCATGATTGAAGGTGCGTTTCCTGTGAGGAGATGATCATGGACGCGCTTGTCGGTCTCCGAGTCTTCGCGACGGTTGCCGAACTGCGGAGCTTTTCTGCGGCCGCGGAGCGTCTTGGTCTTTCTCCTGCCATGACCAGCAAACACATTCAGCATGTTGAAGCGCGCGTGGGAGCACGGCTCCTCAATCGAACCAGCCGCAGCGTAAGTCTGACGGAATCCGGAACGCTCTATCTGGCGACTGTTCGCACTCTCCTGGAGGGGCTGGAGCAGGCAGAGGCACAGCTTTCGCACACCACCGTTCTGCCGAAGGGAACGCTCAAGGTCAGCCTGCCTGTATGGATGGCGAATCCTGCCTTCGCTCGTCTCCTGGTCGCGTTCCGCGCGCAGCACCCCGCGGTGACGCTCGACCTGGACCTCTCCGGCCGCAAGGTCAATCTCGTGGAAGAAGGGTTTGATCTTGCCCTGCGCGTGACCGCGTCATTGGATGATACCCTGATCGCCCGCCGTCTGGCGACAATCCGTTTTGTCCTTGTCGGAACGCCGGAGCTCCTCGATCGCCTCGGGCGACCTCAAGGTCCGGAGCAATTGCGAGGCGCGCCGTTCCTGGCCTATAGCGCCGTTTCCCCGGACGGCCGGGTGCGGCTTGGTAGCGGGCCGGACGCGCCCGAACTGCATCTCACCCCGGTTCTCTTGAGCGGCAACGAGTCACTCCTCTACTTGGCCGCTCGTGAGGGACTTGGCCTGTCAATGATGCCCCACTGGCTGGTTCAGGAAGACCTTGCCCTAGGCCGGCTCGAAGCGGCCCTGGGCCAAGAGCTCTGGCCCGAGGTCACCTTGCATGCCGTCTATCCCAACCGGAGCTATCTGCCGGCCAAGACGCGGTCTTTTCTGGACTACCTGACCGGTCCGCACGGCATTGGCGGTCTGGAGGCTGAGTAGTCGATCATCTACTGAGAGGAAATGGACCATCAAGATTCCGAGTGATGATGTTCCCGTCGGTGAACGGTAGGTTCCTGTCACGTCCAGCAAAGGCCGACCGGCAGCCTGGCGTAAAGAACCTTGAGGTGAAGAGGAGATCTCACATGACCATCACTCGACGTGCATCCATGTTCCTTGCTGCCGCCGCGACCGCTGTGGCGCTGATGACCAGCCCGGCGTCGGCAGAGTCCGCGCACAAGGAGAAAATCCGTCTGTTCTACGAGACGTTCGTGACAGGCAATGCTGACCTTCTCGACCAGGTCCTGGCCGAGGACTGGTCGAACGTACCGACCAATCCGGGTCAGGGTCCTGGCCGCGCTGGCTTTAAGGCAATGATCCCCAAAATGTCTGCCACCTTCACCAATGGCAAGTTTGTGATCGAGGACATGGTCGAGGAAGGCAACAAGGTCGTCGTTCGCTCGACCTATTCCGCGACCCAGGCCGGCCCCTTCGCCGGCTTCCCGTCCAAGGGCAAGGACTTCACGATCATGACCATCGATATCCACCAGTTCAATGACGACGGCATGGTGACCAAGACCTGGCATCTGGAGGACTGGCTGGGCGGCCTGTTCCAGATGGGTGCTTTCAGCAAGTAGCAATTGCTTTAGGTGATCCTGGGGTTTGCCGCCCAGGATCACTTGCTTCGGCGTTGAAAGAACGCACGGTTATCTGCGGCGGCGTCCCGCCGCGCTTGCAGGGATCAACATGCAATTTGGCCTGTCCTCGCACCGGGCCGAGCAAGTCAAGACTTTCGAAATCGAGGATGGCCGCGTCGAGCTGCGGGCTGTCACCGGGCCTGATTACGGCAGGATTCACGACTACGAATTGGCCAAAGCCGTCCAACGCATTGCCGGCAACCGCACCGGTGATACGCGAGGAAGATCCTTGGCGTACTCGACTGGTCGAACGGGATCTACAATCCCCGGGTCGAAATCTCGACGCAGACCACCACCTTCTACGCCTCCGATCGTGACGTCTTCGTCTTCCTCGTCGACGATCTGAACCCGATCGAGGCCGGCCGGTCCATCTTCGATTTCGTCCAGGGCATCACCGCGCTTGCGCGCACCAGGCCCCATCAGGACGCGCGCCTCGACATGGAGGCAAAGGCGAAGAAGCGCCTCGACCGGAGGCGCCGCTTTCCGTGTTTTCGGCGTTGTGCATCTCTCACTCTGCCGTCATACGCGCACGACGTCGAGAGTCGTTTCGGGCGGGCGCCTTTCCTCCTGCAACACGATATCGTTGATCTTTCCGGCATCTGCCTTGGAAAGCCCGCGCCCGCTCAGGAAGCCGCTCACGGTGAAATCCGGCTGGCGATGATCCCCACGATCAGCGCGGCGGAGACGGCACCGGGATCCTGATGCCCGAGCGAACGTTCCCCGAGCCGGGCCGCTCTCCCCAGCACGGCAACCATCGTCGCTGTCGCCTTTGCCCCGGCATCGGCCCGCGAAGCGATCACATCCGGCGAAGCCCCCGCCGCCGCGGCTTCGGCGGCCGGTTGCCAGGCGTCGAGCATGGTCTTCTGGCCAGGCTCGGCCTTTCCCCGGTGAACGATCCCGTCCCGCATCGCCACGATGACGTCTGCCAGCTCCCCGCGCGACATCGACCGGCGCGCGCCGGCCACCTTGCCGGCCCGAAGCAGGGCCGTTGAATACAGCGGGCCGGAAGATGCGCCGATCGCATTCAGGAAAGCCTTTGCCGCGGCATTGAAGCCTTCCTGCAGGGTCGTGTCGTCGGAGAGGGCTTGGACGGCGGCGGAGGCTGCGGCCATCCCCTGCTCCATGGCGACTCCATGGTCGGCATCCCCGATCCGGCCGTCGAGTTCACATAGCCGGTCCCGTTCGCGCTCCATGGTAGCGGCGAGCGCGACGAACAGCTCCTTCAGGTCGTCCAGGGTGAATTCCGTCGACATCATCCCCTCCGGAACATGGCGCAGTCACAGGGATGGTCGATGAGCGGCTGAAGCTCGTCGTCGAGGTGCATGATGGTGATGGACGCACCCGCCATGTCGAGCGAAGTGCAATAAGGCCCGACCAGAGCCAGATGGATTTCGAGACCAGCCTGTTCGAGGCGATGGCTGACGCGGGCGAAGAGGATGTAGAGCTCCATCAGCGGCGTCGCGCCGAGCGAGTTCACGAGGACGGCGACCCGGTCGCCTCTCGCTGCCGACATCTCCGCGAGGATCGCATCCATGATCTCGTCCGCCACCTCATCGGCGGACTTCAACGGTCCTCGGCGGATACCAGGCTCGCCGTGGATACCCATTCCGATCTCCATCTCGCCGGCCGGCAGATCGAAATTGTATTTGCGCGTATGCGGCAGCGAGCACGACGAGAGCGCCACTCCCATCGTGTAGGTGCGGGCATTGGCATGCCGTGCGATCCGCTCCACCTCGTCCAGCGGCATCATCAGGTCGGCTGCGGCGCCGGCGGCCTTGAAGATGAAGAGATTGCCGGCGACCCCTCGCCTCTTTGCCTTCTGTCCCACGGGCGCAGACGCGATGTCGTCCGTCGTCAGGACGGTACGCGCTTCTATGCCCTCCATCTCCAGAAGTTCCGCCGCCATGTCGAAATTCATCACGTCGCCGGCATAGTTGCCGTACATGAAGAGAACGCCGGCTCCGCCATCGGCGGCCATGGCCGCGTCGACTGCGGGTTGCGGCGGAGGCGACGCGAAGACGTTGCCCACGGCCGCGGCATCCGCCAGCCCCTTCCCGACGAGCCCGACGAAGGTCGGTTCGTGACCCGAACCGCCACCGATGACCAGGGCAACCTTGCCTTTCCGGGGGCCATGGCGCGCGATCACGGCGCGCGGTGCGTGTTCCGGGCTCCAGAGGCAATCCGGATGTGCGGCGAGAATGCCCCGAAGCATCTCGTCGACCGCCTTGTTGCCATCGTTGATCAGCTTCTGCGTCAAGCTCATCGTGTCTCCTCCCTCATCGGACCTTAGGCACCGTTCCGGCTGACTTCAAGCCTCGTGCCGTCTCAGTAGCGCTTCGCCATCTTCTCCAACGGAATCGGCATCATCCGCTCGGCATTCCCCGACGCGCCGAACGCATCGAAACGTTGCCGGCAGACGTCCTGCATCATGACCATGGCCTGCTTGAGGTATCTCCTCGGGTCGAATTCGGCCGGATGCTCGGTCAGACTCTTGCGGATGGCAGCCGTCATCGCAAGACGATTGTCGGTGTCGATATTGACCTTGCGCACACCGCTACGAATCCCGCGCTGGATCTCCTCGACGGGCACACCCCATGTCGGCTTGATGTCACCACCATAGGAATTGATGATGTTCTGCAGATCTTCCGGCACAGAAGAAGAACCATGCATCACCAGATGGGTGTTCGGCATGCGACTATGGATCTCCTCGATCACATGCATGGCAAGCACGGATCCGTCGGGCTTGCGGCTGAACTTGTAGGCGCCGTGGCTGGTTCCCATAGCGATGGCCAGGGCATCGACACCGGTATCCGCCACAAAGCGGGCGGCGTCGTCCGGATCGGTCAGCAACTGATGTTCGGCGAGCTTTCCGGTAGCTCCGTGGCCGTCTTCCTGGTCACCCATGCCGGTCTCAAGCGAACCGAGGACTCCGATTTCACCTTCGACCGAGACGCCTGCGGCATGAGCCACCTCAACGACCCTGCGCGTGACATCGGCATTGTAGGCATAGTCGGCCGGTGTCTGCCCGTCCTCCAGCAGGGAACCATCCATCATCACCGAGGTGAAACCATTCTGGATCGCCGTGACACATGTCGACAGGGTGTTGCCGTGATCGAGATGCATGCAGACAGGAATATGCGGGTACATCTCCGTCAGCCCCTCGATCAGCCGGGCGAGAACGCGATCACCGGCATAGGCGCGTGCACCACGGCTGGCCTGCAGAATGACCGGCGCGTTGCAGGCGTCGGCGGCGGCCATGATGGCAAGTCCCTGCTCCATGTTCGAGATGTTGAAGGCCGGGACCGCATAGCCCCTGTCCGCGGCATGGTCGAGGAGTTGACGAAGGGTTATGCGGGCCATGGTTCATCCTTTTCCTGATCCGGCGAGATATCGGCCAGCCAATCGAACGTCGTTGCGGGCGCCGAAATAGAGCGGAGTGTTCTCATGCAGGCTCCCGGGCACCTTGTCGAGAATCGCAGTCATGCCATCCGTCGCCTCGCCCCCCGCCTGCTCGACGAGAAAGGCGATCGGCACGGCCTCGTAGACCAGTCTCAGACGCCCCCGTTCGTAACCCGGACGCCGATCCGCCGGATACATGAACATGCCGCCGAGCAGCAGGATTCGGTGCAGTTCGCCGACAGCCGCGGCCAGCCAGCGCATGTTGAAATCACGCTCGAGCACCCCGTCGCGACCCGAAAGGACCGCGTGTGCATAGCGTTGCAGTCCCCCCGGCCAATGGCGAGTGTTCGAGCCGTTGAAGGCGATGGTGTCGGCATCGGGCCCGAGGCGCACCTCGCGCCGTGCCACGCGGAACAGGCCGGCCTCGGCATCGAAGGTGGCGACCGTGACACCCTGGCCGAGCGAAAAGCCGAAATCGCAGGAATGGCCGAACGAGACGTAACCCGCGGCCGTGACGTCACGACCGGACCGCAGAAAACCTTCCGGGGACGCCGGCAGGATGGAAAACAGCACGCCGAGCGGCGCTCCGATGCCGATGCTTCCAGACCCGTCGATCGGGTCGATCGCCACATCCCATGCTCCGTCAGCATTGAGCTCCTCGACCTCCGCCGCCTCCTCGGAGAGCATCTGCCGAACGCCCGCGGCCCTGAGTGCGGCGGCCATGTGGACATGCGCCGCGACGTCGATCGCCTTCTGCCGGTCGCCGCTGTCATTGAGCCTGACCACCATTGCCGGATCGCCCGGCAGGTGCCTGGCGGCAAGGCGCCTCGCCAACGCAGGCACGGCATGCGCGATGGCGAGGATGATCGCCCGGGGCCGCCAGCAACTGGCAAGCTCGTCATCGAGAGGCGTCCTCCGAGACACCGTCATTGGGAGTTTCAGCATGACCACCTTGAGACACCGACGCGCGGTTCGGTCCGACTGCCGGACTCAGACCTTGTTGTATTTGGCGTCGACGGCCTTGATCGCATCGACGTTGCCGGCGGACCGGCCCTTCGGATCAAAGTTATTCGTCTCCTTGAGCCAGGCGTCGGCGATGGATTTCGCCAGCTCCGGTCCGATGACCCGAGCACCCATGGTGATGATCTGCGCATCGTTCGACAACGCTGCCCGCTCCGCCGAATAGGTATCGTGCACCAGCGCGGCGCGAATGCCCGGTACCTTGTTGGCCGTGATGCAGACGCCGATGCCGGTTCCACAGACAAGGATCGCCCGGTCGTATGTCCCGGCGGCGACGCCGGCCGCGACCCGATCGGCCAACGTGGCGTAGAAAGCGTCCGGCCCCTCCGGCGTGCGGGAAACCTCCGACACTTCGAAGCGGTGCTTCAGGTGCTCTGCGAGAACCTTGGCGAGACCTTCGCCTGCACTGTCTCCAGCGATTGCCAGCTTCATAATTCTACTCCTTCAGAGTCCGTGCGAGCATTTTTCGAGAATGTTGAGATACCCGTCGACATTCCATGCCGACCGGCCGATGAAGAGCCCGTCGACATGCGGACAGGCGATGAGTTCCTCGCAATTGCCGGGATTGACGGACCCACCGTAGAGGCACGGGACCCTGCGGCCCAGGACATCTTCGGCAACGGCGATGATTTCGGCCTGACGCGCGTCCGCATATTCGGATGTCGCGGGGATGCCGTTGACCCCGATGGCCCAGACCGGTTCGTAGGCAAAGAGAATCCTCGCCTGATGCCGCTGTTCCGCCCCGAGCCTTGCCAAGGCGGCGCGGACCTGCGTCTCCAGGACTTCAGCCGCCCGTCCCGCCTGGCGCTGCTCCAGGGTTTCTCCGATACAAATCAGAGGCAGCAATCCGTACCGTACCGCCGCCTCGGTCTTCAGGCCGACCGTTTCGTCCGTCTCGCCGAAGAATTCGCGCCTTTCGGAATGGCCGAGCTCGACGATGTCGAGGTTGCAGTCCTTCAGCATCAACGGCGAAATCTCTCCCGTCCAGGCTCCGTCGTCCGCCCAGCATGTTCTGCGCACCGACCTTGACCGAGTTGCCGCCAAAACCCCTTGACCTGCCGCACGGAGGTGAAGGCGGTATCACGAACCGCTGCGCGCAATGTGCGTCGCGTTGACCCGACGAGCGCCTCGGCGAAGACCAAGGGCTCCGCGAGCGTCTTGCCCATCTTCCAGCTGAAAGCCGATCCAGACTTCGGCTCAGACATGGTCAATCCTGTTTGCTTGCAATTTTCAGGCGAACGCCCTCTTTGGCCAACGTCTCGACGGCTTCTTCCGCCGGGACGTCGTCCGTGATCACGCATTCGAATTCGCGGAGGTCGGCCAGGACGTGCAGTGCCGAGTGGCCGAAGCGGGTATGGTTGACGAGCAGGCACGAGCGGGCGGCGGAGGCGATCATCGCCCGCTTCGACCGCACCACCGCGTCGTCCATGTGAAAAGCCTTGGTTCCAGACAATGCCGGCGCCGAGACGAAGGCGAGATCGGCCCTCAGCCTCGCGAGAGCTTCTTCCGTCACCACGCCGAAATAGCCGTTGAATTTCGCCGAATAGAGCCCGCCGAGAGCGATCAGCGCAATTCCGGCTTCGTCCTTGAGAGCGTCCATCACGGCCGCATTGTTGGTGATGACGGTCAAGGGACGGCGTTCGACCAGGACGGCACCGAGCACTGCGGCCATCGATCCGTCGTTGACGATGACGGTCATTCCCGGCTCGACCAGCTGCAGGGCCGCGCGCGCCATCCGCTTCTTGGCCTCCTCGCCTTGCCGCTCGCGGAAGCGAAAATCACTCTCGAACCGGGTGCCGGCGTCGATCGTTGCGCCACCGCGCACCTTGCGAAGAAGCCCTGCCTGCTCGAGATCGTCCAGATCACGGTGAATGGTCATCTTCGAAACGGCGAAGCGCTCGGCAAGCCCGTCCAGCTCGACAGCATGCTGCTCCACGAGCAGATCCATGATGAGCTGCTGGCGCTCTTCGCGACGCATCCTGAAACCTCCACCCAATGGCGACTCGCCGGCCGCGATGGCACTCAAGTTAACATGACTCCATTTATTTGCAACATATCATTTGTGATTTTGTTATTTTGTGTTGTTACGATCGACAGGGAGTGATAGGGAGCGAAAAACGGAGGAGTCAAAATGACGATGCAAGACCTCGTGGCCAGCAAGGCCGTACTCGATCCTGGCAACTTCGCGCTGGCCAACTGCATCCGCGCGCTCGCCATCGACTCGGTCGAGGCCGCGAAATCCGGCCATCCCGGCGCCCCGATGGGCATGGCGGACGCGGCGACGGTACTGTTTCGCCATCACCTGAAGTTCGACGCATCCAGCCCCGACTGGCCGGATCGCGACCGGTTCGTGCTCTCCAACGGCCACGCGTCGATGCTGCTCTATGCGCTGCTTCATCTGACCGGCTACGAAGACATGACCATCGAGCAGTTGCGGAATTTCCGCCAATGGGGCGCGATCACGGCAGGACATCCGGAATACGGCCACGCCAAGGGCGTCGAAACGACGACCGGGCCGCTGGGTCAGGGCCTCGCGACCGCCGTGGGCATGGCCCTCGCCGAGCGTCGGCTCTCCGCCGAATTCGGCCCCGAACTCGTCGACCACCGGACCTATGTCTTCGTCGGCGATGGCTGCCTCGAGGAAGGTATCGGCCAGGAGGCGATATCACTGGCGGGCCATCTCGGACTGGGCAAGCTCATTGTGCTTTACGACGACAATTCGATCACCATCGACGGTCCGACCTCCGTCTCTTTCTCCGAGGATGTTCCGGCCCGTTTTCGGGCCTGCGGCTGGCATGTCGTGTCCTGCGACGGCCACAACGGCAAGGAAATCGACATGGCGATTGCTGAGGCCAAGGCCGAGACAGGCAAACCGTCGCTGATCGCGCTGAAGACCGTCATCGGCTTCGGCTCCCCCAACAAGGCGGGCACCTATTCGGTTCATGGGTCGCCGCTCGGAGGGCCGGAAGCGGCCGCGGCGAAGGAAGCTCTCGGCTGGACGAGCCCGCCCTTCGATATCCCCTCGCCGCTCCTTTCCGTCTGGCGCGCCGCAGGCTCCCGCGGGACGCCGGAACGCGATGCCTGGGAGAAGAGGCTTGCGGCCGTTCCGTCCGAACGGCGCGAAGACTTCACCCGCCGCCTCGCGCGACAACGCCCCGCCGGTTACGAGGAGGCGGTCAGAGCCGCAAGGGCCGCACTGTTTGCCGAGCCGAAGCGCGTCGCGACAAGGCGCGCCAGCCAGATGGCGCTCGAAATGCTGGCGCCCGCCCTCCCGGAACTGATTGGTGGATCGGCCGACCTCACGGGTTCCAACCTCACCCGTGTGAAGGCTGTGGACCAGCAGTTCACGCGCGACGTGGCGGGACGCTATATCGGCTACGGGGTACGCGAATTCGCCATGGCCGCCGCCATGAACGGGATCAACCTTCATGGCGGGCTGCAGGCCTATGGCGGTACCTTCCTGGTGTTCTCGGACTATGCCCGCAACGCAATCCGTCTGTCGGCGTTGATGGGCGTCGGCACGATCTACGTGATGACCCATGACTCGATCGGCCTTGGGGAGGACGGACCGACCCACCAGCCCGTCGAACACTTGGCATCGTTGCGCGCGATCCCCAACCTTGTCGTGTTCCGGCCGGCGGACGCCGTGGAAACGCTCGAGGCCTGGGATATCGCGATCCGCTCCCGGACGGTTCCGTCGCTGCTCGCCCTGTCGCGCCAGGACGTGCCGCAGCTTCGTCTCGACGCGGCGCGAGAACCTCACTGAGAAAGGTGCTTATGTCATCCGCCAGTTCGGCGAGGGTCGCGACCTGACCCTGCTGGCGACTGGTACGGAAGTGGCACTCGCGGTAGAGGCCGCCCAGGCCCTGTCCGACGACGGCGTCGCAGTCGCCGTGGTGTCGATGCCGTCCTGGGAACTGTTCGAGGCCCAGGAGACTTCCTACCGGAGCAGGGTCCTGGGCGAGGCGCCCCGGATTGCGGTGGAGGCCGCCGGAAAGTTCGGCTGGACACGTTACGTGGCCAGCGAGGAGGACGTGATCGGCATGCCGGGCTTCGGCGCTTCGGCACCGGCGGAACGGCTCTATGCGGAATTCGGCATCGACAAGGACACCATCGTCAAACGCGCCCGCACGCTGCTGAAGCGGGCCTGATGTCTGCTGACACGCAGTCTCGCGGCAGGCGTGCCCGCCGCGAGACGGTTTACGGGGCTGCCTGCGGTGGCGCCGTCTCAGTGCACCAGAACGCGCGCCGTCGGCTCGTCGGTGATCAGGCCCTTCAGGCGGCCACTTTTCAGCACGGCCCGTATCGCCGCGGCTTTGGAGAGTCCGCCCGAGATCGCAACGATGCGGCTGTCGTCCGGGCGGTCCACGTCGACGGCGAGGGTGCGCGCGGTGAGCGTCGTCTCGAGCAGGTGTCCGCTCTGATCGAAGAAGTGTCCCAGCATTTCACCGACGCCGCCGGCCGCATTGATCTCGGCGATTTCCCGGGGTTCGATCATGCCGGAGGCGACCAGCTGTGCGCCGGCATCCGCCGTGCCGATTCCCACGAACTTCAATTCGGCCCCGTTCGACATGTCGAAGATCTCCCGCACGCCGGGTTGCGCCAGAAGCACTTCCTTGTCACCGGCCGAATTGGCAAAGAACGGGACGGGCAGCACGTAGGCTTGCGCGCCCGTCTTTTCCGCCAGTTTGTGCATCACGTCATGCGGGTTGGCGGCGTAGTTGCGCGTCAGCCCGCCGAGCAGCGATACGAAGCGGATGTTGGACGCATCAACGCGCGCCATATGCTGGACGGCGGCCGCCAGGGTTCGTCCGTGGCCGAGCCCGATCACCTTGTAGTCGCCCCGCTCGATTTCCCGTTTGAGGAAGCCCGCACCGGCCAGGCCCAACGCCCGCAGGGGTAGGCCCTCCTCGCCGAGGTCGGGTGCAACCTCGCAATAGTCGAGGCCGAAGCGCTCGCATAGGCGATTTTCGAGCTCGACGCATTCGACGATCGGGCCGTCGATCGAGACCTTCACCACACCGTCGGCCACCGCACGCGCGATCAGCCGGTGCGCCTTGACGGAAGGAAGCCCCAGACGCTTGGCCACCGCCGTTTGCGTCAGGCCACCGGCGTAGTGGAGCCATGCCGCCCTGATCGCCAAGCTCTTTTCCGGATCGATATCCATGTCTGCCGCCGTTTGCTTCCGTTTCATCAGGCTGTTTCCTTAATACGCAAAAGCGCTTCGCGCGACAGATTTGCGGGGATCGCCTTCGCGGAGAGCGAAGATGCCGTCGCAGTGCCGGGGTGTTCGCCGGTCAGGACCGGATCAGGTTCTCTTCCGGTCGAAAGACAGAGGATCCCGCATCCCCCTCCGGCGCGATGACCGGGCGGCCACCGCGCCCGGCCGGATGCGCCGACGCGACCCCGTGCATTCTTCGTGCCTTCCCGACTAAGGCAAATCTCGGCGCCCCTTGGCAGACTGAACGCCAGGAGCGGTTCGGGGCCGTGCCACATACACGTCAGAGGTGGAGATCCTCGACTCCGCTATCGATATGCGGCGCCCAGAACGCGATGCTTTCAGCGATCTGCGAGATCACCTGCCGGTCGTTCGGTTCGCGTTCCTTGAACGACAGCTCGAGGCAGATTTCATTGTCGACCGCACCGCCCTGTTCGAGCGCCGCCAGCAGTGGTTCCGGGTGGATGCGTCCCTTGGCGTTGAATTCGGCGGTGAACGGGCGGTGTCCCCCCTTGTCCATGAGGCTTTGCTTGATGTGGATGATCGGCGACAGCTTGGGGACCGCCCGAGCCCATGCATAGGGATCATAGTCCTGCGGATCGGGCGAGGTGATGTCGCCGTGGTCGATATCGGCCATCATCCACATCGGTATGGCCATTCCGGCTGCCGACAGACGGCCTTGCAGCCGCAGACACTCGGCGATGGTTTCGCCGAACTCGCGACCGACGCTCATCGGCTCCCAGAAGACGTAATCCAGCCCGGCCGACTTGCCGTGCTCCGCAACTTCCGACCAGCAATCGACGGCGATCTGGATCAACTCCTGCCGCCGGGCCGGATCGTCGAAATCCTTGTAGGTGAAGATCGCAAACTGAGTGCCAACCGATTTGCCACCCAGATCGGCCGTGATGTCGGCGAAGGTCTTGAACCAGTCGACATAGTAGCGGCGCACCTCCTTGTCGGGATGGCCGAAGTGGTTGAGACGGCCGTAGGGGCCGGTCATGCCGCTAGTCACCCGCACGCCCGTGCGAGCCAGCGCGGCCGCCATCTGCCGGGTCAGCCGGCGGGTGATGGCGGCGGGCCAGCCCGGATTGATGAATTCGTGCGTCAGTTGCAGGTCGCGAATCCGGAGATCCCGCGCGACCGTTTCGATCAGATCGTCAGGATCGGCAAACCGGTTCACGAGCGGGTTCGTGTTGAGGGACAGCGTGAGTTTCATCGTGAGGATCCGCTTCAGGCGACGCTATGCAGTTGCTCGACGTCGAACCAGGCGACAAAGGCGGCTTTCTCGGCCTCGGTCAGATGCAGACAATGCTTGGTGCGACGATAGAGGATGTCTTCGGCGGTCATGGCCCATTCATTTGCCACAAGATATCGCACTTCGGCTTCGTAGAGACGGTCGCCGAAGTGGCGCCCCAGTCCGGCGAGACTGGTTGCACCGCCGACCACATCGCTCGCACGCGTTCCGTAGAGCCGCGCGAAATGAAGTGCGAGCGGCCGCGGCATCCACGAATAGGCCGATCGCAACTCGTTCAGGAAGGTTTCGAAGTCGGCACGCGGCATGTCGCCACCCGGCAGCGGCAGGTCGGCCGTCCAGTCTCTTCCCATGGCCGGGAAGACATGCCTGAGCCGCGCCAAGCCGCGCTCGGCCAGTTCGCGGAAGGTCGTGATCTTGCCGCCGAACACGTTCAGCAGCGGCACGCCGTCCGTCTCGTCGAGATCGAACACATAGTCGCGGGTGACGGCCGACGGATTACCCTTGCCGTCATCGAACAGCGGGCGAACCCCGGAGAAGGAATGGATGACGTCGCTCCGGCGCAGCTTTTCCTTGAAGTACCTGTTGACCGCCTTGATCAGGTAGTCGATCTCGCTCTCGTCGGCCTGAACATCCTCGGCACGCCCTTCATAGGCGATGTCGGTGGTTCCGATCAGGGCCTTGTCGCCTTCATAGGGGTTGATGAAGATCACCCGCTTGTCGTGGTTCTGGACCAGATAGGCATGGCTTCCGCTCCACCATTTCGGCACGATGATGTGGCTACCCTTGACGAGCCGGACATTACGCGTCGACTTCGAGCCGGCGACCCGGCCGATGATGTCGGACGCGGGACCTGCACGGTTGATCATGCAGCGGGCGCGGAATTGCCGCGTCTCGCCGGAGATGCTGTTGCGCGTCGTCACGGTCCAGGCGCCCTTCTCGCGGCGGGCGGACACGGCGGCAGTGCGCGTCAGGATCTCGGCGCCCTTGTCGGCCGCGCCGAGTGCGTTCAGCACGACGAGACGGGCATCGTCGACCCAGCAATCCGAATATTCGAATCCGCGCTTGTAGCGCTCGAGGATCGGCGTTCCCTCGGGATCACGACGCAGGTCGAGCGTGCGGGTCCCCGGCAACTTTCGACGCCCCCCGAGGTGATCGTAGAGGAAGAGGCCGAGCCGGACCAGCCAGGCGGGACGGTCCTCGGGGCTGTGCGGCAGCACGAACCGCATGGGCCAGATGATGTGCGGGGCCGCATTAAGCAGCACCTCGCGCTCGATCAGCGCCTCCCGCACCAGGCGGAATTCGTAGAACTCGAGGTAGCGCAGACCACCATGCACGAGCTTGCCCGAACGGGAAGACGTGCCCTGGGCCAGGTCGTCCTTCTCACACAGGACGACCTTTAACCCGCGCCCGGCGGCATCGCGTGCGATGCCGGCCCCGTTGATGCCTCCACCGATGACGAAGATGTCGATCATTCCGGTTTCGTTGGTCATGGAAAACTCCTCTTCGCCACCTCAGGTGGCCGTATTCTGGCGCGCGGCGGCCAACAGGCTCCAGGCGGGCGAAAGTCCTACGCGCGATGATTGGAAGGCGGGAAACAGGCGCCGATAGACGTCGACGAGTGCCGGATCCGGGCTCTTCGGCGTCCCGAGCAGAGGCGTCACCCAGTCCGCGATACAGGCATGCATGTCGGGATAGGCCCCTATCGCGACGGCCGCCATCATTGCGGCACCGGCAGCTCCCGCCTCTTCCCGCGACGAGACCCTGACCGAGGCGCCCACGCATGCCGCCAGGATCGCGCGAAGGCCGGGAGAGCGAGCCGCTCCGCCTGAAAGTCGCAATTCGGACGGCAACCCACCCATGGCCAGGTAGCAGTCCCGCAGGGCCATGCCGAGTCCCTCGACCACCGCACGCACCAGATCGGCATACCGATGGTTGGCCGACAGTCCCACGAAACCCGCGCGGGCCTGGGAATTGACAAAGGGGCCTCGCTCGCCGGCCTCGGAGATATAGGGATGGTACACGACTTGGCCCGGGCTGCTGGCCTCCAGCCATGCGTCGATCCTGGCCAGCAGATCCGCATGCGTCACCTGCCGGCCTGCGCTTTCCAGCAGCTCGGCGGCAATTCCGAGGATCCAGTCCAGGTTCAGTGTGGCCGCCATGTTCGTCTGGGCCTGCACGACCATGCCCGGGATCGGCAGCGCCATGACGTAACCGGTCCCCTCGGCATTCAGATGAACGGCGGCGTTGGTCACGGCCCGCATGTGCACCCCCGTGGAACCGACGATCGAGCAGGCTGCTTCGCGCGAGCCACCACAGTCTCCGGCACCGAGGGCCGTCATCACCATGTCCACGTAGGCGAGACAAACAGGCGTTCCGGCCTTCAGGCCGGTCTCGGCGGCGGCTGCCCCGGAGAGCGGATGCGTCAGCTGCGTGCCCTCGACGATCTCGGGCAGGAGACGACGACGGTCGCTCAGGCCCAGCGCCTCGATGACGACATCGTCGTAGCAGCGGGTACGGAAATTGCCGAAGGTGAAGCTCGCCTCGGACGGATCGGTCGCCCGCACGCCGGTGAGGCAAAGGTAAAGCCAGTCCTTGCAATGCAAGGCGACTTCAGCCGCATCCAGGAGACCCGGAGCGACGCGCTCCATATGCGCCATTTGGCTGCCTTGCTGACAGGCGTTGAGACCCGTTCCGGTCGCCTCGAAGCGGGCTCTGCTCAACGGACCGGACGCGAGCTTCTCGACGGTGGGGGCGGCTCGCGCGTCAAGCCAGAGCCAGGCGTCGGTCACAGGTTGATTGTCACGACCGACCAACCAGGTGCCATCACCCTGCGCCGTCACGGAAATGGCCGCCGTGCGCTCGGCAAGTGACGGTACCTTTTCGGCGAGGCCCCGGAGCGCCGCCGCGCAATCCGCCCAGGTCCTGGTCATGTCCTGAGTGGCCGAACCGTCAGAGTTTGACTGCAATCTGTTGGGAACGGAGGAGGAGGCTATCTGCGCTCCACGCAGATCGAAGGCGACAGCCTTGATGACTGATGTGCCGGCATCGATCCCGATCAGCACGTCACCGGGCATGACGCGCGCTCCCCGCCCGCAAAATTCTGCTCGCGCCCGTGTTCATCCCCATCCTCCCTGGAGCAATCTCAAAAGAGGCATAGCGCAGCAGGACCACACCACCTCACCATGAAATTATATCACTTAGATAACGCAAGTATCGATTTTTCTTGCGTTGATTGCAAATAATTTCAGCGTTCCATAGGTTTGTCAAGCACTCAAGACTCCAGCTCCACCGCGCCAGCGAGGACCGGACCACAGCAGTGGCGGCGAGACGGACACGCTGTGCGCGACGAGAGTCCCACCCACCCCTTCGCCGCACTTCACACAGCCAACTCGCCCAGAGCGCTCTGAAAAATTACGTGTTTACATTGCAGTACAGCATCATGCGCCATGATCTCGTCCGACTTTTTTGCGCCGCCGAAGAGCGCGACACCGGGCATTTGAAGGGTGCTGAACATGGAGAGACTGCGGGGGAACTTTGCCGGAAACGGCGGCCCCCGACATCGAATTGTAAAAAATTTCAAAATTTGCAATGTAATACACTTGACGCCTTGCACAGAGCGGATGTAACTTTTGTTGTGTGATGATCTCGCAACTGGGAGGACAGTTGCCTGCGCTCATCGTCTCAGGGAGGAGCCCATGGACAATAACGCCGCCGCCTCACCGCAGGATCGCGTCCTGCAGGCGATCCGCGCCAGCCGGTGCGCCTCTGTTGAGAGCCTCTCCCCCCGGTCCAATTTGACGGAAGAATTGCGATGAGCTCCGAATCCGCACCCAAGGTACGGCAAACCTCCCACCGCGGTTCGCTGCTTGCGCTGGCGCTGGGCGTCGCGGTGGTGGCGGCAATGGCGCTCGATACGACCGTGGTTCATATCGGTTCGGACAATGACGTGCGCCAACAGGCCTTTGCGCCGGACAGCTATGGCGACAAGGAGTTTCCGCGCATTCAGGCTTTCATCGTGGAGAAGGCCGTCGACGGCGTCGCGGTCGCCGCGGAAGTGCTGGCCGACAAGGCAGCTGCGGCGAAGAAATACGGCACGATGTCGACGACCGGCACCATCATGATGGTCAAGCTCGTCGGCGTGGCGGGTAGCGCGAAATCGGGAGTCTATGACCTTGCTGTGGACGGCATGCCACCGGAAATCAAAGTGAGGCTCCAGACCGGTCCCGCCATCAACGGAACGGATCTCCGGGATGCGCCCGGCGACATCGCCTTGGCATGTTCAGAACCAGATCGAATACCAGACGCAGGCTCGGCGATCAATCGGGCGATGAAAAAGGCCGTGCTCGACAGCATCGACACCGCTTGCTGAGCGGCAAGACCTTGGAGATCACAGGGCCTTTCGCCTCGTCAATCCGAAGAACTGGATGATTACTCCGGTGGAAGTGACGGTGAAATGAGCGCCTCGGTCACCAACGCCACTGCTTCGACGAGCGTCGTTCTGGCGGCACGCAACATTGCGAAGTCTTACGGCAGCATCCATGCCCTCAAGGGTGTGAACTTCGACATTCATCGCGGGCAGGTTACCACTCTGTTCGGCGAGAACGGCGCGGGCAAATCCACGTTGATGAAGATTCTCTCCGGCGTGGTCAGGCCGACCAGTGGCGAGATCATTCTCGACGGGGAACCCGTCTCCTTCCACTCGGCCGCGGATGCGCGCGATCGGGGCATCTCGATCATTCACCAGGAGCTGTCCCTGGCACCGAATCTGTCGGTGCGGGATAACATCTTCATGGGGCGCGAGATCAAGGGTCCGACCGGCGTGGATTTCGCCGCGGAGGAACGGGAAGTCCGTCGCCTCCTCGACGAACTGGAAGAGGACATCGACCCGCGTACCCCCGTCGAGGAGCTGCGGCTCGGCCAGCAGCAGATCGTCGAGATCGCCCGCGCCCTGTCTGTCGACAGCCGCATCCTGATCATGGACGAGCCGACGTCGGCACTTTCCGCCTCCGAGGTCGAGGTGCTGTTCAAGGTGATCCGGGACCTGACCGCCCGTGGCGTGTCGATCGTCTACATTTCCCATCACCTGGAGGAGGCGCTGCAGATCACGCACCATGCCGTGGTCTTGCGGGATGGCACGATGACAGCTTACGCCCCGCGCAAGGACATCGACCTGAACTGGATCGTCCGCAACATGGTGGGCGAAAATTACGACCTCGGCTCGCCGCCAACCGGCTACGAATTCGGTGAGACGGCCCTTTCCGTTCGGGCTCTTACGGTGCCCGATCCCGCAGGCGCGGACTTCAATGTGGTCGACCGCCTGTCGCTCGATGTCAAGGCCGGGGAAATCGTCTGCATTTACGGGCTGATGGGTGCCGGGCGAACCGAACTGCTGGAGACTCTCGCAGGACGGTTCGCGCAATCCTCGGGAGAGATCTTGCTCGAAGGCCGTGAGATATCTCGCCTGAGCATTGCGGAGCGGATCGCGACCGGGCTCGCTTTGGTGCCCGAGGACCGCCAGCGCGATGGCCTGGTCCAGACCATGACCGTTGGCCAGAACCTCTCGCTCGCTTCGATCATGAACTTCACCCGGGGGCTATTCACCCAGAAGGGGCTTGAGCAGACGCTGATCGACGATACGATCCGCAAGGTGACGGTGAAGACCACGGGCGGCGGAGCCGCAATCGGCTCCCTCTCCGGCGGCAACCAGCAAAAGGTCGTCATCGGGAAGATGCTGGCGACCAATCCGAAAGTGATGCTGCTCGACGAGCCGTCACGCGGGATCGACATCGGCGCCAAGGCGGAGGTGTTCAAGCTTCTGGCGCAACGGGCGCGATCCGGCCTTGCCGTCGTCTATTCGACCTCCGAGGTCGGGGAATGCCTGTCGGTCGC
>JAHRYZ010000015.1:24556-34695 GCA_020621905.1 Rhizobium sp.
CATCGTCATGCGCAAGGGTCGGATCACCGCCGAGTTCGATTCCACCGTTACCAAAGAACAAATCCTGGCCGCCTCGGGCGAGGCCGTCACTCATTAATGGCCAAGGGTTCAGGGAAGAAGCCAATGTCCGAGAAGTCCGCAACAGCCGCCCCTTCGCCGAACAGGCATAGCGGCATCAGCATCGGCCATATCCTGCTGGAAGGACGCGCGTTCCTGGCCTTGATCGCCATCATCGCCGTCTTCTCGTGGCTGTCGCCGAACTACCTGACCGTGTCGAATTTCCTGATCATGGCTTCGCATGTCGCC
The DNA here is from genome assembly GCA_020621905.1 of Rhizobium sp. Taxonomy (GTDB): domain Bacteria; phylum Pseudomonadota; class Alphaproteobacteria; order Rhizobiales; family Rhizobiaceae; genus Allorhizobium. Next base: position 24,863 of record JAHRYZ010000015.1, read on the forward strand.
ATCTACGGCATCCTCGCCATCGGAATGCTTCTCGTCATCCTGAATGGCGGGATCGATCTCTCGGTCGGGTCGATCCTCGCCCTGTCGGGCGTCGTCGCCGGCGCGCTGATGCAGGGTGTCGAGCTGCAGTCCCTGGGCGTCATCCTGTACGCGCCGGTCTGGGCCGTCGTCGTGCTGACGCTCGCGGTCGGCGCTCTGCTCGGTGCGGTGAACGGCATATTGATTGCGGTGTTCCGCGTTCCCGCCTTCGTGGCGACGCTCGGCGTCATGTATGTGGCCCGCGGCATCGCCCTGCTCCAGACCAATGGTCTCACATACAACAATCTGTCGGGGCGCCCGGAACTGGGCAATACGGGCTTCGACTGGCTCGGATTCAATCGGCTGGGCGGCATACCGATCTCGGTCATCGTGCTGATCGCCCTCGCCGCCGTCACCGGCCTCCTGCTCAGCCGCTCGGCATTCGGCCGCTGGCTCTATGCATCGGGCGGCAACGAGCGCGCGGCGGACCTCTCCGGTGTTCCCGTCAAGCGCGTGAAGATCACGGTCTATACGCTTTCCGGCATCCTTTCCGCCGTCGCCGGGCTCGTCCTGTCGTCCCAGCTGACCTCCGCAGGTCCGACTGCCGGCACCACCTACGAACTGACGGCGATCGCTGCCGTCGTCATCGGCGGCGCGGCCCTTACCGGCGGGCGGGGCACGGTACGCGGCACCATGCTCGGGGCCTTCGTCATCGGATTCCTGTCCGACGGCCTCGTGATCATCGGCGTGTCGTCCTATTGGCAGACCGTCTTTACCGGCGCCGTCATTGTTCTCGCAGTCCTGATGAACTCGCTCCAGTACGGATCGGGTGCGCGCAGGAGCTGACGCATCGAAGCTTGCATCCCGGTTCCAGCATTTCGACCGGGGACAAGAAATTGCCAAACCGGCAATAGGTTCAACACAGAGGAGGAGAAACCAATGTTGAAATCCACGAAAACGCTCGTCATCGCAGCGTTCGCATCGGCCATGCTGTCGAGCGCGGCCTTCGCCGGCGATCTCATCTCGATCATCGTGACGGATCCGGCCAACCCCTATTGGAAGACGGAAGGCGACGTGGCCAAGGCAACGGCCGAGGAGCTCGGATACACCGCGAATGTTGCGGCCCACAAGGGCGACACCAATACCGAGTCGACCCTGATCGACACGGCGATCACCAATCAGTCGAAGGCGATCATCCTCGACCCGGCGAATGCTGATGGCTCCGTCGGCGCGGTAAAGAAGGCCGTGGCCGCCGGCATCCCGGTCATCCTGGTCAATGCAGAAATCAACCAGGAGGGGCTCGCCAAGGCCCAGCTGGTCTCCAACAACGCCCAGGGTGCTGCGCTCGGCGCAGAGCAGTGGGTCAAGATGATCGGCGACAAGGGCACCTACGTCGAGCTGTTCGGCAACCCGGCCGATAACAACGCCGCCACCCGCTCGAACGGCTACGAAACCGTCATCACCCAGTATCCGGACCTCCAGAAGGTCGGCAAGGAAGTCGCCAACTGGGATCGCACGCAGGGCTACCAGAAGATGCAGTCCCTGCTGCAGGCGAACCCGGATATCAACGGCGTGATCTCCGGTAACGACGAAATGGCGCTCGGCGCGATCGCGGCCCTCAAGGAAGCCGGCAAGCTGGCCAACGTGAAGGTCGGTGGTTTCGACGGCTCGCCGGATGCGGTCGAGGCCGTCAAGGCCGGCGAAATGCAGTACACCGTCAGCCGGTTTAGGTTTCGGCCGAAACCGTCAGCAGCCGACAACTTCATCAAGAACAGCTCGACCGGGCATGCGAAAAACAGCTCTTGACTGCCTCCTGATCACCAAGGAGGCGTCGACAAGCGACAGCCCGTTCACCCTGTCGGAATAGGTTCAAATCGGGAGGTCGCAACCCTTGCGCCCTCCCATCCTCGTCCACGGGAGTTTCCGCGCGCCATGTTGCTTGCCGACACGGATGGACCGTAGATGAACGCTTGTGGTCGGGAGAAATGGCGGATGGAATTACACGACAATCAGAACCTGACAGCCGAACGGTCGAGTGTCGATGATTTTCCGAGCGACAGCCGGCAGGCGCGACAGATCGCACGCCGGCAGCTCATCGCCGAAGCCGTGATGTCTGAAGGGACAATGCGGATCGAAGACCTCACGGATCGCTTCGGCATCAGCCTGATGACGGTACACCGCGACCTCGATGACCTCGAAAGCCGCGGCCTGCTTCGCAAGACCCGCGGCGTGGTGTCTGCCGCCCCGACGAGCTACGTCGAATCCAGCGACGTCTACCGCTCCACCCGACAATCTGTAGAGAAGAAGGCGATCGCCGCGGCGGCGGCCACCTTCATCGAGCCCGGACAGGCGATCTTCTTCGACGATTCGACCACCGTACTGCAGATGATACCCCATATCTCCTCGCGCGTGCCTTTGACCGCGATCACCAATTCGCTGACCCTGATGAATGCGCTGCGTGGCGTCAGCGATGTGACGCTGCTCGGCCTCGGAGGCCAGTTCCACAACTGGTGCAACGCCTTCGTCGGTCCCGCGACGGCCGCCGAGATACGCCGCCTGCGCGCCGATCAGGTCTTCCTGTCCGTTTCGGCCATCACCGACGACATGGTATTCCACCAGTCACCGGACATGGTGGAAGCCAAGCGCGCGATGTTCGAGTGCGCCCGTCGACGTATCCTTCTGGTAGACCATACGAAATTCGAGCGCCGCGCCCTTCACGGCATGTGCCGGCTGGACGAATTCGACGCGGTGATCGTCGACGCCAACATGCCCTCCGCCGAGGTGCTCAAGCTGAAGTCCCGAGGCGTCAACGTGGTCGTCGCCCCGTGGCAGTCGACGGCGTGACGGGAGACGGCCATGGTGTGCCTGCTGGGTATTGATAACGGTCTGACGGTGACCAAAGCCGTCGTCTTCGATGAAGCCGGGAAACCCCTGTCGATCGCGCGACGGCGGATCAGCCAGATCATCGATCGCCCCCGCCACGTCGAACGTGACATGAGAGAGCTATGGCGGGAAACCGCGGCCGCTATACGCGAAGCAATAGCGACCGCGGGCCGGACGGCCTCGGATATCGCCGCCGTCGCGGCCACCGCGCATGGCGACGGCCTCTACCTGCTCGATTCCAGCAGGCAGCCGCTGGGCAACGGCATCCTCTCGCTCGACAGCCGCGCCTGCGGCATCGTCCGGGACTGGGAGCGGCAAGGGCTGTCGGAAATCGCGCTGCGATTGTCGGGGCAGATGCCACATGCCTCTGCCCCCGCATCCCTGCTTGCCTGGGTGAAAAGGCACGAGCCCGAACGATATGCGGCGATCGGCCATGTCGTTGCTTGCAAGGACTGGCTGCGCTACTGCCTGACCGGCACGATCGGGACCGATCTGACCGAGGCGAGCACGTCCTTCTCCAACGTTGAGACCCAGACCTACGATGCCCAGATCCTCGAACTCTTCGGGCTGGGTGCCTTGCAGCACGCACTTCCGCCGGTCCAGAATCCCGATGATGTCGCAGGCACGGTCACGGCAGAAGCTGCCGCGGCGACGGGCCTGATGCGCGGGACTCCCGTCGTAGCCGGCATCCATGACGTGACTGCGTCGGCGCTCGGAATTGGCGGCCTGGCCGAGGGGATCGTCGCCATCGTTGCCGGAACCTACTCGATCAACGAGACCCTGACCTCGCGTCCGAAGATCGGGAGCGAGTGGTTCTGCCGCAACGGCTTGCGACGGGGCGAGTGGAACAACATGGCGATATCACCTGCCTCGGCGACGAATTACGACTGGTTCATCGACCAGTTGTGCGCGACCGACAAGGCCGCCGCCGAACGCGACGGACAGTCGTTTCATGCGGTGCTTGCCCGTGAGATCGAGCGCGCCTTCTCCAGCCCGTCTTCCCTGATGTATCACCCCTATCTGTTCGGATCACCCCACGGTGCCGCCGCAAGCGCCAGCTTCCTGGGGCTGCGCGGCTGGCATGGTCGCGGCGACATGCTTCGGGCGGTGCTGGAAGGAATTGCCTTCAACCATCGTCTGCATGTGGATGCCCTTCGCGACAACTTCCGGATCACGGCCGCCCGGCTCACCGGCGGGATATCCCGCAATCCCCTGTTCGCCCAGCTGATGGCTGATGTCCTCGGCCTGCCCGTCACGACGACCGATACCGAAGAAGCCGCCGCATGGGGCGCTGCCCTTTGCGCGGGGGCCGGAGTCGGCATGTTCGCCTCACCTTATCATGACCCGCGCTTCGGCGAGATGCACGACAGGATATTCACTCCCACCGACGCCACCGCCACTGAGCTGGCCGAGCGCTATCGGTTGCATTGCAGGGCAAGCCGGACGCTCAGCTCCCTGTGGACTGAACTCGAGGATCTGGCGTCGAAGGACACACCATGAGCACGGTTGAAGACCAGGTTCTGATCATCGGCGGGCATCAACGGAGCCGGCCGTTCAGGATCTGTGCCCCAGGGCGTCGTCACCTCATCGGACAGGCGGACTTGGCCTCGGCGCCCCCCTCCCGCCTGATCCGGCGGCATCAAGTACCTGGAGACCGGCGAGCTCGGCCTCGTTGCCCGTCCACCAGGAACGCAACCTGCTGCTGAAGAACGCGCCCCATGCAGTCAGTGCCCTGCCGACCGTGATCCCGATCTTCTCGTGGCTGAACGGAATTCCCGCCGCCATCCGCACGCTGTTCGGCTCGACGACCGCACCGCGCAGCCGGGGAGCCGTGCTGATCAAGATCGGCCTGCTTCTCTATGATTTCTACGGATCTCGCCACCGGGTGATGCCGCGCCACTCCATGTGGTCCAGATCGATGGCGCTTGCCAACATCCCCCCTCTCACCCCGCAGATCGTCGCCGCAGGGCTCTATTACGACGCCAAGATCGTTCATCCTGAACGACTGGTCCTCGAGCTCGGCGAGGACGGCGTCCGCGCCGAGCCGCGATCGTTTGCCCTCAATTATGCCGAGATCGAGAACTCGGACGGCGAAACCGTGACGCTGCGCGACGCGCACGGGGTTGTTCGCGGAGTGCGCCCCCGCGTCGTGGTCAACGCAGCCGGTCCCTGGATCGACAAGGTCAATGCGCGACTCGGCGTGGCGTCCCGCCTCATCGGCGGCACCAAGGGATCCCATATCCTGCTCGATCATCCGGATCTAAGCCGCGCGCTCGCCGGCCGGATGATCTATTTCGAGGCCAATGACGGGCGCATCTGCCTCGTGTTCGACTATCACGGGCGGGTACTGGTGGGCTCCACCGACATCCGGGCGTCCGATCCGGACGCCATAGCCTGCGAAGACGATGAGATCGACTATTTCCTCGGCAGTCTGAGAAGCCTTCTCCCGGGCCTGGCCTTCGAGCGCGACCAGATCGTCTATACCTATTCGGGGATCCGGCCGCTGCCCCTATCCGACGGCACCGCACCCGGCCTGATCAGCCGCGACCACTCCGCTCCGGTCATCGAAGCCTCCGAAGGTCGGCAATGGCCGATCTTTTCGCTCGTCGGCGGCAAGTGGACGACCTTCCGGGGCTTTGCCGAAGAAGTCGCCGACGTGCTGCTCAAGCGTCTCGATCATCCGCGGCGGGTCCGGACCGACAGCCTGCCGATCGGGGGCGGCCGCGACTACCCCGCCGCCGTCGAGCAGGACAGATGGCTCGACACGATCTCTCGTGCGACCGCGACGGAACCGGCGCGCGCCCTGCAGCTACTGCACCGCTACGGGAGCAAGGCAGGCGACATATTGATGTCGGAAGGCCGAAATCCGGTCTTTCTGGATGAGACATGCGGCCATTCCGAGCAGGAAATCACCTGGATACTGCGCAACGAGCGCGTCATTCGTCTCGATGACGTCGTGATGCGCCGAACAGGCCTTGCCGTGACCGGGCGGCTGTCGCTTGCGACCCTCTTTCGGATTTCCGAGATCGCCGCCGCCGAACTCGGCTGGAGCGAGGTCAGGCGTAACGAGGAGCTGTCTCGCGTTCAGGAAATCCTCTCCAAGAGACACCGGATCCGGTGGGCCTGAAGGGCTCTCGCGCGCGACATATCGGAAGTCCGGCAGAACCGATTTCACAACCTGACATGTCAGGTTGATACCTGAGCGTTCGCCGGAGCCCGGTGTGCAGGCCGCGGTCAGCGGGTCGAGCACCCTTGACCGCGGCACCACATGTCAAGCGGCGACGGCGGACGCCGACGTTTCTTGCCGGTTCCGGTACCGGATCAGCTCCTCGATGGTGATGATGGGAAGCGCGTGAAGACGGCAGAACTCCAGAAGTTCCGGCAGCCGGCTCCGGCATCGCACCGGATCTGCTGCCTTCCACCTTGGCGGAAGCGCTCGCGGGCTCCCGGCAAAGCCGGACACCGCCGGTGGGGAATTTCGCCCCGCCCTGAGAACAGGATGTAGATAAGGGTAGTTCGTCTGCCCTTTCAAGCGGTAAAGCGCAGTGGGCGGCCATTCTTCGCGTAACGTCCCTGCGCTGCACATGAAGGTCGCGGGCGCATCAGGCGCGACGCGGTCGGCGAGGTGCCCCAACCTCCTCTAAACGCAAGAATCCCCTTTGAGAAAATGGGCATCGTTGTTGATTCATGCTGGAACTGGCTGCGTGGGCTGGCATCAAATCTCCACAGTCAGCAAATGTCGGTCTCGGCCAAGACTTTGCCCGGGCATGACGCGGGAGCGCGCGACAGCCTTGTCAGTATCCGCAGGGCCGGTATGAACCGGCCCCTTATCTATTCCGAGATGATCTTGACCTTGTTGCCGGCCTGCACCGTGGAGGTGGGTCCGAGCGCATTGATCAGCCGGAACAGTTCCAGCTTGCGATCCGTGCCCATCATGCGGGCCGAAAGCGTGCCGATCGTATCGCCCGGACCGACGGTGACCACACGCACGCGCAGGGGTTTCAGCGTCGCCGCCTCCTGCGGGGTGATCCGCCGGAAGCTCGCCCTCAGCTTGTCCGCCGTCGGGGTGAGCACGGCGCTGCCCTTCGGAACGGCCGTCAGGAAGCGGAAGATCTGCGGGCCGATGCGGATGACCGTGATGTCGAAATCCCAGCGCTCCGCCGAGGCGCGCGCAGTCGCCGCCTCCAGCCCGTTGACGGTGATCTCGCGGATCGTCTCCGGCAGCAGACCGGTCACCCAGCCGCTGGAAATATAGTTGGACAGGCTGCGGCGTTCGGCGTCGGCCACGCCGTCGAAACGGATCGCCACGTCGCCGGGGCCGGTGGCAAGCACCGCCTCGACCTTGTTGTCGATCTGGAAGCCGTCGGGAACGTCAAAGCGGATGCCGAGGCTCCCATGCAGGAATGTCTGGCCGCGGACATAGCCCTCCTGCGGGCTGTCGCCGTAGAGCAGGCCGTCGATCCCCTTGAGATAGTAGTCGCGGCCCGATTCGCCATGCGTGCCCTCCGGCCCGAAGGCGCGCGCATGGCGCCTTGCCAGTTCGACGCGCTGCGGCGCGTTCGGTGGCTCGACAGGAAGTCGAGGCTCTGGTCGGCATCGGGATCGACCGAGGTGAAATGGCTGTAGCTCGCCATGGAATCGAGGAAACGCGCGGCCGCATAGGGATCGTAGCCGGCTTCGCCGAGCGTGCGCACGCCGATCACGTCGGCCTGCAGTTCCTGCTGGCGGGAGAAGGCGGCGAGCCGGAGCTTGCCGCGCGCCAGCGCCTGCTTGCCGGCGAGATCGCTCGACAGCACTTCGGCGACGACCCGGCTGGCGATCACTTCCGCCTCTTCGCGGCGCTGCCGCTCGATGCCGTGGTTCGCCGTCACATGGGCCATCTCGTGGGAGAGCACGGCGGCCACTTCCGAGGCGTCGTTGGCGAGCGCCAGCAACCCGCGCGTCACGTAGAGATAGCCGCCGGGCAGCGCGAAGGCGTTGATCGCCGGGGAGTTCAGAATGGTGATGCGATAGGACTGGTTCGGGTTCTCCGAGACCGCGGTCAGCGCGCCGGTGATCCGGGCGACCAGCTTCTCGGTCCGGTCGTCATGATATTCGCCGCCATAGCTCGCGACGATGCGCGGGTGCTCGCGCGCGCCCATCTGGGCCCGCGGATCGTCCTTCTGCACCTGGTCGACGATCTGCGGATTGTCGGAAGGGCCGACGGTCGGCACATAGGCCTGTTCGAAAAGTGTCTGGCAGGAGCTGAGCGCCAGCGAGGCGCAAAGAAGCGCGACCGCGCCCCGCGCGACACCGGCCTGACGGTGTCGCCGCACGCGACCGACAAGCGATACGCCTTTACCGCCCATGACGTTCATCCTGCCTCAACAACAACGCGCCCTCGAACCTCCTTTTGAATCGCTCTAGGTACCGATGCAACCGGAAATCGATCCGGGAAACGAGACCTCGCATCGGTGTGGCCCTTTTAACATCATTCGTTAGATATGGATAAAATTGCATGAGGAAAAAGAGGCGGCGCCGGATAAGTAAGAACGAAAAGGCAGAAAGACGGACTCGTCAGGTCCTCTTGAGCGAATGCCACCGGCGAACGTCCAAAATAAGGCGAAGGCTTCGTGCCGTTGCGTCAGCCGCCGTCGGCCTTTCCGAGGAAATCGGCGACGGAGGCGATGTCGGTCCGAGTGAAGAACGTCTCCCGCGATGCCTCAAGCGCAATGCGGCCGGCTTCGAGGAACAGCACGTCGGCGGCGAGCCGTGCCACCTCCTGCGGATCATGGCTGACGATGACGATCGTATGGCCCGTCTCGCGATGCAGGTCCAGCAGGAGGTCGGCCATCGCTGCCCGCAGGCCCGGATCGAGCGCCGCAAACGGCTCGTCGAGCAGCATGACCGGCTTCCTGCGCACCAGCGCCCGGGCAAAGGCCGCCCGCTGCCGTTCGCCGCCCGACAGCGTCGCCGTCAGGCGTTTCTCGTAGCCACCGAGCTCGAGGCGGGCCAGCGCTTCGCTCACGGCCAGCCGGTCGCCCGGCTTCAGCCGCATCGCCGGGTCGATGCCGAGCCCGACATTGGTGAAGAGGTCGAGATGGGCAAAGAGGTTGTTGTCCTGGAACACCAGCGACACCGGGCGGTCGGCGGGCGAAAGCCGGCTCACGTCCTCATCTCCGATCAGCACGCGGCCTTGATCCGGCTGCTCGAAGCCGGCGATCAGGTTGAGGAGCGTCGACTTGCCCGAGCCGGACGGCCCGGCGACGGCTGTGATGACGCCCCTGGCAATGCGGCAGTCGAAATGGAATTCGGCCGATCCGAGTCTCAGCCGGACATCCTCGAGCACGACGGCGCTGGCATTCCTATCCGGCATGGCCTGTCTCCCTTCGCCGGGGCTCCGGCGTTCCCGCCAGGGCCAGCATCAGGCAGACGAGGCCGAGCAGAAGCGCCAGCCCGTCGGCATCCTGATTGCGATAGGCGCCCATCCGGCTGTAGATCAGCCACGGCAGCGTCGTGAGGTTTTCCGAGCCGAACAGCGCGACCGCGCCAAGATCGCCGAGCGACAGCGCCATGGCGAAGGACAGCGCCGTCAGGATCGGCCGGCGCAGCACCGGCCAGTCGATGAAGCGGAACCGGGCAAGGCCCCTGATCCCGAGACTGTCGGCGAGCCGGGCGCTGCGCAGCCGATGCGCCTCGAAGGCCGGCGAGAGCACCCGCATGGCAAAGGGCAGCGCCATCAGAGCATTGATGCCGACCACCACTCCGGCCGCATAGCGCGCCACGTCGCCCTGGGCGCGAAGCACCAGGAACCAGCCGGTGGCGAGAACCGCCGTCGGCACGAGCAGGACCAGTGAAGAGACCGCGGCAAGCGCGCCGGAAACGACGGTTGCCAGCGGCGGACGCCGCTTGCCGAGGGCAAGCGCCGCCCGGGCGCGGATGACCGCCACCCC
>JAHRYZ010000455.1 GCA_020621905.1 Rhizobium sp.
AAGGCAATGCCCACCGGGGCACCGCCCCGGCCGAGGCTACGCGGCTCGGCCGGGCAAGCCTTCGTGGATGTACAAAATGCGTCCTGCAAATTCCGAGATCGCATCGAGCGTCGCCTCCGGCGCTTCGCGATGCGGCGAATGTCCGGCGCCCGGGATGATCGTCACATCGACCGGACAATAGCACTCTTCCTGGGCAATCTCGATCTGCCGCAATGTCCCATACTGGTCGCCGGCACCCTGCAGGATCGCAACCGGCACACGGATGTAGGCGAGATATTCCGAGATGTCCCAGCTGCGAAACTTCGGGTCGAGCCAGGCGGCGTTCCAGCCGTAGAATGCGTTGTCGACATCCTTGTGCCAGCGCGCCAGTTTCGATTTCAGTTCCGACGTCTCGTAGACCTGCTTGATCCCGGCGATCGAGGTCACCGAAATATCTTCCACGACGAAATGCGGCGCGATCATCGCGACCCCGCGTACCCGCTGATCCCCGGTGCCGCCGGCGTAGATCGCGGCAATCGACGCACCGTCGGAATGCCCGACCAAAAGGCCGCGGCGAAAACCGATCCGGTCGAGCAGCTTCGGCAATATGTCGAGCGCCTCGACATGCATGTAGTCGAGCCGGCGCGGCAGCTCGGCCGGCGTGGAGGCGCCGTAACCCGGGCGCGAATAAACGAAGACACCGGCGCCGGTTGCGGCCTGCAGCCGGTCCGGAAAATCTCCCCACAGCCCGACACACCCCAGGCCCTCGTGCAGCATGACGATGGTCGGCGCCTGATCGGGCGCGGGACCGATCATGCGGTATTCGAGATCGGACGCGCCGATGGTGAGAAAGCCAGAGGGGGCGAGCGTGGTCATGGAGTCAGTTTCCGATGTGATCGAGACGTCGCACTCCTCACCCACGTCGTCCCCGCGAACGCGGGGACGACGTGTGGAGGCTACCCTGCCCCATCGCGCAGCTTGAACCTTTGAATCTTTCCGGTCGCGGTTTTCGGCAAGCTATCGACGACATCGATCCAGCGCGGATATTTCCACGGACCGATCTTCTGCTTGACGTGCTCCTTCAGCGCCTCGCGCAGGCCGTCGGTCCCGGCACCTGACCGCAGCACCACGAACGCCTTCGGCTTCAGCAATCCTTCCGGATCGGGTTCCGGCACCACGGCGGCCTCCAGCACCGCCGGATGGGTGATCAGCGCGCTTTCGACCTCGAACGGCGACACCCAGATGCCGGACACCTTGAACATGTCGTCGCTGCGTCCGCAGAAGGTGTAGCGGCCGTCGGCGTCGCGAATGTATTTGTCGCCGGTGCGGGTCCAGTGGCCCGCGAAAGTCTGGCGGCTCTTGCTGCGCTGGTTCCAGTAGCCCTCGCCGGCTGAGGGGGCATCGACCAGCAATTCGCCGACCTCGCCATCGGGCACATCGTCGCCGGCGTCGTTCACCAGCCGCACCTTGTAGCCCGGCACCGGACGGCCCGAGGTGCCGTATTTGATGTCGCCCGGCGCGTT
>JAHRYZ010000016.1 GCA_020621905.1 Rhizobium sp.
GGCGACCACCTATCTCGGCATCGGACTTGAGAGCCTGCCGAACCTCCTCCCCAAGTTCGACTGACTGCTCTCGTCCAAGGGCATAGGCCCGCGCGAAGTCACGGGGCACGGTTGATTCGAATCCTGAAACAAAGGGCTTAAGTGACTGTCTTTTCACGCCGGAAGAGACCCGGCTCCCGTTGCCGCGCACGAACGAGGATCTCGCAAGGCCAAAAAAAAACAAGGTCCGAAGACCTTGTTTAAGTATCGCGTGATCCTTCACCATTTAAGGGGCTGCGAACGAGCGCGCCTAAGATCTGATCCTCCCAAGACTTGACCGCGAGTTGGCAAGAATTTGAACTCCCTGCCTCTTTTATGGGCTCACGCTAGCCCAACTTGTGCGCTTTGTCACCCCATTTTTTGCATATTTGCTACAGTCGCCAAAAAAAATCCACAGGGTCGGATTTGTCGCAGGGGAAGTGACGCAGAGCCGCATTCGGGCGACTTCGGCGGCATTCGTCAGCCATCTGCGATCGCCCTGTGGGTGACGGGCCGGCGCGGCGTTGGCGGGTTTTCTTCGCGGAGGGAAACCGCTATGAACGCTTCGAGAATTACCCTCGTCATGGCTGATTCCGCTGGTTTCGCGGAATCCTCAACTGTTGGAACCTGTTATGCGTCTTTCGCGCTATTTCCTGCCGATCCTCAAGGAAAACCCCAAGGAAGCGGAGATCGTCTCCCACCGCCTGATGCTGCGCGCCGGGATGATCCGGCAGCAGAGCCAGGGCATCTATTCCTGGCTGCCGCTCGGCAAGCGCGTGCTCGACAAGGTTAATGCCATCATCCGCGAGGAACAGAACCGCGCCGGCGCGATCGAACTGCTGATGCCGACGCTGCAATCGGCCGAACTCTGGCAGGAAAGCGGCCGCTACGAGGACTACGGCAAGGAAATGCTGCGCATCAAGGACCGCCAGGAGCGGCCGATGCTCTACGGTCCGACCAATGAGGAAATGGTCACGGACATTTTCCGCTCCTCGGTCAAGTCCTACAAGGACCTGCCGCTCAACCTCTATCATATCCAGCTGAAGTTCCGCGACGAGATCCGCCCGCGTTTCGGCACGATGCGCTCGCGCGAATTCCTGATGAAGGATGCCTATTCCTTCGACCTCACCCAGGACGACGCGATCCACTCCTACAACAAGATGTTCGCCGCCTATCTGCGGACCTTCTCCCGCCTCGGCTTGCGGGCGATCCCGATGCGCGCCGATACCGGCCCGATCGGCGGCAATCACAGCCACGAATTCATCATTCTGGCTGACACCGGCGAATCCGAAGTCTTCAGCCACAAGAGCTTCGTCGACTTCGACATTCCGGCCGAAGATACCGATTTCGATGACGTCGCCGGTCTCCAGGCGATCTTCGACAAATGGACCTCGGTCTATGCCGCGACCTCGGAAATGCATGACGAGGCCGCCTTCAACGCCATTCCCGAGAGCGATCGCCTCTCGGCCCGCGGCATCGAGGTCGGCCACATCTTCTACTTCGGCACGAAATATTCCGAGCCGATGGGCGCCAAGGTGCAGGGTCCGGACGGCAAGGAACACCTTGTCCACATGGGATCCTACGGCATCGGGCCGACCCGCCTTGTTCCCGCCATCATCGAAGCCTCGCATGACGAGAACGGAATCATCTGGCCGGATTCGGTTGCGCCGTTCGACTGCATGGTCATCAACATGAAGTCGGGCGATGCGGCCTGCGACGCGGCCTGCGACAGGCTCTACGGCGCTCTGACCAAGGCTGGCAAGGACGTGCTCTATGACGACACCGACGACCGTGCCGGAACCAAGTTCGCGACCGCCGACCTGATCGGCGTTCCCGTGCAGATCATTGCCGGCCCGCGCTCGGTCGCCAATGGCGAGATCGAGATCAAGGACCGCAAGACCGGTGCGCGCGAGACGATGACCATCGAGGCCGCCATCAACAAGCTGGTCGGATAACCCGGCCCAGGAGACGACATGACGAGTGCATCCTCCGCCAATGAGACGGCCGGAGCCGGAAGCGGCGGCGCCGCCCGGCCTTTCTCCGCCTTCGAGCGCATGGTCGCGTGGCGCTATCTGCGCGCCCGGCGGAAGGAAGCCTTCATCTCGGTGATCGCCGGCTTCTCCTTCTTCGGCATCATGCTGGGGGTGGCGACGCTGATCATCGTCATGGCGGTGATGAACGGTTTCCGTACCGAACTCATATCCCGCATCCTCGGCATCAACGGCCACATGATCGTCCAGACGGCCGCCGGGCCGCTGGACAACTACGCGGAGCTGGCGACCAAGTTCGCAGCCGTGCCGGGCGTCACCATGGCGCTGCCGCTCGTCGAGGGCCAGACGCTGGCCTCCGGCCGCGCCGGGGCCGGAACCGGCGCGCTGGTGCGCGGCATCCGCTCCGAGGACATGACGAGGCTCACCACCGTCTCCGGCAATATCCGCGCCGGCGATCTGGTGGGCTTTGCCGCCGGGCAGGGGGTGCTGGTCGGTTCGCGCATGGCCGCCGATCTCGGCATCACGGCCGGCGATACGATCACGCTGGTCTCGCCCGAAGGCGACATCACCCCGCTCGGGGTCAATCCGCGCGTCAAGGCCTATCCGGTTTCGGGCGTCTTCGAGATCGGCATGTCGGAATATGACGCGTCGATCATCTACATGCCGCTCGAGGAATCGCAGCTCTACTTCAACGCCGAAGGCCTGGTGCAGTCGATCGAACTGTTCGTAACCGATCCGGACGCGGTCGACGAGATGCGGCCCAAGATCGAGCAAGCCGCCGGGCGGGAAATCCTGATCACCGACTGGCGTCAGCGCAACCAGACCTTCTTCTCCGCCCTGCAGGTGGAGCGCAACGTGATGTTCATGATCCTCACCCTGATCGTGCTGGTGGCGGCGCTTAACATCATTTCCGGCCTGATCATGCTGGTGAAGGACAAGTCGAGCGACATCGCCATCCTGCGCACCATGGGCGCCAGCGCCAACGCCATCATGCGGATCTTCTTCATGACCGGCGCGGCGATCGGCACGGCCGGGACGTTCGCGGGCGTGCTGCTCGGCGTGGTCGTCTGTCTCAACATCGAGTCGATCCGCGGCTTCTTCTCCTGGGTTTCGGGCACGGTGCTGTTCGATCCCGAACTCTACTTCCTCAGCAAGCTGCCCGCTGACATGAACGTCGGCGAGACGGTGTCCGTCGTCGTCATGGCGCTCAGCCTCTCCTTCCTGGCGACGATCTTCCCGGCCTGGCGCGCCTCGCGCCTCGATCCGGTCCAGGCCCTGCGCTACGAATAAGGATACTGGTCCCATGGCCACCGACACCGTTCTTTCGCTTTCCGGCATCGACCGCCACTACGGGCAGGGCGAAATGATCCTCAGCATCCTCAAGGGTGCCAATTTCAGCCTGAGGAGCGGCGAGACCGTCGCCCTCGTCGCCCCTTCGGGCACCGGCAAGTCGACGCTCCTGCATATTGCAGGCCTGCTCGAGCATCCGGATGCAGGTGAAGTGACGCTGGGCGGCGTCCCCTGCCAGGACCTGTCGGACGAGCGCCGCACCACCATGCGCCGCCATTCCGTGGGCTTCGTCTACCAGTTCCATCACCTGCTGCCGGAATTCTCAGCGCTGGAAAACATCATGATGCCGCAGCTGATCGCCGGTCTTTCGCGCGAGGAAGCCCGCGAGCGCGCGTCGCAGCTGCTCGACTACATGCGCGTTGGCCATCGCGGCGAACACCGCCCGGCGGAGCTCTCCGGCGGGGAACAGCAGCGCGTCGCCATCGCCCGCGCGGTCGCCAATGCGCCGCTGGTGCTCCTGGCCGACGAACCGACCGGCAATCTCGACCCGGAGACCGCGTCCTACGTCTTTTCCGCGCTGGAGGCGCTGGTCCGGCAGTCGGGCCTTGCGGCCCTCATCGCCACACACAATCACGAGCTCGCCCGCCGGATGGACCGCTGCGTGACGCTGATCGACGGACAGGTGGTCGATTTCGTCGCATAGTCGATGAGGGGGCGGGATCGTCTAGGAGTGCCCGCAAGCCGTGCTGCCGATCTCGTCGGTCCAATCCTCGATCGACACGGTCCTCGGTGCCACGCTTCGGGCGGTTTCGTCCCGCGTCAGCTTGCCGGTCACGACATTGTAGTCGCAGGAACCGCTGTCATTATCGATCGTGTCATAGTCGCTATAGGTGTAGCCGGCGACGATGAACCGGCCCCCGCGATAGGCAAGCGTCAGGGTCTTTTCCCAGCGATCTCGGCCGATGCTGGAGTTGTGCGACATCACGGCGATGGAGCCGTTGGCAAGCGCCGTGATCGCCGGGTCCCGGCCATATAAGCCATCCAGTCTGGTATTGCCCCAGACCTTGTCCGGTGCTGCTGTCACCAGCCTCAGCAGGCCGCGATCGCTCTCCGTGACATAGAGATAAATGCCGACGACCTCGTCATCGCTGCCGGGGGCAACGAGCAGGGCCAGATCCGTCGCTCCGTCCTTGTTCCAGTCGCCCGACGCTCCGGCGACAATCCGCTCGGCCGGAAACGGCTGGGCAGGAACACCCGTGGCCGGCAGCAGCCCCACCGAAACCAAGAAAGAACCGTTTGATCACGCCCATCCCCTAAAGCGCCATCAGCGCAGTCTGTCGGACTTCCGGCACGAAGTCACGCGAGAGAGCGACTTATAATGGTATTGACACGTGAACAAAGAAGGAACATAAAAGAAACATAACGAGTAAGGAGAGAGCCATGACCGAAATTCTTCGTGACGTCGCCGCATTCGCCTCGATTTCCATGTTTGTCGCCAGCGTTTCGGTGATCATGTTGGCGCTCTGATCCTCCGCCTTCCGCCCGCTTGCCCTAAAGCTGTAGAGAGCGCCCTTTCAGGGCAAACTGTTCTGGACTTCCCCTGCCGCTCGGCCGAAAATCACGGCTGATTCAGATGCGGTACGAGGATTGGTCTCTATGGGCGATATGGCAGCAGGCGCGAGCGGTTCGGAACCGGTCGGCACAGATCCCGGTTTCGTCCATCTGCGGCTGCATTCGGCCTTCTCCCTGCTGGAGGGTGCGCTGCCGCTGAAGAAGATTCTCAGCAAGGCCGTCGCCGACAATCAGCCGGCGATCGCCATCACCGACACCAACAATCTGTTCGTCGCCCTCGAATTTTCGCAGAAGGCGATCGGTGACGGCCTGCAGCCGATCATCGGCTGCCAGCTGTCGATCGACATGGAAGATGCCGGCGGCGAGAAGCGCAGCGGCCAGTCGTCGGTCAGCGCCTATCCGGCGATCGTCCTTCTGGCCGCCGATGCCGGCGGCTATGAGCATCTGGTCGATCTGGTCAGCCGGGCCTATCTCGGCGGCGATTCCTCGCAGGCCGTGCACATATGCATGTCTTGGCTGGAAGAGCTGGGCACCGACGGCCTGATCGTGCTCACGGGTGCGGCCAAGGGTCCGGTCGACCTGGCTGTCAAGGAGGGGCACCGTGCCCAGGCCGAGGCGCGGCTTCTGGAACTCAAGCGTCTGTTCGGCGACCGTCTCTATATCGAATTGCAGCGCCATGGCGAATTCGACCGTGGCCACGAGCGCCGCATGGTGGCGCTGGCCTATGAGCACGATATTCCTCTGGTTGCCACCAACGAGGCCTTTTTTCCGTCGCGCGACGACTATGAGGCCCATGACGCGCTGATGGCGGTCGCCCACAATGCGATCGTCTCCGACGACAATCGTTTTCGCCTGACGCCGGATCACTATCTCAAGAGCCGGAAGGAGATGCGGGCGCTGTTTGCCGATCTGCCGGAGGCGCTGGACAATACGGTCGAGATCGCCCGGCGGTGCGCCTTCGTGCTCGACACGCGCAAGCCGATCCTGCCGCGCTTCACCGGCGGCAGCGACGATCCGCTGGAGGCCGAGCGCGCCGAGGCGCTCGAACTGCGCCGCCAGGCGGAGGAGGGGCTGGACGGACGTCTCGCGGCGCTTGGCATGGCCCCGGGCTATGTCGAGAAGGATTACCGCGAACGGCTGGAGTTCGAACTCGGCGTCATCGAGCGTATGAAGTTTCCGGGCTACTTCCTGATCGTTTCCGACTTCATCAAATGGGCCAAGCAGCATGACATTCCCGTCGGTCCGGGCCGCGGCTCGGGCGCGGGCTCGCTGGTCGCCTATGCGCTGACCATCACCGACGTCGATCCGCTGCGCTTCTCGCTGCTGTTCGAACGCTTCCTCAATCCGGAACGCGTGTCGATGCCCGACTTCGACATCGACTTCTGCCAGGACCGCCGCGAAGAGGTGATCCGCTACGTGCAGCGCAAATACGGCCGCGAGCAGGTGGCGCAGATCATCACCTTCGGTTCACTGCAGGCGCGTGCGGCGCTGCGCGACGTCGGCCGCGTGCTGGAAATGCCCTATGGCCAGGTCGACAAGATCTGCAAGCTGGTGCCGAACAACCCGGCCAACCCAACGCCGCTGTCGAAGGCGATCGAGGAGGAGCCGAAGCTGCAGGAGGCGGCCGACGAGGAGCCGGTCGTCGCGCGCCTGCTCGACATCGCCCAGAAGATCGAGGGCCTCTACCGTCACGCCTCGACTCATGCCGCCGGCATCGTCATCGGCGACCGCCCGCTGTCGAAGCTGGTGCCGATGTATCGCGATCCGCGTTCCGACATGCCGGTCACCCAGTTCAACATGAAATGGGTCGAGCAGGCTGGCCTCGTCAAATTCGACTTTCTCGGCCTGAAGACGCTGACCGTCCTCAAGACGGCCGTCGACTTCGTGGTGGAGCAGCGCGGCATCAAGGTCGATCTCGCCGCCATCCCGCTCGACGACAAGCTGACCTACGAAATGTTGTCGCGCGGCGAGACGGTCGGCGTGTTCCAGGTGGAAAGTGCCGGCATGCGCAAGGCGCTGATCGGCATGCGTCCCGACTGCATCGAGGACATCATTGCGCTGGTGGCGCTCTATCGTCCGGGCCCGATGGAGAACATCCCGGTCTACAATGCCCGCAAGCATGGCGAGGAGGAGATCGCCTCCATTCATCCGCAGATCGACTACCTGCTGAAGGAGACCCAAGGGGTTATCGTCTATCAGGAACAGGTCATGCAGATCGCCCAGGTCCTGTCGGGCTATTCGCTCGGCGAAGCCGACCTTCTGCGCCGCGCCATGGGCAAGAAGATCAAGGCGGAGATGGACCAGCAGAGCGCCCGCTTCGTCGACGGCGCAATGAAGAACGGCGTGTCCAAGCCGCAGGCGGAAAACATCTTCGAGCTGCTGGCCAAGTTCGCCAACTACGGCTTCAACAAGTCGCACGCCGCCGCCTACGCCATCGTCTCCTACCAGACCGCCTATATGAAGGCGCATTATCCGACCGAGTTCCTCGCCGCGTCGATGACGCTCGACATGGCGAACACGGAAAAGCTCAACGATTTCCGCCAGGATGCCGGCCGTCTCGGCATCGAGATCGTGCCGCCTTCGGTGCAGACCTCGTTCCGCCATTTCCAGACCGGGCCGAACCGCATCTACTATGCGCTGGCGGCGCTCAAGGGCGTCGGCGATTCCGCCGTCCAGCACATTGTCGAGGTCAGGGGCGACAAGCCCTTTGCCAATATCGAGGATTTCTGCCTGCGCATCGATCCGAAGCAGGTGAACCGCCGCGTGTTCGAAAGCCTGATCTGCGCCGGCGCCTTCGATTGCTTCGGCCACGACCGCGCCGAACTCGTGGGCGGCCTCGACCGCATTCTCGGTTATGCCCAGCGCGCCCAGGAAAATGCGGTGAGCGGTCAGTCGGACATGTTCGGTTCCGGCGGCGCGACCGGACCGGAGCGCATCTCATTTCCCGGCTACACCGCCTGGCTGCCGTCGGAGAAGCTGATGCGCGAGTTCCAGGTGCTCGGCTTCTATCTCACCGCCCATCCGCTCGATTCCTATCGCTCGCTGCTCGACAAGATGCGGGTGCAGAGTTTTGCCGATTTCTCCCAGTCGGTCCGCCAGGGCGCGACGGCGGGCCGGCTCGCCGGCACGGTGATCGCCCGCCAGGAGCGCAAGACCCGCACCGGCAACAAGATGGGCATCGTCACCTTTTCCGACGCCTCTGGTCAGTATGAAGCCGTGCTGTTTTCCGAGGGGCTGAACCAGTACCGCGACCTGCTCGAATCCGGCAAGTCGCTCGTCATCACGGTGGCCGCCGAAGAGCGGCCGGAAGGTATCGGCCTGCGGATCCAGACGGCCCAGTCGCTGGAGGAGAAGTCGGTGCAGATGCAGAAGGCGCTGCGCGTCTATGTGCGCGATTCCGGTCCGTTGAAGGCAGTCGCTGCGCATCTCAACACGCGCGGCGATGCGCTCGTCTCCTTCATCGTCATTAAGGACGACGGCCAGCGCGAGATCGAGGTCGAACTCACCGACAAGTTCCGCATCTCGCCCGAGATCGCCGCGGCGCTGCGCACGGCGCCGGGCGTCGTCGATGTCGAACTCGTCTGAGCCCGAGGCCCTGATCAGGCCTTCGGTGCGCGGTGGGTGATGGTGATGAAGTCGGTGCCGGGGCCGGTTTCCGGACCGATGCCGGTGTCCGAAATGGTCAGCGACGTGCCTTCGCTCAGCAGCGTTTCGATCCGGTGGCGGATATGGGCGGGGATGGTGATGCGGTCCAACGCGGCTGCCGCATTGTAGACGCTCGTATCGTCGGCGGGCGTCGTGATGCCCAATCGCTTGGTGGTGGCATTCGAGAGGTGGTTCTCAAGCGTCACCGCACGCCAGCTGGCCTTTCTGCCGTAGCGATCCACATCGACGGCCTCGATGAGGTGCGTGCCGAGCGCGATCTGCGGATCGGCGATCGTCACCGGCGCCTCGAACAGCGGCGTGAACTTCTGGCGCACCATGATCTGGCCGAGCGGCGGCTCGCCCTTGCCGGCACTCTTGAACAGCTCGCCGAGGAATTCGGCGGTAATCAGTTCGCCCTTGGTGTCGAGGCCCTTCCAGCGCTTGAAGCCGTTGACGGCGGACACCGTCGCCTTGCCGATATGCCCGTCCGGAATGCCGGCGTCGAAGCCGAGTTCGCCGAGCAGGGTCTGCGCGTCGATCAGCATTTCGCGCTGGCCACGCCGAGTGATGAGGATGCGAAGCGGCGGCTCTTCCTCGAGCATGACCTTGGCCGAGGCGCCTGCCTTCGGCAGAACGTCGGCCATCGCGACTTCGACCGTTTTCAACGAGGCATCGAGCGTGCTTGGACGCAGTTCCGCGTCGGAAAGCAACTGGCCAGCCTGAACGGCAACGCGTGGCGTGAAGAGGTTTGCGTGCTCCAGCCAGACCGGTGCCACCGGCTGGTCGGTGATGATTACATGGGCACCGCGCTCCGTCATGGAGAAGAGCTGCTTGGCAAAGGCCCGCGGCAGGCGCACGCAGCCATGCGACGCCGGATAGTTCGGCACGCTGTTCGATTCATGCAGCGCCACGCCCGACCAGGTGATGCGCTGCATCCACGGCATCGGCGCGTTCGAATAGAGGTTGGATTCGTGGTATTTGCGCTTTTCCAGGATCGAGAAGACGCCGGACGGGGTGGTGTGGCCGGCCTTTCCGGTGGAAACCTTCGACGTGGCGATGATCTGGTCGCCGTCATAGACGGTCAGAGTCTGCTCCGCCTTTGAGACGAAAATCTGAAGCGAGGCGCCATTGCCGGACAGGGCCGGTGTGGCAAAAACGGTCGCGGACAGAAGGCCGAGCGAAGCAGCCAGCGACTTGAACATGATACAGGATCCCCTACGCAATACGAATTGCGGCAGACTATGATGGGAAGCTTAAGGAAGGTTTGAAGAAAATTCGACGTTCACGAACTCGTGTAAACACGCAAAGACTTGATCGGTGCATCGGCTCCGCACTTTGTATTAATCGGCGTGGGTACGAGCAAGTAAAGAGACTCAGATGCGTGTATTCCCCTTTCCGGGAAACGTATAACCGGTCTGTACGCTCGATCTTCCGAACTTCTCCCTCAGCTTGTCCATGGCCATCTCTGCCGCAGCCCGGCGCTGCGCCTGTTCGTCGACGAGATCTGGCGGATCGGCGCGCGACTCGTCCTGGAGGTCGCTGACGCCGATGCCGATCAGGCGGAAGCGCGTTCCGTCCGCTTCCTTTTCCAGCAGGGCGAGCCCGGTGCGAAAGATCCGGTCGGCAAGCTGCGTCGGGTCGTCCAGCCTGCGGTTGCGCGTCCTGAGCTTGAAGTCGGCGGTCTTCAGTTTCAGCACCACGGTCTGACCGGAGATACCGCTCTTTTTCAGCCGCCACGCGACCTTTTCGGACAGCGAACGCAGATGCGTGACCAGTTCCTCGTACTGCCAGATGTCGTCGAAGAAGGTGGTCTCGGCCGAAACACTCTTGGCGGCGTCGTTGAGGTGCACGTCGCGGTCGTCGATGCCGCGCGACAGGCGAAACAGACGCTGCCCCATGGTGCCGTAGCGCCGCATGAGGTCGCTTTCCTCCATGGTCTGCAATTGCCCGACGGTGCGGATGCCGTCGCGCTCCAGCGTCGCGGCAAAGGCCTTGCCGACACCCCAGATGGTGGTGACGGGGCGGGGCGCCAGGAAGGACAGCGCCTCGGCCTCGCCGATCACCGAAAAGCCGCGCGGCTTCTGCAGGTCCGAGGCTACCTTGGCGAGGAACTTGCAGTAGGAGAGCCCGACGGAAACGGTGATGCCGATCTCCTCCTCGACGCGCCGGGCAAACCGCGCCAGGACCCGCGCCGGAGGATCGTGATGCAGCCGTTCGGTGCCCTTGAGCTCGAGAAAGGCTTCGTCGATCGACAGCGGCTGGACGAGCGGCGTCAGCTCTTCCATCATCGAGCGCACCTGCCGCCCGACCCGGACGTATTTCTCCATGTCCGGCTTGATCACCACGGCCTGCGGGCATGCCTCCAGCGCCTTGAACATCGGCATGGCCGATCGCACGCCATGAATGCGGGCGATGTAGCAGGCGGTCGAGACGACCCCCCGCTTTCCCCCACCGATGATCACCGGCTTGTCGACGAGGTCGGGATTGTCGCGCTTCTCCACCGAGGCATAGAAGGCGTCGCAGTCGATGTGGGCGAGTGTCAGCCTGTAGAGTTCGGGATGATAGACCAGACGAGGGCTGCCGCATTGGCTACAGCGCTTTCGGCCCTCCGGCTGCCCTTTCAGGCAATCGCGGCAAAATCCCGGAAGATGATCGTTGGACGCGGCCATGATGAGAACAAAGGTTGAACATTGCCACCTTACGCGCTAGCCTGATCGCACTCAAGAGGCAAGATTCGATGAATGAGACCGTGTTCACAACAAAGCCTTTGACCGCTGACCTCTGGCCCGATTTCGAGATGGTGATGGGGCCGCAGGGCGCCTGTTATGGCTGCTGGTGCACCTATTTTCGCCTTGCGCCGGCGCAGCGCAAGCTGCTCGGTGGTACCGAAAAGAAGCAGTACATGCGGGCGCGCGTGCTGTCCGGGCCGCCGCCGGGCCTGATCGGCTATCGCGACGGCCAACCGGTCGGCTGGGTGCAGGTGGGGCCGCGCAGCGATGTGCCCAACTGGAACTCGCCGCGCACCGTGTCCCGCCCGGTGGACGAGGTCGATGCGGCCGATCCGGGCGTCTGGGCAATCAGTTGCTTTTTCGTCGTCTCGTCCGGCCGTGGTGTCGGCCTCAGCCATCTCTTGCTGGCCGCAGCCGTCGACTTTGCCAGACAAAACGGAGCAAGCCGCGTCGAGGCCTGTCCGATCGATCGCACCAAACAGTCGAAATCCGTCGGTCTCTATGTCGGGCCGACGCGGATTTTTCGCGCCGCCGGTTTTGAAGAGGTGGCCTTGCGCAAGGAGGGCAGGCCGCTGATGCGGCTGGCGTTCTTATGAGGCCCGGCTAGTGCTGCAATGCCGGCGGATGTGCTGCGTTGCCTCGGGCCAGTCTGCAACGCGCAGGACGGGCGGCACGGCCGGCGGCGCATGCCGATGGATCTCGGAGACCGGGATCATGTGCAAGAGCAGGCAATCGCTGACATGGGTTCCAACCGAAACCAGATTGTGCGCCATGTCGTCGATGAAGGCGACCGGCAGCGGGCGACCGCCATGCAGGGTTTCGACAACGGGCCCCTTGGGCTGTTGGGTCGCCACCAGCGGCTGGCTGAGGCCGATCGAGTCGAGCAGGCGCCGGCGTCGGTCGGCAAAGCGCGGCGGCATGGCGGTCAGGAACACGATGTCGGCATCACGGGCGATGGCCTCGATCGCCGCTGCCGTCGTGGGAAATGGCGTCTGCCAGGTCTCCTGGGCGTCGAAGAAGGCGTCGATAAGATCGCTGACCTCCCGGTCGGGCAGGGCGGTCTCCGTCGCTTGGGACACGATATTGCCATGCAGCCGGAACGAGCGGGGAACCAACCTGTGACCCAGACTGTCGAGATAGGATTGAAAGGGGACGATGAACTGCAGCACGACGTCGTCGACGTCGCAGACGACCAGGGGCCGATCGCTCAACCGGATTGCGTCGACCCCCTGCGTCATTCAGAAGTCTCCCGAATCGAGCGTCGGACCATTGTAGTGATGCGAGGCGCTGACGACGGCTTCCGGCTTGGTGTCGGTCGCCGCGCAGAAGGCCATGAGGGTCGGCTCGTGCGCCATGAGGAAATCCAGCATGCCGGCCATGAAGGCGGGATCGCGAATCGACTGGCGCAATTGGTCGGGCTGGGTGCCCGAAAGGGCCAGAAAGCGGCCGAGCATGTCCGGCTCGCCGGCAAGCCAGCCGAAAACGGCGATGGCGGTTTCCTCGGCACTTATGGGTATGCTGCTGTTCTTCATGGGCCTTTCCGGATTTCTCGTTACAGTTACCTATTTCTCAACCAAATGACCTTAGCATGACATCGCACCAGGAGTGCAAACTGCCGCACCGCAGCGATCTGTGGATGCCAGGCAGGATGAGGGGACGGGGTTTATGCCGAAGAAGGTAATGATTGTCGAAGACAACGAGCTCAATATGAAGCTCTTCCGCGATCTTATCGAAGCTTCTGGCTATGAGACGATCCAGACCCGTAATGGCATGGAGGCGCTTGATCTGGCGCGCAAGCATCGCCCTGACCTGATCCTGATGGATATCCAGCTGCCCGAGGTCTCCGGCCTCGACGTGACCCGTTGGCTGAAGGAAGACCCCGAGCTACACGTGATCCCGGTGATTGCCGTCACGGCCTTTGCCATGAAGGGCGACGAGGAACGCATCCGCCAGGGCGGTTGCGAAGCCTATGTCTCCAAGCCGATTTCCGTGCCGAAGTTCATCGAGACGATCAAGACCTATCTGGGCGACGCGTGAGGAACAGGGCCGATGACCGCGAGAATACTTGTCGTCGATGACATTCCGGCCAATGTGAAGCTGCTCGAGGCCCGCCTGATTGCCGAGTACTTCGAGGTGCTGACCGCCGACAACGGCCGTGATGCGCTGGACATTTGCGACCGCACCCAGGTCGACGTGGTTCTGCTCGACATCATGATGCCCGAAATGGATGGTTTCGAGGTCTGCGAGCGGCTGAAGGCCAATCCGCGCACTGCCCATATTCCGGTCGTCATGGTGACGGCGCTGGATCAGCCGTCCGACCGCGTGCGCGGCCTGAAGGCCGGCGCCGACGACTTTCTCACCAAGCCGGTCAATGATCTGCAGCTGATCTCGCGGGTCAAGAGCCTCGTGCGCCTGAAGACGCTCAGCGATGAATTACGCATCCGCGCCGACACCGCCCAGTCGATAGGCATCGACGATCCCCTGCGCCTCAGCGAAGGCCGGCTCGAGGAGGCGGCCCAGGTGCTGCTGGTCGACAGCCGCGGCAGTTCCCAGGAACGCATCATCAAGACGCTGAAGCCGATCGCTGTCGTGACCGCGATGTCCGACCCGCAGGCCTCCGTGTTCGATGCGGCCGAAAACCCCTATGACCTGGTCATCGTCAACGGCAATCTCGACGACTACGATCCGCTCCGGCTCTGCTCGCAGCTGCGCTCGCTGGAGCGCACGCGCTTCATCCCGATCCTGCTGATCACCGAGCATGGCGACGAGCAGATGATCGTCCGCGCGCTTGATCTCGGCGTGAACGACTATATCGTGCGGCCGCTCGATCCCAATGAACTGGTGGCCCGCACGCTGACGCAGATCCGTCGCAAACGCTTCAACGACCGTCTGCGCCACAGCGTCACGCAGACGATCGAACTCGCCGTCACGGACGGCCTGACGGGGCTGCACAATCGTCGCTACCTCGACAGCCACCTGAAGATGCTCTTCACCCGGGCTCAGGCGCGCGGCAAGTCGCTGTCGGTGTGCATCACCGACATTGATCGCTTCAAGCAGGTGAACGATACCTATGGCCATGACGCCGGCGACGAGGTGCTGAAATTCGCCATGCGTGTGCGCTCGACCGTGCGCGGTGCCGATCTGGCATGCCGCTACGGGGGCGAGGAATTCGTCGTCGTCATGCCCGATACGGCGGCCGACGTCGCGGCCGTGATTGCAGAGCGCCTGCGCGGCATCATCGAGTCCAAGCCCTTCGTGCTCAAGGGGGCCGGGGTGTCGCTCGACATCACCGCCTCGATGGGCATCGCGACGGCGGGCCGTGGCTTCGATACGCCGGAGCAGTTGCTGAAGCAGGCCGATCTGGCGCTCTATCAGGCGAAACGAGACGGACGAAACAGGGTGGTGGCCGCCGCAGCCTGACCCTTGGTGTATCGAAACGACGCGGGCCGTGCCTCTGGTCGGGGGCAATCCGGTCCTTCTCTTTTTGTCAAGT
The DNA here is from genome assembly GCA_020621905.1 of Rhizobium sp. Lineage (GTDB taxonomy): Bacteria > Pseudomonadota > Alphaproteobacteria > Rhizobiales > Rhizobiaceae > Allorhizobium. The sequence continues at coordinate 14,739 of JAHRYZ010000016.1, forward strand.
TGCCGAATTGGGGGATTGCGCCGAAATTCCCTGTGAATGACAATGGTCAGAATTCAGCGTTTTATCGCTCTGCGGCGCGAACCGCTTCCATTGCCCAAAAGGCTCTTCCTGGAGATGTGCTTTTGGCTTTCGGCGCGAAGGCTATGCGTTTCTGAGTGCTCTGAGTATTTCACAACTATAGATAGACTGCCCGGCAAATTCTACCTGCGCGGATGTATTTTTGTTTTCGGATGCATTTGCGGGATATTGTGTCCCCTTCGCAGCCAAGGCTTTGAAGATTGAATTTTTCCACATTGGACGCAGGAAACTACTTCGGTATTGCAATATTGGCGTTAAGTAAAATATTGGGGTCCTGATTGTAGTCGGCTCTTCTAAACTGTGCCGTCCTCTCGCATTTTAACCATAGCCGAAAGCAAAATGTGGAAGAGTTAAGAAACTGTTGATTTTCTTCTGAAGTTAAGCGAAGTTGAGATCAACAGAAAGAACGCCTCGCGAAGAGGCCAATCGATGCCCCATGATGCTCAGGTCCGCCGCATCTCCTGGGTCGTGGGGTCGGTCGGTTGGTACGCAAGTAATTAACGGTTCCTCGTGCCGTATTTGTGTACTGACCGACCCCCATCTTTCAAGCAAGGGCACCGCAGCCGGCCAGGCGCGGTGCCTTTTTTGCCTGTGGTCCTTCCGCCCGAGACGGAGCAGGCGAGGGGCGCTCAGCCCGCGGCAAGAATTCTCCGATTCCCAAAACGAAAAGGCGCGCTGCCCGGGGCAACGCGCCTGATACGCTGAAAACCGATCAAGAATTACTTGATCTTGGTTTCCTTGAATTCGACGTGCTTGCGTGCGATCGGATCGTACTTCGTCTTCGTCATCTTGTCCGTCATCGTACGGCTGTTCTTGGTGGTGACGTAGAAGAAACCCGTGTCGGCTGTCGACAGCAGCTTGATCTTGATGGTTGTAGCCTTGGCCATGGTCGTCCTGCCTTTAATAAACGAAGCCGTGGACGACCGAACGAAGCCCACGGCAAATCTGGCGCGAAACTACAAATCGCGCCGGAAAAGTCAAGTCCGTTTCCCTCTGAAAAGCAGCCGGCCCACCGAAAGCGCCACGTAAAGGCCGAAGAAACCGGCAATTGCCCAAGCAAAGCCGTGGTTTCCGGAAATGTCGATGGCGGCGCCGATCGCCTGCGGGCCGGCGACCGTGCCGACCGCGTAGCAGAAGACGAAGGCCGCATTGGCCGCCGCGAGGTCCGAGCCGGTGAGGCGCGAGCCGAGATGGCTGAGGCCCACCGTATAGAGGCCCGAGACGCTGCCGCCCCAGAAAAGCAGCACGATGGCCATTAGCAGCCAGTTCTCCGACAGCCAGGGGAGCGCCAGCGAACCGGCAAGCCCGATCACCGCCATGGCCGACAGCAGCAGCCTGCGGTCCTTCAGATGGTCGGAAAGCATGCCGAGCGGGATCTGGAAGATCATGTTGCCGACGCCCATCACGGTCAGCAGCAGGGCCGCCTGCGATTCGCCAAAACCGATTCGGGTGGCGTAGATCGGAAACAGCGACAGCCCGCCGACCTCCACGGCGCCAAAGATGAAGACCGCGGCCGTCGCCGTCGGCACGAGGAAGATGTAGCGCAGGAAATGACTGCTGGGCTTCTCGTCGAGCGCCGGGCTTTCGCCGCGCGCGATGTAGATCGGAATGGCGGCGACGAGAATGGCGATCGCGCCCACGGCGAAGGGCAGGATGCCGTCACTGCCGAGAACGGAGAAGAGCAGGGGGCCGGAGGCGAAGCCGACCGACAGCACGGTCGCATAGATGCCGAGCACCAGGCCGCGCCGCGATGGCGGCGCTGCGGCATTGATCCAGAACTCGGACAGGATGAAAAGGGTCGTGGTCGCCCCGTGGAAGACGATGCGCAGCGGAAACCACATCCAGAACTGATCCGCATAGTAGAAGCCGAGCGAGCTGATCGCGGCGAAAAGGACCGCCCACAACATGGTGCGCGCCACGCCGAAGGAATGGGCAATCTTGGTGGTGACCGGTGCCGCTGCCATCGCCGCGACGCCCGCCATCGCCGAGTTCAGGCCGATCAGCGTGGAGGATATGCCGCGCTTCTCCAGAATGATGCTGAGCAGCGGCAGGCCAAGGCCGATCGCGATGCCGACCGCGGTGATGGCCGATATGGCGGCAACCAGCGAAGGCCAGTGGATCTCCTCGCGGTGACCGTTTGCGCCGCAGTCCGGCTTTGACATCAGTCTGACCTCAAATGGTTTCGCGGAAAAAACGCCCGTTTCGGGAGAAGTAGAACGGGCCGTCGCTTCCGAACGGCAGGGATGGATCGCTCTTCATCTGTGCCTTCACGTCGTCGAGGATCGTCCTCGTGATCGCCGGCATGTTCAGACTGGAAAGGTCTTCCATGTCAAGCCAACGAAGGTCGTGCAATTCGGACGAATCACTGATGCCCGCCGGATCGACCGCCGCTTCGTCAGTAAAAGTCAGAAAGAACCGGGTGTCGAACCGCCGCACATTGCCCGGCGGCGTGATGGCGCGAGCGACATAGCGCAGGCTGCCAAGATCGGCGACAAGGCGGGAAATCCCCTTGCGACCGTTTTCCGTGCGTCCGATGAGGAGCCCGGTTTCCTCGACAAGTTCGCGCACGGCTGCAAGGGCGAGGCCCCGGCTCCGATTGAGCGCAGCCGTGCTCGCGTCGCCGCCGGTCAGCCTGGCAATCACCAGTGGGTTCAGGTCGCGCAGGAAAGCCTGCCGGCTGTCGCCGCGGTCGCGTCGCCCGCCCGGAAAGACGTAGAGGTTCGGCATGAAGACATGCGCGCTGCCGCGCTTGCCCATCAGCACGCGGGGCGTGTCGCCGCTGCGGTCGACAAGCAGAAGCGAGGCGGCGTCCCGCGGACGCATCCTCGCGGACGCCTGGGATGTGGCGTCCTGCTGATGGAACGGATGGCTGCTCATGGTCTGGTGGTCGGACCGGGCTCTCGGGTTCGTCCGTCTCGCCGCCGAAGCCGTGCATGCGCAGCGCCCACTGCAGGCCGATCACTCCGCCCTTGATCGGCTGGATGGTAACAAGCGCTGTGATCACGCCGAGCGGCGCCCAGATCGCCAGATGGATCCAGTCCGATGCCGGGAAGATCAGGTCGGTCATCATGAAGCCGCCGAGCAGAACGTGGCCCAGCACCATGATCACCAGATAGGGCGGCAGGTCGTCGGACCGGTGGTGGAAGATTTCCTCACCGCAGGCCGCACAGGTGTCGACCGGCTTCAGATAGGCGCGAAAGAGCTTGCCGCTGCCACAGGCAGGACACTGGTTGAGCAGGCCGCGCATGATGGATCGGCCGAGGGGCCGTTCCGCTTCCGCGTCTCCGCCGAAGCGCACGGGTTCGTCCTGCTGGCTGGCGGGCATGTCTTTTCCTTCCATGTCTTTCCTCACCGTCTCGGCCGGCTGGGCCGGGTGCCGGGCTTCTTGAACGCACCGCGCCGGCCGGCCTTGTGGAACGAGCGGGTGGCGGTCGGCATGGGCCGCCCTTCGCTCAGCATCTCGAAGCGCAGGGCGCCGGCAAGCGGGATCGCCTCCACGAGCTTCACCTCGACCGAATCGCCCAGCCGGTAGCCGAGCCCGGTCTTTTCGCCGGACAGCGCCTGATGCGCTTCGTCGTAGATATAGTAGTCGCGGCCCAGAGTCGAAACGGGCACGAAGCCGTCGGCGCCGAACTGCGGCAGGGTAATGAACAGTCCGGCCTTGGTGACGCCGGAAATCTGCCCATCGAATTCGTCGCCGACCCGGCCGGCGAGATGATGGGCGATAAGCCGGTTGACGGTGTCGCGTTCGGCGGCCATGGCACGTCGCTCGAAGGTCGAGATTTCCGCCGCGATGTCGTCGAGCGACGCCTCTTCCTCCGGCGTGATGCCGCCTTCGCCGAGCCCCAGCGAGCCGACCAGCGCACGATGCACGATCAGGTCGGCATAGCGCCGGATCGGCGAGGTGAAATGGGCGTATTTCAGCAGGTTGAGGCCGAAATGGCCGATATTCTCCGGGCTGTAGATCGCCTGGCTCTGGCTGCGCAGCACCATTTCATTGACCATGGTCTGGTGCGGCGTGTCGAGCGCCTTGGCGAGAATGCCGTTGAACGAGTTCGACCGCAGTCCTGCGCCCTTGGCGAGCGTCAGGCCGATGGTGGCGAGAAATTCGCGCAGCGTCTCCTGCTTGGAAGCTTCGGCGCGTCATGGATTCGGTAGACGAGCGGCTGGCGCTTCTTCTCCAGCGTCTCTGCGGCCGAAACATTGGCCTGGATCATCATTTCCTCGATCAGCTTGTGGGCGTCGAGGCGTTCCGGCACATGAACGCGGTCCACCGTGCCGTCGGGCTTGAGGATGATCTTGCGCTCGGGCATGTCGAGTTCGAGCGGCTGGCGACGGTCGCGGCCGCGCTTCAGCACCTCATAGGCGTGCCACAATGGCCTCAGGATGGGCTCCAGCAACGGACCGGCCTTGTCGTCGGCCTTGCCGTCGATCGCCGCCTGGGCCTGCTGGTAGGAGAGCGTGGCGGCACTCTTCATCATCACGCGATGGAATGTGTGTCCGGCCTTGCGGCCTTCCTTGGAGAAGGTCATGCGCACGGCAAGCGCCGGCCGGTCGACGCCCTCGCGCAGCGAGCAGAGGTCGTTGGAAATCCGCTCGGGCAGCATCGGCACGACGCGGTCGGGGAAATAGACGGAGTTGCCGCGCTTCAGCGCTTCGCGGTCGAGCGCCGATTTCGGCCGGATATACCAGGAGACGTCGGCGATCGCCACCGTGACGATCACGCCGTCGGGATTGTCGGGCGAGGGGTCGCGCTCGGCATAGACCGCGTCGTCGTGGTCCTTGGCGTCGTGCGGGTCGATGGTGATCAGCGGCACATGGCGCCAGTCCTCGCGGTGCGACATGGAGGTTTGCTCTGCCGCATCCGCCTCGTCGAGGACCGATTGCGGGAAAATGTGCGGGATGCCGTGCGAATAGATGGCGATCATCGAGATCGCCTTCTCCGAGGCGACCGACCCGATCACGTTCAGCACGCGGGCCTGCGTCAGTCCCATGCGGCCCGTACGGGCAATCTCGACCTCGACCAGGTCGCCGTCCCTGGCGTCTCCCAGGTCGGCGGCTGAGATCAGCATTTCCTCGCCGCGCCGTTCGATCGGCATCAGCCGTCCGCCACCACCCGGCATTTCGCGGTACACGCCGAGCAGCGCGTTGCGATGCCGGTCGATGACCTTGATGATGCGCGCGCTATAGGCGGGACCTGCACGGTCCTTGGAGGCGAATATCTTGGCAAGCACCCGGTCGCCCAGGCCGCCGACGGGCGCCTTGCCCCTGGCGCGGTCGGCGCTCGACTGGCGGATGGCGACGGCTGGCGCGACGCCCAGTTCCTCGTTCCATTCCGCCGGCCGGCCGATCAGTTCGCCGTCCTTGTCGCGCGTGGTGATGTCGAGAACGGTGACGGGGGGGAGAGCGCCCGGCCGCTTCAGCGACTTGCGGTCCTTCTGCACCAGGCCGTCGTCCTCGAGCGAACGCAGCACCTCCTTGAGCTCGACCCGTGTTTCGCCCTTCAGCCCGAAGGCCTTGGCGATCTCGCGCTTGGAGGCGCGATCCGGGTTGTCGGCGATGAACTCGAGCAACACTTCCCGCGACGGTACCTCGCCATGGATGATCGTCGGCTTGTCGCCTGCCGCCCCCGCAGCCTCCGCACGCCGGCTCCTGCGGTTGCCGGAGGCGGGGTTGGGAGAACGGTCGCGCGGGGTCTTGCTCAAATCTAGCTCTTCTTCGTCTTTGGTGCCGCCTTGGCCTTCGGCTTGGCGGCGGTTGTCTTCTTTGGCTTTGCCGCGGTGGCGTCGGCGGCAGCGGCCTTGGCCTTGACGGCCTTCGGTTTCGCGGCGGCCTTGGCCGGGGCCTTCTTCGCCGCGGTTTTCTTGGTTCCGCTCTTGCCCGCCTTCTCGGCGATCATGAGCAGGGCTTCTTCCAGCGTCACCGACTGCGGGTCCTTGCCCTTCGGCAGCGTGGCGTTGACCTTCGCCCAGTTAATATAGGGACCATATTTGCCATCGCGAACAGTAATCGCGCCGCCGTCCGGATGTTCCCCGATTTCCTTGAGGGCCGCAGCCGTCCGACCGCGTCCACCCGGTCCCTTACTCTGCTTTTCCGCCAGAACCGTGACGGCCCGATTGAGGCCGACCGAAAGCACGTCCTCGATGTTGTCGAGATTGGCATAGGTGCCGTCATGCAGGATGAACGGTCCGTAGCGGCCGAGGCCGGCCGTGATCATCTTGCCGGTCTCCGGATGGTTCCCGACCTCGCGCGGCAGCGAAAGCAGCGACAGAGCCTTGTCGAAATCGATGCTGTCCGGGGTCCAGCCCTTGGGCAGCGAGGAGCGCTTGGCCTCCTTGCCGTCGCCGCGCTGGACGTAGGGTCCGAAGCGGCCGCTGCGCAGGGTGATTTCCTCGCCCGTCGCCGAATCCTTGCCAAGCGCTTTCGGTTCGTTCGAACCGGATGCCTCGGCCTCCGCCCCACCCTCGGAGGTGAGCTGGCGCGTGAAGCTGCATTCAGGATAGTTCGAACAGCCGACGAAGGCGCCGTACTTGCCGAGCTTCAGCGACAGGTTGCCTGTGCCGCAGACCTGGCAGATGCGCGGGTCCGAGCCGTCCTCGCGCTTCGGGAAGACCAGCGGGGCCAGGGCCTCGGTCAGCGCGTCGAGAACATTGGTGACGCGCAGTTCCTTGGTGTCCTCGATCTGGGCGAAGAAATTCGTCCAGAATTCGCGCAGCACGTCCTTCCAGTTCAACTCGCCGGCGGAGATCTGGTCGAGTTTCTCCTCGAGATCCGCGGTGAAGTCATACTCGACATAACGGGTGAAGAAGTTCTCGAGGAAAGCCGTCACCAGCCGGCCCTTGGAATGCGGAATGAGCTTGCGCTTGTCGATCGTCACATATTCGCGGTCGCTCAGCGTCTTCAGAGTCGCGGCATAGGTGGAGGGGCGGCCGATGCCGAGCTCTTCCATCTTCTTGATCAGCGTCGCTTCCGAATAGCGCGGCGGCGGCTCGGTGAAATGCTGGGTCGCGTTGACCTTCTGCTTGGCCAGCGCTTCCCGCGCATTGATCTCGGGCAGACGGCCTTCGTCGTCGCCGTCCTCGGCCGGTTCGCCCTCTTCCTTCTGGTCGGTATAGGCGGCGATGAAACCGTCGAAGCGGATGACCGAGCCGACGGCGCGCAGGCCGGCCTTGTCGCCATTGTTGTCGGCGAGGATCTCGACCGTGGTGCGCTCGATTTCCGCCGACGCCATCTGGCTGGCGATGCCGCGCTTCCACACGAGGTCGTAGAGACGCATCTGGTCGGCGTCGAGGAAACGGCGCACCTTGTCGGGCGAGCGGTTGAAGTCGGTCGGACGGATCGCTTCGTGGGCTTCCTGGGCGTTCTTCGCCTTGGTCGAATAGAAGCGCGGCTTCTCCGGCACGTAGCGCGGACCGAACTGGTCGGCGACGGCGGCGCGGGCGCCGTCGATCGCCTCGGGCGCCATCTGCACGCCGTCGGTACGCATATAGGTGATGAGACCGACCGTCTCGCCGCCGATGTCTATGCCTTCATACAGCTTCTGTGCGACCTGCATGGTGCGCGAAGCCGAGAAACCGAGCTTGGAGGAGGCGGCCTGCTGCAGGGTGGACGTGGTGAAGGGCGGGCCGGGATTGCGCTTGACGGGCTTTGCCTCGACGCTGTCGACGACATATTTCGCGCCTTCGAGCAGCGTCTTGATGCCACCAGCCTGCTCGCCATTGGTCACGGAATTGCGCTGGATGCGCTTGCCGAGATGCGAGACGAGCCTTGCCTCGAACTCGTCGCCGCGCGGTGTCTTGAGCAGCGCGGAAATGTTCCAGTATTCCTCGGCGACGAAGCGTTCGATTTCCGTCTCGCGGTCGCAGACCAGGCGCAGCGCCACCGACTGGACGCGGCCGGCCGAGCGGGCGCCCGGCAGCTTGCGCCACAGCACCGGCGAGAGGTTGAAACCGACGAGATAGTCGAGCGCGCGGCGGGCGAGATAGGCATCGACCAGCGCGCCGTCGATGTCGCGCGGATGCGCCATCGCGTCGAGCACCGCCTTCTTGGTGATGGCGTTGAAGACGACGCGCTTGACCGGCTTGTCGCCGATCACCTTCTTCTTCTTGAGAAGGTCGAGCACGTGCCAGGATATCGCTTCACCCTCGCGATCCGGGTCGGTTGCAAGAATGAGGCCGTCGGCGCCCTTCATGGCGTCGGAAATATCCTTCATCCGCTTGGCCGAGGCCGTGTCGACTTCCCAATCCATGGCAAAGTCGTCGTCGGGGCGCACCGATCCGTCCTTGGCCGGCAGATCGCGCACGTGACCGAAGGATGCAAGCACCTTGTAGCCGGGACCCAGATACTTGTTGATCGTCTTGGCCTTGGCCGGAGATTCTACGACTACGACATCCATTGCGTTTCTCTGTACTGCGGAAAAGGCTTTTCATCCGGGCCTTTGCGGCCAGGTCCCGAAAACCGGTTCCCCGACATGGAGGGGGATTCGGCCGCGGTCAAGGGGGCAGTTGGATTTTCTCCCAGATGCAACGCGATACAACCAGATGTAGATTCCCGGTAGATTGCAATTTAAGATAATAGGCACTATCGTTTTCGCAACTGAGGTACAACCGCATCGCGCGGTAATTGCGGGTAGGAAACATGGTCTCGAAAACGACGAACGGTGGCGAGTCGCGCACGGGAGAAAACATAGCCTATATCCGGCAGATGCTCGGTGAATTGCGCATGGTCGCCGAGAAGGAAGGCGCCGAGATGCTCTGCTACCTGATCGAGATGGCCTATGTCGAGGCTGGCGACCTGCAGCTGGGGCGCCGCTCGCTGTCAATCCATCATCGCAATGGAAACAAGTCCACCCGGATGCCGGTGTAGCCGCCCCGCAATGTCGAGTTCCAGCAGCACCAGATAGACCGCGGAAGGCGCAAGCCCGGTATGGCGCACGATATCGTCGATTTCGACCGGGGTCGGGCCGAGCGCATCGGTGATGCGAGCGCGATCATTGTCGCTCGGCGGCGGAGCCATTCCATGGTCCGCGCTGCCGCCTGGTTCATCGGCTTCATGACCGGAAAAGAGTTCGACCTGTGACAGCGGCGCAAGGGCCTGCAGCACGTCGTCCGGCCGCGTCGTTACGGTTGCGCCGTCCTTCAGCAGGCCGTTGGTGCCTTCGCAGCGTGGATCGAGCGGCGAACCGGGCACGGCAAAGACGAGCCGGCCGAAATCGCCGGCGAGCCGCGCGGTGATCAGCGAACCGGAACGCGCCGCCGCCTCGACGACGACAACGCCGAGGGCGACGCCGGCGATCAGCCGGTGCGTGAAAGTCGGGCGCGCGCTTCCCAGCCGAACGGCATTTCGAGATCGCTGCCCCGACCGTCCCAGATCTCGCGCAGGAGGTCGATGTTTTCCGGCGGTAGGGCGGTCAGCCGCCGGCCATGGCCGCGATCGTGCGGTCTCGGCTCGCCGATGCGCGGCGGTGTCGATGCCGCGGGCCGGCCGGAAATGATCGCGTAGCCGCCCGGCCGATGTCGCGCGCCATGAGCGCGGCGAACTTCGTCCCACTGATCGAGGCATTGCGCGAACCGACCACGCCGACGGTCGGCAGGCCTGCCGCCGAAAGGTCGCCCTTCACCGCCAGCAGCGGCGGCGCGCCGTCGATCTGTCGAAGGGCTGCCGGATAGTCCGGTTCGCCGATGCCGAGGAAGCGCGCGCCGAAGCGTGCGGCCGTCTCCAGTTCCTGTTCGGCTTCCGCTTCTGTGGCGATGCGGATCGCGCGCGTCGAGCCGCCGCGCCGGGAAAGCTCCGGCAGCATGGCAAGCGCGGTTTCCGCCGTGCCGAAATGATTGATCAGATCGCGAAAGGTCGCGGGGCCCACATTGTCGCTCCGGATCAGTCTTAGCCAACTGATCCTTTGCCGGTCGTTCAGCGCAATCCCTGCCCGTCTTGCGCCTGGCTCCGGCATGCCTTCATCCCTTCTTGCCGATCTTGCTCTCGGTTCCCGCGATCAGCCGTTCGATATTGGCCTTGTGCCGCCAGTAGGTGATGGCCGTCATAACGGCGGTGACCAGGGCCGCGTCACGAGTGCCCAGTATCCACAATACAACCGGGATGACAAGGGTTGCAACCAGAGCGGACAGCGAGGAGTAGCGGGTGATGAAGGCCAGCGTCAGCCAGACCACGGCGAAGACGGGAACCATCAGCGGCGCCACGCCGAGCAGGGTGCCGATATAGGTGGCGACGCCCTTGCCGCCCTTGAAGCCGAGCCAGATCGGGAAGAGATGGCCGATGAAGGCGGCGAAGCCGGCGATCAGGCCGGCATTCTGGCCGAACACGGCCTGGGCGATCACTGCGGCGACGGTCGCCTTCAGCGCATCGAGCAGGAGGGTCGCGGCGGCGAGCTTCTTGTTGCCGGTGCGCAGCACGTTGGTCGCGCCGATATTGCCCGAGCCGATCGAGCGCAGGTCGCCATGGCCGGCCATGCGGGTGAGCAGCAGGCCGAACGGGATCGAGCCCAGCAGATAGCCGAGGCTCAGCACGGCGATCAGTGCAGGCCATCCGATTGCAAGAAAATTGACGCTGGCCACCTGAACTCCCCCTTGGTTCTCTTAAAGCGAATGCACGCACTTGCCGGTGACATAGGTCGCGACGGCACGGCCGGAGAAGCGGGCATCCTCGAAGGGCGTGTTCTTCGAGCGCGACAGCAGCAGTTCCTTGGCGACCAGCCACGGTTCGTCGAGGTCGATCAGCGTGATGTCGGCCTTCGAGCCGGGCCGGAGCGAGCCGGCGTCGAGACCGAAGATCTCGGCCGGACGGGTCGACATGGCGTCGATCAGCCGCATCAGCGGCACATGGCCGCTGTGATGCAGGCGCAGTGCTGCAGACAGCATGGTCTCGAGGCCGATCGCACCGTCGGCTGCGTCGGCAAAGGGCAGGCGCTTGGTGTCGACGTCCTGCGGGTCGTGCGACGAGACGATGATGTCGACGGTGCCATCGGCGATCGCCTGGACCATGGCCATGCGGTCGTCTTCGGCCCGCAGCGGCGGCGTCAGCTTGAAGAAGGTGCGGTATTCGCCGATGTCGTTTTCGTTCAGCGCCAGATGATTGATCGAGATGCCGCAGGTAACCCTGGCGCCGCGGCCGCGCGCCACGCGGATCGCCTCTGCCGATTCGGGCACGGAGATCTTCGCGGCATGGAACTTGGCGCGCGCCAGCCCGGCGATGCGCAGATCGCGTTCGAGCGGGATGATTTCCGCTTCCCTGGGAACGCCGGAAAGCCCGAGCCAGCTGGCGAACAGCCCCTCGTTCATCACGCCGTTGCCGAGATATTTTTCGCGGGGTTCGAGGTCGATGACCGCGCCGAATTCGCGGGCATAGGTCATGGCCCGACGCAGCACCAGCGTGTCGGAAAGCCCGTGGCGGCCGTTGGTGAAGGCGACGGCCCCGGCTTCCTGCAGCAGGCCGATCTCGGTCATTTCCTCGCCGGCGAGGTGCTTGGTCAGCGCCGCTGCCGGATAGACATTGACGACGGCCTTGTCGCGGGCGGTCTTCTTGACGAATTCGACCAGCGCGATGTCGTCGATCACCGGATCGGTGTCCGGCATCATGATGAAGGAGGTGACCCCGCCGGCAGCCGCCGCGCGGCTCGCCGAGGCGATCGTTTCGCGGTGTTCGGCGCCCGGTTCGCCGACGAAGACGCGGGCGTCGACCAGCCCCGGAACGGCGGTAAGACCGGCACAGTCGCGGATTTCCGCGCCGTCTGGCGCGCCCTGGTTCAGGGCCTCGGCGCCGGCGGCCAGCACGCGACCGTCTTCGCCCACGATGATCGTGCCGATGGTGTCGAGCTGGCGGGACGGATCGACGATACGGACATTGTTGAAGACGAGCGGCCGGTTCATGCGCCCATTCCTTCGCTGCGCGGACCCTGGTTCTGCGAGATCAGCAGGGCTTCCATCACCGCCATGCGCACGGCGACGCCCATTTCCACCTGCTGTTCGATGACGCTCTGCGGACCGTCCGCCACTTCCGAGGCGATTTCCACGCCGCGGTTCATCGGACCGGGATGCATGACGAGCGCGTCTTCCTTCGCCGCCTTCAGCTTCTCCGCGTCGAGGCCGTAGAAGTGGAAGTATTCGCGCACCGACGGCACGAAGGCGCCGGCCATGCGCTCGCGCTGCAGGCGCAGCATCATCACCACGTCGGCGTCCTTCAGGCCTTCCTTCATGTCGTGGAAAACCTCGACGCCCATGTCGGCGATGCCCGAGGGCAGCAGCGTCGCGGGCGCGACGACCCGCACCCGTGCGCCCATGGCGTTCAGCAGGAGGATGTTGGAGCGGGCGACGCGCGAGTGCAGCACATCGCCGCAGATCGCCACGATGATGCGCGACAGCTTGCCCCTGGCGCGGCGGATCGTCAGCGCGTCCAGCAGCGCCTGGGTCGGATGTTCATGCTGGCCATCGCCGGCATTGACCACCGAGCAGGCCACCTTCTGGGCCAGCAGCGCCGCAGCACCTGCGGACGAGTGGCGCACCACCAGCACGTCCGGCCGCATGGCGTTCAGCGTCATGGCCGTGTCGATCAGGGTCTCACCCTTCTTCACCGACGAATTGCCGACCGACATGTTCATCACGTCGGCGCCAAGGCGTTTTCCGGCCAGCTCGAACGAGGACTGGGTCCGCGTCGATGCCTCGAAGAAGAGGTTGATCTGGGTGAGGCCGCGAAGCGTGGAAGTCTTCTTCTCCCGCTGGCGGCTGATTTTGACGGCTTCGTCGGCCCTGTCGAGCAGATAGGTAATATCCTGCTCGGTCAGACCCTTGATGCCGATGAGATGGCGATGGGGAAAGAAGACCATGGACGTCCTCCTGAGATGTCACGCGGTCTATAAAGAAGGCCGGGCCGGGGGGCAAGCATATGCTATGTGGATAGAAGCGCGGTCCCCATGTAAAACGAATCGATTTCCGCTAGAGGATCGGCATGACCCCAATGAACCGGACTGAAGAAAAGCTCGCAGAACTGAACCAGCCGAAACCCTGGTCCGGTATCAATGCCTATCGCTCCGATCCGCTGCTCGTCGACCTCACCGCCTCGCTGTCGCGCGGACTGCGCGAGGAATACGACGTCATCGGCAAATACGTGACCTCGCACGAGGCGCAGGAACTGGCGCGCATGGCCCCAGAGCCCGCCGCAACTGCGCACCCACGGCGTTCGCGGCGAACGGCTCGACGTGGTGGAATTTCATCCGGCCTGGCATGCGCTGATGCGCCGGTCGATGTCGGTCGGCCTGCATTCTTCCGTCTGGGAGAACCAGAGCGAAGCGCGCGGCCACGAGCATCTGGCCCGCGCCGTGCGGTTCTTCCTGACAGCGCAGCTCGAATGCGGCCATCTCTGCCCGCTCACCATGACCAGCGCCTCGGTCGCCGCCCTCGTCGCCTCGCCGCACGTGCAGAAGGAATGGGCGCCGAAAATCCTGTCGCGCAAATATGATTCGTCCAACAAGCCGGCCATGCAGAAGACTGCCGTCACGATCGGCATGGGCATGACGGAAAAGCAGGGCGGCACGGATGTACGCGCCAACACCACGTCCGGCGAGCGGGTGGGCGAGGGGATCTATCGCCTTTCGGGCCACAAGTGGTTCATGTCGGCGCCGATGAGCGACGCTTTCGTCATGCTCGCACAGACCAAGGACGGCATGGGCTGCTTCCTCGTGCCGCGCCTGCTCGAGGACGGCTCGGCCAACGGCCTCGAGTTCCAGCGCCTCAAGGACAAGATCGGCAACCGTTCCAACGCCTCGTCCGAAGTGGAGTTTTCCGAAACCTTCGGCTTCCTGCTCGGCACGCCGGGTGACGGCATCCGCACTATCCTCGACATGGTGACGCTGACCCGGCTCGATTGCGCGCTCGCGTCGGCCGGCATCATGCGCGCCTCGATGGCCGAGGCGGTGCATCACGTGCGCGGCCGCTCGGTGTTCGGCAAGAAGCTGATCGACCAGCCGATCATGACGCGTGTGCTCGCCGACATGGCGCTCGACGTCGCAGCCGCTACGGCCCTTGCCCTCAAGCTCGCCGACTCCTTCGACCGCGCCCGCGAGAATGCGGTCGATGCCGCCTATGCCCGCGTCATGACGCCGGTGGTCAAGTACTGGATCTGCAAGATGGCACCGGCGCTGATCTATGAGGCGATGGAGTGCATCGGCGGCAGCGGCTATATCGAGGAGCGGCCGATTGCCCGCCACTACCGCGAAGCCCCGGTCAATGCGATCTGGGAAGGCTCCGGCAACGTCATGGCGCTCGATCTGCTTCGGGTGCTGAGCCGCGGCAAGGACCTGTTCGAGACGATCTTCGCCGGGCTGGAGCGCGATCTCGGCGCGTCGGGCAAGAAGACGGTGGAAGTGCTGCGCGCCGCAACCGCCCTTGCCGAGCGCGACGAGGGGGCAGCCCGCCTGCTGATCGAGCAGTTGGCGCTCGCGGCGGCCGCTGCCGAACTCTACAAGCTCGGGGCGGGCAAGATCGCCGATGCCTTCCTTGAATCGCGCCTCGCCGGCGGCTGGCGCCATACCTATGGCGTGCTCGATGCCCGCTTCGACGCTCGCTATGTGCTCGACCTGCTCTATCCCGCGGCGAGCTGACGGACGAGATAAAGCACCAGGGGAATGGTGAGTACCGCAGCGACCGTCTGCACGGTCGCCGTTGCCGCGTAGAGCGGCGCGTCGCCGCCCATCTGCTTGGCGAGAATATAGCCGTTCATGGCGGTCGGCACGGCGGCGCTGAGGATCAGCATCACCAGAATGTCCCCCTCGACGCCGAACAGCAGGGCCGTGCCGGCCATGACGGCCGGAAACACCAGCAGCTTCAGTACCGAGCCGAGGATGACGTTCGGCTGCGGGTTCAGTGCGTCCATGATCCTCAGGCCCGCGCCGACCATGATCAGGCCAAGCCCCAGCGAAGCGCTCGCCACCAGGTCGACCGCGGTCATGATCGGCTCATAGACGTCTATCCCGGCGATATTGACCAGGACCCCGAGGGCCGACCCCAGGATGATCGGGTTGGATATGAGCTTCAGGGCAAAGTGCTTGAGGTTTCGGCCGTTGCCGGAAAACCAGATGACGACGCCGACATTGATGACGTTCAGGGGGATGATGATCACCGCCATCACCACCGCAACGACGGTGAGCCCGGCGGGACCGGACAGCTTCTCGGCGATCGCCAGCGCCATGAAGCCGTTCCAGCGCGTCGCGGTCTGGAAGATCGAGGTGAAGGCCGGTCCTTCCACCCCAAGCCGGTTGAGCGGGTGCCAGAGCGTCAGCACCAGTGCCGACATGATCCCGACGGCCAGCAGGGCGCTGACGCTGACGGCGCCCGTGTCCATGGTCGAAAAATCGGCCTTGGCCAGCGTCTCGAACAGCAGCGTCGGGAAGAGCACATAGTAGCCGAATTGCTCGAGCCCGCCCCACAGGCTGTCGTCGATCAGCGGCCACCGCTTGAGCAGCGCGCCGAGCAGCACGAGCAGGAAGATCGGCAGGATGCTTTCGAAAATCAGGAGCATTGGGTTCGCTTTCGGGGCTGGACGCCGGGGAGGGCAGGTTCCGATTAGCAGGTCAGGGTCGGGCGAGGCAATCGAGCCATTGCCTGTTTGCCGGTCCGTCCGGCCGCCGCTTCCTTGTCGGAGCCGATCACCGATGTCTTGCGTTATCCCCAACGGCCGTTAACCTTAACAAAGGGTTTACGTTGCGAGCCTCCGGTTAACAGGCCAGTTTCTTCTCGGAACGGGATAGGTGAATCGGACGGTCGCAATGGGAACCGCATTGGCAAGAGTGACGTTGACGACCGTCATGGCGGTGTTCTTCGCCGGCCTTGCGCTGGATATCGCGGTACCGGCCGTGGTGCTGAGCGTGATGGCGGGGTCGAACTGGCTGGTTCAGGTCTGGCCCGAATCACAGGCCGGCGCCGGGTCACGGCCGCAGCAATGGAAGGGGAGACCCGCATGAAGGTATTTCTGGTGCTGTGGGCGCTGCCTATCCTGCTGCTCGGCAGCTGGTACAGCCTGTCCTATTACGACATGAGCTTCGGCATCTTCATGCTGACCCGCCAGGCGCATGACCTGGTGTTCTCCGTCTACGGCCACGTTCTTGGCCTGCCGCCCGAAACGATCCCGCCGCTCGTCGCCCGGGCCATCGTCGTCGACAGCGCGATCATGTTCGCCATCATCGCATTTCGTCGTCGAAAGAAGATCGCGGCCTGGTGGGCGGCCCGTCAGGCCTCGTCGGAACTGCGGCCCATCGTCGTGCCGAGCGCCGACAATCTGTCCAACGCGCCCTGAAGAATGAAGCTTGCGGCGGCGGAATCGATCCGCTCGCTGCGCTTGGCCCGCGACACATCCATTTCCAGAAGCGCCCGTTCGGCGGCAACCGTCGACAGACGCTCGTCCCAGTAGACGAAGGGAATGTCGGTCTTTTCCGACATCGAGCGCACGAAGGCCCGCGTCGCCTGCACGCGCGGTCCGGCCGAGCCGTCCATGTTCGTCGGCAGGCCGATGATGAAGGCGGCCACGTTCTCCTTTGCCGCGAAAGCCAGGAGCGTTTCGGCATCCTGGGTGAACTTCACGCGCTTGAGCACCGTTCGCGGTGTGGCGAACCGCCGACCGAGATCCGACATCGACAGCCCGATGGTCTTGGTGCCGAGGTCGAGACCGGCAATCGCCTGTCGGGGCTGCAGCACCTGCGCCAGTTCTTCGATGGACAGCGTGGTCATGCTGCGGCCCCGGCCAATTAGCGCTTGCGCACGAACTCGGTCCTGAGGACCAGTCCCTTGATCGTGTCGTTCCGGCAGTCGATCTCTTCCGGGTCTTCCGTCAGGCGGATCGACTTGATGACCGTTCCCTGCTTGAGCGTGGTGTTGGTACCCTTGACCTTCAGGTCCTTGATCAGCGTGACGGAATCGCCGTCCGCCAGAACATTGCCGGCCGGATCCTTGGCAACCGGCTTGGCATTGGCAGCAGCGGCCACTTCGGAGGCAGGGCGCCATTCGCCTGTCACTTCGTCATATACATAATCGTCGTCGTCGGCGGCCATTTTGGTCTCCTGTCGTAAGCGTTGATAGTCGGCCGGACGACCGGAGCGGTGAGGGCGGCCTTGCCAACCCGAAGGCTGGTCGCTGCGGCTTATCTTACGCTCGACCGGGGCGCAACACGGTGAGCCCGCCGTTTGAGGAGAACACGGTTGCCGACGGTAGGGCATGGCATATATTCGTGCAGCGCACCGAAGGGAGAATATCATGAAGATCACGTGGCTCGGCCATTCCGCATTCCGTCTCGATACCGCCAAGGCCAGCATCCTCATCGATCCGTTCTTCACCGGCAATCCCGGTTTTGCCGGGTTGGACCGCAAGGACGCCACCGCCGGCGTCACCCACATCCTCTTGACCCATGGTCACGGCGACCATGTTGGCGATGCCTTGCAGATCGCCGACGAGACGGGCGCCACCGTGGTCGCCAATTTCGACCTCTGCATGTGGCTGGCCCACAAGGGGCTGAAGAATTTCTCGCCCGGCAACACCGGCGGCACGATCGGCTTCGAAGGCTTCACCGTCACCTTCACCAATGCGCTTCATTCCTCCGCCCAGATCACCGAGGACGGGGTCTCCCATGCGCTCGGCAGCGCCAATGGCCTGATGCTGCATATCGAGGGCGAGCCCTCGCTGCTGCATATGGGCGATACCGACATCTTCTCCGACATGAAGCTGATCAACGAACTGCACCAGCCGGATATCGGCATCGTGCCGATCGGCGACCGCTTCACCATGGGCGGTGCCGTGGCCGCGCTCGCCTGCCGCCGTTTCTTCGATTTCAAGACGGCGTTCCCCTGCCACTACGGATCGTTTCCGATGATCGACCAGACCCCGGAGAAGTTCGTGCTCGGTATGGAGGGCACCCGCACCCGCGTGGCCACGCCGACAGCCGGCGATAGCGTGGAAGTCTGACAAATCCCCCGTTGCGCCTGAGCTTTGCGGCCATTATAGCGGAGGAAACTAAAGACCTGGAGAATACCGATGTCCGTTGATCTCAAGACCGTCAAGCGCGTCGCGCACCTGGCCCGAATCGCGCTCAGCGAAGACGAAGCCGAACGGATGATGGGTGAGCTGAACGGTATTCTCGGCTTCGTCGAGCAGCTTTCCGAGGTCGATGTTTCCGGGGTCGAGCCGATGACCTCGGTCACGCCGATGGCGATGAAGAAGCGCCAGGACGTGGTCACCGACGGCGGCAAGGCCGACGACATCGTCGCCAATGCCCCGGAAACCGACCGCAATTTCTTCCTGGTGCCGAAGGTGGTCGAATAAGCAGGGGGACCAAGCGTCTCTCTCCCTTCCGCCGATCCCGATTTCCGGGCGCTTGGCCAAAGCGCCGATTTTCTGAAGTGAACCGACATCATGAGCGAACTGACCAGCCTCACCATTGCCGAAGCCCGCGCCAAACTGGTGGCCAAGGAAATCACGGCCGTCGAACTGACGGACGCCTATATCCAGGCGATCGAGGCCGCCAATGACGCCATCAACGCCTATGTGACGGTGACTGGCGACAAGGCCCGCGAGATGGCCAAGGTGTCGGACGCGCGCATCGCCGAAGGCAAGGCAGGCGCACTGGAAGGCATTCCGCTCGGCATCAAGGACCTGTTCGCCACCCGCGACGTCCACACCCAGGCCTGCTCGGGCATCCTCAACCGCTTCAAGCCGAAATACGAATCGACCGTCACCCAGAATTTGTGGGACGAC
>JAHRYZ010000017.1 GCA_020621905.1 Rhizobium sp.
CCTCGTTGACCCGCGAGGCGGCGAAAATCGCCTCGGCGAGCTTTTCGACGGCCTCGGCGATCGGCAGGTCCGGGAAGACCAGTCTTGCCCAGGACGGGTTGGGATAGGAGCAGATGTTCCAGTTGATGTCAAAATTGGAGATATGCTCCAGCGCCGGCTTGTAGGCGATCGAATTGGCCTTGTTGGCGCGCGCCACCTTGGCCGGGTCCTGGCCGGCCAGCAGCATCGGATTGTCGCCGGCAATCGCCAGCCGTGCCGCCCCGCCCTCGAAGGCCTTGGCCATGCCGTCATAGAGCCAGCCGGACGCCTTGTCGAAGCTCTCGTCGGGTGCGTAGGCATAACGCGCCAGCGTCGTCTCCTCGTCGGCGTAGAACGTTGTGACGATGCCGGCGCCCGCCATGTAGGCGTGCTTGGTGATGAGGCGCACCAGGGCAATGCCGCGAGCGGCGCGGTCAGAACGGTCCCGGCCCTTCTGCAGCTGGAGCCCGACCTTGACGGCCACTTCGGCGAGCTTGTCGAGGCGGACCGGGTCGACCGGGTCGATGGCGGTATGGAGAGGTGCGTTCATCGAATATCCTGCTTCCGTCGATTGCGTTGCGCCCTTTTAGGACGGATTCGGGCAAAACAGAAGACGGATGCGAAGCCGGCGCCTGTTCAGACCGCCGGCCTCGCCTGCTTCAAGAGGACAGCGTCGTGCTTCTCCAGGAAGGCCATGAGCCGGTCAGCATAATCGTCGGCGACCGCGCCCTTGACGCTGGGGCGTGCAGCCAGCGCCTGACGCCATGCAGTCACCTTCGGTAGGCCGTCGAAGATCCGATGGTCGGCGAGCCTGTCGAACAGGTCGAAATAGCGGAAGATCGGCGCGAAGACCGCATCCACGAGGCTGAAATGTGCGCCGGCGAAGAATGGCCCGTCCCCGACTTCGGCCTCCAGCGTGGCAAATCTGGAGGCGAGCACCTTGCTCTTGGCCTCCAGCGCCGCCTGGTCCTGGGTGGTTTCGAAGACCCAGAGATCGGAGAGGATCGAGGATCCGAACTCCATCCAGCCGCGATGACGGGCGCGCCGCAGCGGGTCGGCCGGGTGCAGCTTCTGGCCCGGTTGGGTCTCCTCCAGGTATTCGCAGATGACCGAGCTTTCGAACAGCACGTCCTGCCCGACCTGCAGCAGCGGAACCTTGCCGAGCGGCGATATTTTCAGGAACCAGTCCGGTTTTGCCGCAAGGTCAATGTTGATGCGCTCGAAGGGCACGCCCTTCTCGGCGAGCGCGATCGCGGCGCGCTGGACATAGGGGCACAGATGGTGGCTGACGAGGCGTAGTTTGGCCATGGGGACGTCCTTCCGTGTGAAATATATGCATATGCATGTAATTCATCTTGCGGAGATCGTCAAGATGCATGTAATTGCATCTATGTCCGACGATAAGAAGACCGCCCCGTGTTCAGCCGCGAGCGCCACGGAACTCTGGGTTACGCTGGCGCGCGCGCAGCAGCGTGTACTCGCGGCGATGGAACGCGACCTGAAGGCGGCAGGCTTGCCGCCCCTCAGTTGGTACGATGTGCTATGGGAGCTCGATCGTACGGAAGATGGTCGCCTGCGCCCTTTCGAGATCGAAGAGCGCACCCTGTTGACCCAGTACAATCTGTCGCGGCTGATCGATCGGCTGGAGAAGGAGGCGCTGGTGCGCCGCGAGGTGTTCGACCAGGACTGTCGTGGACGCTGGGTCCTGATCACCGAGGCGGGGCGGGAAAGGCGTGCGCGCATGTGGACGATCTACGGGCGCTCGATCGAGGAGCATCTGGGAGCCCGGTTGAGCGAGGAGGAGGCGCAAATGCTGACAAGTCTGCTCAAGCGACTGGCCTGAGGCTCGGCCGCGCCGTAGTCAGGCGACCAGCGACGCGGCGATGGCACCCAGCGCCTTCAGCGCATCTTGCGGCGAAAGCCGAATCTGGAGGCCGCGCTGCCCGCCGTTCATGTAGACCAGCGGTTCCGCCATCGACTCGATCTCGATCGCCGTCGGCACAAGCTTCTTCTGGCCGAAGGGGCTGATCCCGCCGACCACATAGCCCGTCGTCTTCTCGGCCACCGCCGGCTTCATCATAGCCGCATGCTTGCCGCCGAAGGCGGCGGCGAGCTTCTTCATGCTCACCTCCTTGTCGGAGGGCACGACGACGCAGACCGGCTTGCCGTCGAGTTCGGCCATCAGCGTCTTCAGCACGCGATGCGGCGCCTCGCCGATCGCCTCCGCCGCCTGCAGCCCGATGCGTTCGGCGTTCGGATCATAGTCATACGTCACGGTGGTAAAGGTCACCCCGGCCTTTTCCAGGAACTGGGTCGCGCGCGTCGTCTTCGCCATGAGATCAGGCCTTCAAAGCAGCGGCGTAGATTTCCGGCTTGAAGCCGATGAGCAGCGTGCCGTCAGCCTCCAGCACCGGGCGCTTGATCATCGAGGGCTGGGCGAGCATCAGGGTGATCGCCTTGTCCTGGTCGAGATCGAGCTTTGCCTCGCCGGGCACCTTCTTGAAGGTCGTGCCGGCGCGATTGAGCACGGTCTGCCAGCCGGCTTCGCCGCACCAGCGCTCGAGATGGTTCCGGTCAATCCCCGAGACCTTGTAGTCGTGGAAGGCATAATCGACGCCGTGCTCTTCGAGCCATAGGCGGGCCTTCTTCATCGTGTCGCAGTTCTTGATGCCGTAGATCATGGCGGCCATGGGATCGGTCCTCATCGACGCTGGGCGGGGAAGGCGGCGGCGGGCGACGCTTGTGAACTGACATAGCAAACCTCGGACGCTTTGCAAGCCGCGCACGGCCGTTGCAGCCGGCTGCGTCGGCTTCCACAACTAGCCTCCAATGCTATCGGCGGCTTCCCTGGCCCGGTCGGCGGCGGCCTGCGCGTCTATGATGGCTTGAACCGCTTCCTCTCGCCCGGTGGCGGCATGGCTTTTGGCCATCTGGGCAAAACCCGCAGCGGTCTGCGCAGAGGACTGCGCAGCGGCTCTCAAGGCCATGACCACTGGTTGGTCCCCTTTTGCTTCGGCCTCCTTGGCGTCGCGGGCCATGTTTTCGGCTTGGATAGCCATCTGATTGGCCGTGGCCGCAAGATGCATGGCGAGCTGAGCCTCGTTCAGGCTGGAGACGGTCGAAGTGCCCCTGTCATTCATAAAAGTCGTGTCCCAATTCAATGCGGCGGCTGGCTCTATACAGTGTGTCTGCATGTAGGCTTGGAATTGTGCCGTCAGATCTGCCATCTTTTGGGAAACATTATCACGCGTTCGCGCAGCCTTTCCCAGTTCCACCCCATAGCCTACCCCCAGCTTGAAGCCCTCCTGCAGGCCGTCGCCAAATCCGAGACGTTCGTCGCCAGGCGAAAGTGCCTCCGGCGTCGGAACTTTCAGCAAGAGGCTCGACGGGTTCTCAACGGGGCTCTTAGACAAATCGTTGTAACCATCGACCACGCCGCGCAGCCAGCCGGGGTAGGCGCCTTTGCATGCGCCGCTATGAAACTTCGTCGTGTCCCGATCGGCGAGAGCCGGCGACACGCCCCAAATGCTCATGCAGAGGGCAACGATGATCGCAAAGGCTGAGAGAGATGCCTTGGCGCTTGTTCTGCGAATGAAGCTCTCGACCCGCTCGACCTGCCATCTCATGTTGGCTTCCCCTGCTTGATGTCCGTCACTCTGCAGATGAGGGTAACCATCGGGCGCAGCACGGCAACCTGCATTGACCTGCATCAGCTTTTTCGGGCGAAATGGTGAGACGGTCGCAAGTCTCGAGCAGCACCTGTCGCCAGAAATTGGAGCCCTTGCCAGCATGATTGTCTAGCCCGATATGGGGCTAGCAGCAGGCTGGGTGTCTGTCGCATGAACACCGTCCTCGATTCGTCAGAAGGAACCAAAGACCTATGACAAATACAGCCAGCGCTTTTACCCGCCAGTTTTTTCATGGGACACGCGCAAATCTCGAACCGGGAGATTTGATCGTCGTCGGCTACCAGTCCAACTTCACTGAAGCCAAGCCGCTATCCTGGGTGTATTTTTCAGGTACGCTTGATGCCGCGATCTGGGGCGCTGAGCTTGCTGCAGGCAGTGGGCGAGGGCGCATCTATGTGGTGGAGCCAACCGGGCCAATCGAGGACGACCCGAACCTGACAGACAAGAAGTTTCCTGGAAATCCAACGCTATCGTATCGCTCCCGCGATCCGCTGCGAATTGTCGCCGAAGTGACAAAATGGCGGGGTCACCCGACTGAACAACTAGAGCAGATGAAGGCTAGCCTCGACCGCTTGAAGACAGAAGGTGCCGAAATCATCGACTAGGGCCGATCGACATTCAGATTTCTGACGTAGCGCGGTTGGATTTCGCCTCTGGGAAAAGCGAGCCCTCACTCCCACTCGATCGTGCCCGGCGGCTTCGACGTCACGTCGTAGACGACGCGGTTGATGCCGCGCACCTCGTTGATGATGCGGGTGGCGGCGCGGCCGAGGAATTCCATGTCGTAATGGTAGAAATCGGCGGTCATGCCGTCGACCGAGGTCACGGCGCGCAGCGCGCAGACGAATTCATAGGTGCGTCCGTCACCCATGACGCCGACGGTCTGCACCGGCAGGAGCACGGCGAAGGCCTGCCAAATGGCGTCGTAAAGGCCCGCCTTGCGGATCTCGTCGAGATAGATGGCGTCGGCTTCGCGCAGGATCTCCAGCTTCTCGCGCGTGATGCCGCCGGGGCAGCGGATGGCGAGGCCGGGGCCCGGGAAGGGATGGCGGCCGATGAAGCTGTCCGGCAGGCCGAGTTCGCGGCCGAGCGCCCGCACCTCGTCCTTGAACAGTTCGCGCAGCGGCTCGACCAGCTGCATGTTCATGCGTTCGGGAAGGCCGCCGACATTGTGGTGCGACTTGATCGTCACCGACGGGCCACCGGTAAACGAGACGCTTTCGATGACGTCCGGATAAAGCGTGCCCTGGCCGAGGAAGTCGGCGCCGCCGAGCTTCTTCGCCTCGTCCTCGAAGGTCTCGATGAACAGGCGGCCGATGATCTTGCGCTTGGTTTCCGGGTCGCTCACACCTTCCAGTTCGCCGACGAAGCGGTCGATAGCGTCGACGTGGATGAGGTGCAGGTTGTAGTGTTCCTTGAACATGGCGACCACGTCGGCCGCCTCGTTCTTGCGCATCAGGCCATGGTCGACGAGAATGCAGGTCAGCTGGTCGCCGACGGCCTCGTGGATCAGCAGAGCCGCGACAGAGGAATCGACGCCGCCCGACAGCGCGCAGATGACGCGTTTGTCGCCGACCTGGTCGCGAATGGCCTGCACCGCCTTGGCGCGATACGCCGACATGGTCCAGTCGCCCTTGAGCCCGGCGATCTTGTGGATGAAGTTGCCGATCAGCTTGGCGCCGTCCGGCGTGTGCACCACTTCCGGATGGAACTGCACGGCGTAATATTTGCGCTTCGCGTCAGCGATGAAGGCGAAGGGGGCGTTGGACGAGGTGGCGACGACCTCGAAGCCCGGCGGGATCGCGGTGACGCGGTCGCCATGGCTCATCCAGACCTGGTGGCGCGAGCCGGCCGACCACAGGCCCTCGAACAGCGGGCATTCCTTGTCGATCTCGAGGAAGGCGCGGCCGAATTCTCGGTGATGGCCGCTTTCGACCTTGCCGCCGAGCTGGGCGCACATCGTCTGCTGGCCGTAGCAGATGCCGAAGATCGGCAGGCCGCTGTCGAAGATCACCTGGGGTGCCCGCGGGCTTCCCTCGTCCAGGGTCGAAGCCGGGCTGCCCGACAGGATGATCGCCTTCGGTTTCAGCCGGTGGAAACCTTCCTCGGCGGACTGGAAGGGGACGATTTCGCAATAGACGCCGGCTTCGCGCACGCGTCGTGCGATCAGCTGCGTTACCTGGCTGCCGAAATCGATGATGAGAACGCTGTCGGGATGTGCTGTCTGGGTCATGGCGAGCCTTTAATGAAAAGCGCGGATTCTTTCAATCGGAGAATTGTGCCGATTGTCCGCAATTCCGGTGCTTTCGGGCCTAGAACCAGAACACGCCGTCTTCCAGCGCTTCGAACAGGGTGTCGACGGTGAGCGCCAGCTTGCGATCGACGACGTGGAGATATTCCTTCCAGTCGTCGACATGCTTCAGTTCCTGCTTGCCGTCGGAAATGCCGCGCAGCCCGATCAGCGGCAGGTTGAAGGCATGGCAGGTCCTGAGGACGGCGAAGGTTTCCATGTCGACCATGTCGGCGTCGATCGCGTCATAGGTGGCGCCCGAAACGATGTTGGCACCGGTCGAGAGGCTGGCGGTCGGCACGCCGGGAATACGCAGCGGCAGTTCGAGCGCCGCCGGCAGATCGAGAAACGGGGTGCGCCCCTTCTCGAAGCCGAGCGGCGAGGCATCCATGTCGCGATAGGAGACGGACGATGCCTGATAGATCTCGGTCTGCTCCAGCCTGGCCGAGCCGGCCGAGCCGAGCGAGACGACGAGGTCAGGCCGCTCGTTCTGTTCCTCGAGTTTCGAAAGCGTGCGCGTCAGCGAAATCGCGGCCTCCACGGGGCCGACGCCGGTCATCAGCGGTTCGATCCGCGAGCGCAGGAACGAACCGTATTCGGCCTCGACCGCCATGACGAACAGGATCGATTTGCCTGATACCGACTTGAGTTCGAACGTCATCCGGAAATTCCCTCGCGGCCGCGAACGGCCATCATCGTGCTGGTCATGGAGGCAATGAGCTTGGCCGGGCCGTCCCCGATCGCATAGCCGCGGCCATCGGCCACGATGATGGTGGAACCGGGCTTGGTGATCTCGCCGCGAAACAGGAAGCGCTCGCCCTTGCCGGGCGACATCAGGTTGACCTTGAACTCGATCGTCAGAAGCGAGACGTCCGGCGCGATCATCGTATAGGCGCTGTAGGTGCAGGCGGCATCGAGGGCTGCGGAAATCACGCCGGCATGCAGGATGCCGTGCTGCTGCGTCAGCTTCTCGTCGAAAGGCATTTCGATTTCGACGACGCCCTGGCTGACGCTGGTCAGTTCGGCGCCGAGCGTGCGCATGGCACCCTGCCGCGCGAAGCTCTGCCGAATACGCTCGCCGACCGCGTCGCTGTTGATTTCGCTCATCTGGATGCCCTCTCGCAGGTGCGAAATTGGCATGCCCGATGCGCTTCGGCAAGCGGCCCGAGAGCAGATTCGGGTGGCTGCGGTACTAGTTCATGAGGAAAATCGAGGCGTTGAGCAGGGTGGCGAAGGCGACCCAGGCGGCATAAGGCAGGAACAACAGTCCGGCCACCCGGTCGAGCGGCCCGGCCTTCCAGATGAACCCCAGGATGGCGATCAGAATCGCCACGATCAGCAACAGCGCCAGACCGGTTGCCTGAAGGCCGAAGAAGGTCGGCGACCAGAGCATGTTGAGGGCGATCTGGGCAAACCAGATCTGCATCGCGGCAGATGCCGGCGCGACCAGCCAGATGCGGGCGCCGGCAATGGCGATCATCACGTAGAGCACGGTCCAGACCGGCGCGAAGATCCAGGGCGGCGGGTTGAAGAACGGCTTCTCCAGCGACTGGTACCATTCGCCCGGCATGTTGGAGACGCCCGAGAGAATGCCGAGCCCGACGACGGCCGCGATGAAGACGAGATAGGTGACGAACTTGCGCATGGCGTGAACATAGGGCGCCGTAGCTCTCCGCCAAGGCCACCGCCTTACGAAAGGCGGACGATATGCTGGTCCCAGGCGACCGGGCTGCCGTTTGCGCCGAAATGGCCGTCATAGAGGACACGGCAAAGCCGGAGGCCGCCGGTGCGATGCCGGCCGCATCGGCGACGGTGGTGGTCGTGACCACCGCGCCGCTCCGTCCGTCGATGGTGACGGCCAGCCCGCCCTTCGGCGAGGCGATGCCGATAAGACCGTCGCGCCGGTTGACGGCGATGGCGCCGACATAATTGGCAAGGCCTCTCGTCACCGCGTCGGGAAGGGACACGAAGGAAAGCGCCTCGCCTTTGGAAAAATGCCCGACCAGTGGCGGCATGTCGTTGCGCGAGCCTTCATACTGGCAGGCGAACCAGGCGCGACCGTCCTGGTCCACATCCAGATGCCGGGTCGACAACTGGCTGAACTCGTGCGGCATGACATGCTTTTCGATCAGCGCACCGCTCGCCGCATCGGCGATCACCAGGGAGGGTTCCATGCGATCGAGGTTGAGCTTGGTGCGGCCGAAATCCGGATGGGTCTCGATCCCGCCATTGGCGATGATCAGCAGGCGGCCGTCGTCGCTGACCGTCATGTCGTGCGTGCCGATGCCATGGGCTTCGAACTCGCCGATCCGGCGGAAACCATCCGTGGCGTCATAGATGCCGATCATGCCGCGATTGGCGTCGAAATCGTTTTCGCTGGCATAGAGCAGCCGGCCGTCCGGCGAAAAGTGCCCGTGGCCGAAGAAGTGCCGGTCGGCCGGCGCGGCGATCACGATCGGTTCGCTGCGTCTGCGTGCGTCGAAGATGACCGCAAAGGTACCGGGACGTCGGGCGAAGGCGACCGAGAGGCCTGTCGCCGGGCTGTGGCCGAGGCCGTGAATGCGGTCCGGCAGATCGATCCGGTCGATGAAGGTGCCGTCCTCGGCGACCAGGCCGATACCGAAAGTTCCGTCCGGCGCGCGGAAGCCGGAGGCAAAGACCGCATCGCTGCGCTCGAGCGCGAAGAGCGCACGCGGCGAAAGCGAGGCGAGGAACAAAGCCCCCGCCGCCTTGATGAAGGATCGCCTGTCGATCAGCGCCGATCGCCGCATCTCAGTCTCCGTCGGAGAAGGAGAAACCGGCGGCAAGGCCGATCGCGCCGCCATAGTCGTTGTTGAGGCGAAGGATCAGATCCTTGCTGTTGAGCAGCAGGAAGTCGAGCTTGGCGCGCTCGGCCGGATCGCTGACGGCCGCCTCGACGTCCGGATTGATGTCGTCGGCCACCCTCTCGAGCGACTTGGCGACGAAATCGATCGACGAGACGATGGAGCGCGACTCGTCGTTCAGCAGGTCGACCATGGCCGACTGCTTCATCAGGCTGCGCAGGCCCTCGATATTGCCGTGGATCGAGGTGAAGGTATTGCCGGAGCGCCAGTAGATCGCCTGCTTGGGAAAGGTGTTGTTCTCCTCGCCCTTGTAGAAGGTTTCGATGCGCTGGTCGCGAATCGCCTCAGCCCCATGGACCAGAATGCCGAGCAGGGCGGTGATCGCCTCGCGGCCGTCGCGGAACTCGGGATTGTCGGGGCCGGGGTGCTTCCAGGCACCCTGAATGCCGTCGGGCTTGTCCCATGCCTCGGCGAGTTCGCCGCCGAGCCGCACCAGATTGCCGGCGATCGCCGCGCCGTAGCGGCAGCGGAAGCCTTCCTTCTCCTCGACGAGCCCGTCGGATCCCGTGCCGAAGAGCACGAATTCGAGCGCGCCGAGCCCCTGCATGGCGACGCTCTTGTCCTTCAGCGTCTCGACCGAGGTCGCGCTTTCGTCCGGCTTGGCGAGAATGGCCTGAACCTGTTTCAGGCCTGTGCTCTTGCGGTCGGGGTAGAAGAGAATGCGCTCAAACCGGTTGGCCTCGATCACCGGACCGACGCGGACGATTTCGATCGTCGACCATGCCGCGACCGTCTCATCGAAGGCACCCCGGACGACATCGAGGGCATCGGCCGACGGCGCAGCGCAGAGCGCGCGCAGATCGGTCTCGAGAGCCGCCGAGGCGTCGCGGAAGCGGTGGTAGCCGGGGCGGATGAAGCCATCGACAGCCTTTTCCATCACGGCCTGGATCGCCTCGCTCTTCAGCGTAGGCGGCGCGAGATCGGCATCCTGCGCCGCCGCCGGCGCGGCAAGGCTGAGAGCGGTGAAGATGCCGAGGAGGAAAGGCTTCATAGGGACTCCAGAAAGGCGACGAGCGCCTTGCGATCATCGGCCGCAAGGCCTGCAAAGGTATCACGGGCGGCCTGCGCCTCGCCGCCGTGCCAGAGGATGGCTTCCGTAAGGTTGCGCGCGCGGCCGTCATGCAGGAAGAAGGTGTGGCCGTTCACCCTCTCGGTCAGACCAATACCCCAGAGCGGTTGGGTGCGCCACTCTCGACCGCTCGCATCGCCGACCTGCTGGCCGTCGGCGAGACCCTCGCCCATGTCGTGCAGCAGGAAATCGGAATAGGGCCAGATCAGCTGGAACCGGTGCGCCTTGTTCTCCGCCTTGCGGCTGGTCACGAATTTGGGCGCGTGGCAGGCGACGCAGCCTGAGGCGTAGAAAATCGTTTTGCCTTTGAGCACGGCCGGATCGTCGATGCTGCGCCGGGCCGGCGGCGCGAGGTTTTCCGAATAGAAGGTGACGAGCTCGAGCACCGGGTCGGGGGCTTCCGTCTCGCCGAGCCGCTTCTGCACGCCGGCCGGCATGGCCAGGCATTTCGCCTCCGCTTCCGTGCAGTCTCCGAAGGGATGCGGCGCGTCCGGGGTCGATATGCCGATGTCGCCCTTGAAGGCGCTGGAACTCTGGTCGCGCACCGAGGCGTTCTGCGCCTTCCAGCCGAAACGGCCGAGCTTCAGTTCGCCGGTGCGATGATCGCGGGCGCGGGCCGCGCGGCCGGAAACCCCGTCTCCATCCCGATCCTCGGGATCGGCCCGGGCGAGAATGTCGGCATCGGCAATCGCCTGAATCAGGCCCATGCCGATCATCGGAGTGGCGACGCGCGGCGACAGTGTCGTATCCGGGGCGAGCGGTCCGTAGGCGAGATCGGCGACGCTATAGTGCGGCCGGCGCAGCGACACGGTCTCTCCGCCGGCTAACGTCACGGGCTCTTCCGCATAGGTGATGACCATCCGCCCCTCGGCGGCGAGGCCGGGCACGGCGAGATCCTGCAACTGGCCGCCATAGGTCGGGTCGGGGAAGTTGACCGCCTTGATGTCGGCAACTGCCCGGCGTTCATTCTCGGTCCGTGTCGGGCGGGCGAGGCGGAGGAACATCGAGGTTGAGTCGGCCGCACCTTCCGGCGGATGGCCGCGTCCGTCCTTCAGGTGGCAGCTCTGGCAGGCGCGCGCATTGAACAGCGGCCCGAGACCGTCGGAGGCCTGCGTGGACGACGGCGAGGAGACCCAGAACTTGCGGAACAGCGCATTGCCGAGCTTGAACGTCTCCTCTTCGGAGAAGGTGATATTGGACGAGAAATGCGAGAAGGCATCGCCGTTGACCGGCTGGGTGGACGTCGCCGCGCCGCCCTGCATCCGTTCGAACGGTTCCGCCTTGGAAAAATCGCTCGTTCGGCTCGTGACCGTCTCGACGCGCTTCAGGTCCTTCGGCGACAGATCCGTCCGCCGGATCGCATCATCGGCCAGCGCCGCGCCGAGGGCGGCGAAGGACAGGCCGGTTGCGAGCAGCAGATTCCGGGGGATGCGGGCGGTCATGCGGGACATGGTGAGGGAGTCCGGGCCATCGGAAAGGTCCGATGGCCCGCCTTTTTATCTTATTGGAATACGGCGTTAGGATTATCGAGGCTGTCGGAACCTTCAAGCTCGATCGTTCCGAGATCCAGCGACGCAATGACGCGCTCGATGGTCTTGGTCTGGTCGATCAGCCCGTCGATGGCGGCCTGGACGGTGGCGTTGCCCTCCGCATTGCCTTCGCCGATCATCTGGTCATAGGCCTCGACCGTCTCGGCGCGCTTGGCCATGGCGTTCATCGCGTCGAGGGTTTTGGTGAGCTTCGCCTTCATCTCGGCGTCGAGGGCTGCATCCTTGGCGGCGACCAGTTCCGAGAGCGAAGGGCCGGTCATCTTCGTGCCGTCGGCGCGGGTGTATTCGCCGGTATAGGCGGACGCGATGCCCACGGCGTCGTTGAGGTGCGAGGCATGCGTGTTGTCGGAGAAGCAGTCGTGCTCTTCTTCCGGGTCATGCAGCAGCACGCCGAGCTTCATGCGCTCGCCGGCGAGTTCGCCGTAGGACAGCGACCCCATGCCGGTGAGGATGGCGGAGATGCCGGCCTTCGGATCGGCGGTCACGGTCTTGGTCGCTTCGCCGTCCGGCGCCCAGGCGGTGACCATTTCCTGGAGATCGGAAACCAGCAGCGTGGAGGCGGCCTTGAGATAGGCGGCGCGGCGGTCGCAATGGCCGTTGGTGCAGTTCTTGGTGTCGAAGTCGGTATAGGCGCGGTTGCCGGCGCCGGGGCCCGTGCCGTTGAGGTCCTGGCCCCACAGCAGGAATTCTATGGCATGGTAACCGGTCGCCACATTGGCTTCGATCTCGCCGGCTTCATGCAGCGTCTCGGAGAGGAATTCCGGCGTGATCTTGGTGGCGTCGACATCCTTGCCGTTGATCTTCAGCTTGGGGTTGGCGATCACATTGGCGACGAACAGGGCGTTCTCGTCGCTCTCGGTGCCGTAGGAGGCGTCGACATAGTCGATCAGGCCCTCGTCGAGCGGCCAGGCGTTGACCTTGCCTTCCCAGTCGTCGACCACGGCATTGCCGAAGCGATAGACTTCCGACTGCTGATAGGGCACGCGGGCCTTGATCCAGGCGGCGCGCGCGGCCTTCAGCGCCTCATCGCTCGGGGTGGCGATCAGCGCGTCGACGGCGGCGTCGAGCGCCTTGGCGGTGTTCAGCGAGTCCTCATACTTGGCATGGGCCAGCGCCGCATAGTGATTCAGCACCGCGGCCGCATCGGTCGCGGCAGCTGCGGGGCCGGCCATGAAGCTTGCCGAGGCAATCAATAGCGCGAACGAGGCGCCAAGAATGGATTTGCGGGACATGGTCTCTCCTTCGACGCTTGCGCGCCCTCTCCGTGAAACGAACGACCTTGTCTTGGCGGAAAAAGAAACTGGTGTCAAATAGTCGAGAATCGAAAAGCGCTCCCCGCTTTGCGGTTCGTCAAGTCCGGCCGGGGGATGCGCCTCAGGTCTTGCGGCGCATCCGGCAGAAGAAGAAGCCATCGGTATCGGTCGAGGCGGGGCTGAGGGTCACGCTCAGGCCGTTCTGTGAGCGCGGGCGCGGCGCATCCTTGCCGAACAGGCGGTCCCAGCTGTCGAGCGTCGGCGCGATCTCGAATTCGGGATTGGCGGCGCAAAAGGCTGTCGCCTGCGCGTCGTTTTCCTCCGGCAGCACCGAACAGGTGACGTAGAGCAGTTCACCGCCCGGACGCACATAGGCCGCCGCTTCGCTGAGCGCTTCCTGCTGCTGGGCGACGCGTTCCTGCAGATTGCGCACCGTCAGGCGCCATTTCGTGTCGGGGCGCCGGCGCCAGGTGCCGGTGCCGGTGCAGGGGGCGTCGACCAGGACGCGGTCGACATGGCCTTTCAGGCTGTCGATGCCACGCAGGCTGTCATGCACCTGGACATTGCGGGTGCCGGCGCGCTTCAGCCGCTCGATGATCGGCGCGAGGCGCTTGCGATCGGCGTCATAGGCGTGAACCTGGCCCTTGTTGTTCATCACCGCCGCGATGGCGAGCGTCTTGCCGCCGCCGCCGGCGCAGAAATCGAGAACCTGATCGCCTTCCTTGGCGTCGACCAGATCGGAGACGATCTGCGATCCCTCGTCCTGAACCTCGAACCAGCCCTTCTGGAAGCTGAGTTCGGCCGTGACGTTGGGCAGCCGCGAGGCGCCTTCGCCGGCGGGAATACGGATGCCGAAGCGGGCGATGCGGGCCGCCTGGGCACTGGTCCGGTCGAGCGCCTTCAGCACCTTGTCGCGATGGGCCTTGATGGTGTTGACGCGCAGGTCGAGCGTCGGGCGGCCGGCGAGCGCCTTGGCTTCGTCGAGCCAGTCTTCACCGAAGGCGGCTTCGAAGGAAGGCTGGATCCAGTCCGGGATGTCGCCCTGTACGTTCAGCGGCGCATCGGCGAGGTCGCGGGACGAAAAGGCGGCCAGTTGCTCCGCCGTGAGCGGCTTGGGAGCAAAACTGTCGCCGTCGAATTCAGCCGCCAGCGCTTCGGCATTGAGGCCCCACTGGCGCAGCAACACGGCCCAGCCGAGCGCCGCGGCGCTGTCATCATCCATCAGCCACGCATGCGACAGCTTCATCCTCAGCGCGTCGTAGACGATATTGCCGATTGCGGCTCGGTCGCCGGACCCGGCGAACCGGTGCGCGAGGCCCCAATCCTTCAGCGCGTCGGCAACGGGCCGACGACGTGCTTCGATGTCATCCAGTACTTCGATCGCACCAGCGAGGCGGCCGCCCAGACGCATGTTCCATTCTCCTGAATTCGAAGAGAGCGTGGTAGCGGCGAACCGATGGAAGAGCAAGCGCCTAACCGGTCGGCATCGTGCCCGATCCGGGGTCGTTGATCAGCCGATGATCTCGTAGCAGACCTTGCCGTGGCCGGAGCGGACCATGCCGATGTTCTGGGCGGCAGCCTTGGAGAGGTCGAGTACCCGGCCACGGATGAACGGGCCGCGATCGTTGATGCGGACGACGACGCTCTTGCTCTTGGCATTGCAACCCCAGCTTGGTGCCGAAGGCAGAGACTGTGGGCGGCAGTGAGAAGCGACGGGTTCATGCGTTCACCGAAGTTGTCTTGGAGTGCAACGCTACCAGGATGCGCTGCCGCAGGAAGAGCGTGGGCCGGAGCGTGGCAGCAGAGAGTGCAACAATTGTTGCGACGGTGAAGCTAGAGCGTCGGATATTCGTCAATTTGCATTTCCCTAGTCGTTGACACGAGCCGAAATTTGCGCGGCATCGCCAAAACGAGGGGAAAAATGGCAAAAACGTGCCTTTGAAGCATCACGGAATATTTCAGTATGTAACATTCGTGATTTGGTATATCGAATCGCAACGTTTACGATTTGGTAGGAAATAGCAAAAGCAGTTTAATTTCAGAGAAAAAGCGGAATTCCATTCCGGGTGAATCCCGAAATGGTGCGATCACGAAAAAAATCACGCAAAAATAATCCGAACCGCCACATTTCCTGCCTGAAATGTGGAGATTCGGGGGCAGACGGCGGTGGATCAATCGTCTGGAGGTGTCGTTCTGCTGTTAAAACGTCTGCGGGCCGGCTTTGTTCCAGGTGCCGTTCGACCAAAGATCCTGCAGCGATTGTCGGTAGTCGCCGAAGCGAAAGGCGTAGCCGAGCGCCTTGAGCCGCGCATTCGAGACCCGCTTGTTTTCCCCGTAGAAGGACCGCGCCATCGGCGAGAGTTCGGCCGTCTCGAAGGGCTGTTCCGGTGGAGGCTCCATGCCCATCAGGCGCGCCGCCTCGGCGACCACGTCCTGGGGCGGGCAGGGCTCGTTGTCGGTGACATTATATATGCCCGGTTGGCGCATCTCCGCGAGCAGGGCGGTCGCGCCGGCGATGTCCTCGATGCGGATGCGGTTGAACACCTGGTCCTTCTTGACCAGGCGCCGCGCCGTGCCGTTGGCGAGATTGACGAAGGCGTTGCGGCCGGGGCCGTAAATGCCCGACAGGCGCAGGATGGCGAGCGGTAGGCCATTCTGGCCGGCAAGGGCCTGCCAGGCCTTTTCCGCCTCGACGCGTTCGATCGAGCGCTGAGAGACGGGCTTGAGCGCCGTGTCCTCGTCCACCCAGGCGCCGTCATGGTCGCCATAGACGCCGACGGTGGAGAGATAGGCGATCCATTCGAGCTTCGGCATCAGCATCTTGAGTCCGCTGCCGGTGAACAGGCGGATCAGCGGGTCGCCGTCGCGCCCGGGTGCGATCGACTGGACGAGATGGGTGACCGTCGCCAGTTCCGCGGTGAGGGCAGCGGAGAGTTCGCCGCCGTCGAACTGGAAAGGCAGAATGCC
This sequence comes from Rhizobium sp., assembly GCA_020621905.1. Classification (GTDB taxonomy): domain Bacteria; phylum Pseudomonadota; class Alphaproteobacteria; order Rhizobiales; family Rhizobiaceae; genus Allorhizobium. The sequence continues at coordinate 15,722 of JAHRYZ010000017.1, forward strand.
ACAGTCGCGCAACGCGTCCTGCTTCTCGAGACTGCGCGTCGTGCCGGACACCCGGCATCCGCGGGACGAGAGCAGCCGGCCAATAGCCTTGCCGGAATAGCCGGCGCCGAAAATCATCACATGCATCATTTCACTCCGCCATCGCCCATTCGCATCTTACCTCGGCTTCGGCCTCGGCCGGAAGATGCACCTTGCGCAGCTGCGCGAATTCCGCCTCCGGCAGCAGCCGCGACAGGGCCCAGATCGCCATGCCACGAACCTCCGGTGCCGCGTCGCTGATGAGCGTCCGGCAGACGGGGATCAGGTCGGCGAGGCCGGAATTGCCCGCGGCGATCAGGCAATTGCGCACGAAACGGTTGCGACCGATGCGCTTCACCGGCGAGCCGCTGAAGACACTGCGGAATGTCGGGTCGTCGAGCGAAAGCAGGAAGGACAGGTCCGGCTCGATCAGGTCAGCGCGCGCCTGAAGCTTCATCTCGCGCGCCGCGCTCGCAAACTTGTTCCACGGGCAGGCCGACAGGCAGTCGTCGCAGCCGTAGACGCGGTTGCCGAAGGCGGCGCGCAGGTCCGGATCGATGCTGCCCTTGAGTTCGATGGTCAGATAGGAAATGCAGCGCCGCGCATCGATCTTGTAGGGTGCAGGAAAGGCATCGGTCGGGCAGGCGTCGAGACAGGCCCGGCACGAGCCGCAATGGTCGATCTCGGGCGCGTCGACCTCCAGATCGGCGGTGGTGAACAGGCTGCCGAGAAACAGCCAGGAACCGTAGTCGCGGCTGACCAGATTGGTATGCTTGCCCTGCCAGCCGAGGCCGGCGGACGCGGCAAGCGGCTTTTCCATCACCGGCGCGGTGTCGACAAAGACCTTGACGTCGGCACCGGCGCGCGCGGCAAAGCGCGTGGCGATCTCCTTCAGCCGGCCCTTCATCACGTCATGATAGTCGCGATTGCGGGCATAGACCGAGATCGCACCTTTGTCCGGTTTGCCCTGAAGGTAGCGCGGGTCGAGATCGGGGCCGTAGTTCATGCCGAACATGACGATGGAGCGCACGTCCTCCCACAGCACGCGCGGATCAGCGCGGCGTTCGCGAGTCTCCGGCATCCACTCCATGGTGCCGTGATAACCGGCCTCGATATAGGCGGAGAGCCGCGACGGCGCTTCGGGAATGGCGTCGGGCCTGGTGATGCGGCAGAGCTCGAACCCCTGGGCCTCGGCCTCCTTCTTGATGAAGGCCGTCAGCGACGCGCGCTTCTTGTCGGACGATGGGTCGGCCTGCTCCGGCGGCATGGCCCTGTCCCGTCAGAAATCCAGGTCCGCGTAGTGCGAAACCGGGGTTAGGCCGCGCAGGCGCTCGGCCAGCAGCGGGCGGAAGGAGGGGCGAGACTTCAGCCGCTGGTACCACTCCTTGGCGACGGGATATTCCGACCAGTCGATCTCGCCGAGATAGTCGAGCACGGAAAGCGAGGCAGCAGCCGCCAGATCGGCATAGCTCAGCCGGTCACCGGCCAGCCACGGACGCGAGCCGGAGAGCCAGCTCAGATATTTCATGTGCTGGCGGATATTGCCGCGTGCCGTGCGCAAGACCTTGGAATCGGGCGCGCCGCCGCCGAGCCCGTTCGGGATCAGCAGCTTGTGCACGCGTTCGCGCACCAGCGGCTTGGTGACGTCCTGTTCCATCTTCTGCAGGAACCATTCGGTCAGGCGGCGGATCTCGGCGCGCTGGAACGGGTCTTCGGCCAGCAGCCTGCGGTCACGTTTCAGCACGCCGTGGGTCTCGTCGAGAAATTCGGAAATGACCAGGGGCCCGCACAGAACCCGCATATTGTCGTCGACATAGACGGGCAATGTTCCGGCCGGGTTGAGCGACAGGAATTCCCGGCGCTTTTCCCATGTCTGCTCTTCGACGAGATCGACCTGGAAGCCGTATTCGGAGAGCACCAGCCGGATGAACCGGGACGCGGTGGACATGGGGTGATGATACAATGTTGGCATTGTCACTCGAATTCTTCAGGCGTTTGAACACCGGCATGGGCGCGCGACTTGCGGCTGGTCATGACCACGGCTTCCAAGCTATAGGAGCTTGATTGACGCAATACAAGCAAATCGCATTTCCTCCCGCCCCGCTTCTCAAGGACGTTCCATGGAAGATCAATCCATTCTGAGTGCGCTGTTTCTCGGCCTGATCGAGGGCCTGACCGAGTTCATCCCGGTCTCGTCGACCGCGCATGTGCTGCTGGCCGGTCATTTTCTCGGCTTCAAGTCGCCGGAAAACACCTTCGCCGTGCTGATCCAGCTCGGCGCCATCCTGGCGATCCTCAGCGTCTACTTCCGCAAGCTCTTCCTGCTGGCGATCGGCCTGCCGACCGATCCGGGCAGCCGGCGATTCGTTGCGGCGATCCTTCTCGCCTTCCTGCCGGCGGCGGTGATCGGGGCGCTCGCCCATGACTTTATCAAGTCGGTGCTGTTCGAGACCCCGACGGTGATCTGCGTCATGCTGATCCTCGGCGGCCTCGTGCTCCTGTGGATCGACCGACTGAAGCTCACGCCCAGGTTCACCGAAGTCACCGAATATCCGCTGTCGCTCGCCTTCAAGATCGGGCTTTGCCAGTGCGTCGCGATGATCCCGGGCGTTTCGCGCTCGGGTGCAACCATCGTCGGTGCGCTGCTGCTCGGCGCCGACAAGCGCTCGGCAGCGGAATTCTCCTTCTTCCTCGCCATGCCCACAATGGTCGGCGCCTTCGCCCTCGATCTCTACAAGAACCGCGATGCGCTCAGTTTCGATGACGGCGCGATCATCGCCATCGGCTTCATTGCTGCTTTCCTGTCGGCGCTGCTGGTCGTGCGCAGCCTGCTCGACTTCGTGTCGAAGCGTGGCTACGCGCTCTTCGCCTGGTGGCGGATCGTGATCGGCACGCTGGGCCTGATCGGGCTGCTGCTGGGGCTGGGGGGAGTGGCCTGAAGCGGCGAAAGAACGAAGAAAAGGCCGGCGATGAACCGGCCTTTTTTGCAGGTCAGAACCGCAGTTTCACTGCGTGACCGAGATCGAACCGGTGCTGCAGGGGTCTACGCCATAGGCGGGTGCGCAATTGCCTTTGCGCGCAGCGACGGTGGACGGTGCCAGGAACGAACCGGCGATGATGACCAGTGCCGCACACGCAAAAAACAGTGCGATAGACTTACCCATGAAGTGGCCCCTCAAGATGATTCTGTGGTCGTCGCCGGCGGTGTCCGCGGCGCCCGAACTGGTGGTTGTTTACGCATTGCCCTCAGGGGCATCAATAGAAGATCTTGCTAAATTCGCGGTTAACGCAAGGATTTCGCCTCTGCGTCATTTGTGCAACGCAGAGACGGTCTTTCCGGTTCCCTGACGGGTCAGGCAGCCTTGCCCGAGCCGGTGAACTGGCCGTGCGGCCGGTATTGGACGAGATAGGTCGGCAGGATCGATTCGACCGAAGCGGGTGAGATGCCCATGCCCTCGAGCGTGCGGCCCTCTGCCTTGGCGGCGTCGGATACGACATTGTCGGACTTCAACAGCTTGACCTGGTCGCTGGTCAGCGCCGGCTTGACGAAGGGGATCATCGACGACAGGCTGCCGATCAGCGAAGCTATGCCGAAAGGCAGCGTCAGGAAGGCGCGCTTGCGGCCGACCACGGCGAGCATGGTCTCGAGACATTCGCGGAACGTCATGACGTCGCGGCCGCCGAGTTCATAGACCTTGCCGGGGGTGAGCTTGCCGTCGACGGAGCGTGCGACAGCCTCGGCCACGTCCTCGACATGTACCGGCTGGAATTTCGTCTTGCCGCCGCCGACGAGCGGCAGAACCGGCATGATCTTCGCCATGGCGGCGAACTTGTTGAAGAAGCCGTCTTCCGGCCCGAAGATGATCGACGGGCGCAGGATGACGGCGTCCGGCTTGATCGAAAGCACGGCGGCCTCGGCGCGGCCCTTGGAGGCGGCATAGTCGGAGCCGGACTTGGCATCGGCGCCGATGGCCGAAACTTGGGTCAGTCGGGCGCCGGCCGAACGGGCAGCCTCGGCTACCGCGCGCGCGCCGAAGTCCTGCACGGCGTCGAAGCTGTTGCGGCCGCTCTCGAACAGGATGCCGACGCAGTTGACCACGTGGTCGGCGCCCTGGACGGCCTTGTCGACGGAGGCGCGATAGCGAAGATTGGCCTGGACGAAGGAAATCTGTCCGACATTGCCGAGCGGCTGCAGGAAGAAGGCGAGGTCGGGACGGCGCACGGCGACGCGGATGCGGTAACCACGCTTGGCAAGGGCCCTGACGACGTGACGCCCGACGAAGCCCGATCCTCCGAACACGGTGACGAGCGGCGGAAGGTTGGACAAGGTCATGGGCTGGCTCCTTGGAATAGGCATGCGCTGAGATGCGCTGAAGTTCTCGCTGTCTTTAGCCGAATCGAAAGGCGAGCGGAAGGGCCGTCTGCATGCGCGGCCCCGCGAAAAAGGTATCACTCAAGCGCCTTCGACGACCACCATTTCCGCATCGGCCACTTCCTGGCGGATCTTCGCGGCAATCTGGTATTCGGGCGAGTTGTAGCAGTCGACGGCTGCCTGGTGCGAGGGGAACTCGATGACCACGTTGCGGGCCCGGGCCTTGCCTTCGAGCTCGGTGAACGCACCGCCGCGGGCGAGGAACTTTGCGCCGAACTTCTCGAAGGCCGGCTTTGCCGCCGCGACGTAGTCCTTGTAACGTTCCGCGTCGTGAATATCGACCCGTGCGATCCAGTAGCCCTTGGCCATGTTTTTGTCCCATCCTTGACTGGTTATGCCGGTCAATTTCAGTAAATTCGCGCTACGGTCAAGCGTCCCGCGCGTCGAAGCAGCGCCGACCGTGGCCCGCTCAACAAGGAAATCAGTATGCGCAGACAAGATCCGAGACGAGCGATGATCCTTGCCGGCGGCATGTGGCTGGCCGGGGCCGTGCTGGCGACCGGCTTTGTCCTTTGCGCTCCGGCGCAGGCTGAGGCCAAGGCTTGCCCCGCGCTGCTCTATGCCGAGTTACACAAACCCGCCGACCCGAAGGCGCGCCCGCTCGAGATTGCCTGCGACGTGACGCTCGGTCCGAAGGATGTGATTGCCCGGCCCATCGCCTTTTCCGGCGCCAGGGCCTCCCGCGTCACCCTCGACTGCAAGGGCGGAACGCTCGGCACGGCTGATGCGGTGATCGGCGCCAGCCGCCCGACCGTCGTGATCCGCTCGCTCAAGGGTGGCGACGGTCAGTGGAGCGTGCCGGAAGGCGTGACTGTCAGGAACTGCAGGATCGTCGGCAATCTGCGGCTCATGGGGCTCGGCCCCAACGGGCAGGGCGAATTGGTCAAGCTTTCCTCGCGCCGCCGCGATCACACGGCAAGGGCGCAGGCGGCTGCACCAAGAGATATCCTGCTCGACAATCTCGACTTCGTCGCCCGCGGCACCGTGCCGCTCTATCTCGGCCCGGGCGTAACCAAGGTCACGGTCAACGGATCACGCTTCCGGGGCGAAGCGAAGGGCACGGCTGTCTATCTCGATGCCGAGAGCGCCGAGAACCGTTTCACCGGAAACCTCTTTGCCATGAAGACGACACGGCGCGAGCAGATCGCCGTCGACGGCTCGGCCCGCAACGTGATCTCCGGCAATGTCTTCGAAAACCCGGTGAACGGCGGAATCTTCCTCTACCGCAATGCCGGCGAGGGCGGCACGATCCGCCACCAGGCGCCGCAGTACAATGTCATCGAGGGCAATACCTTCCGATACGAGCCCGCGGGCCGTCCGCGGCCGGCCATCTGGCTCAACCAGCGCAATGGCAAGACCTCCCACCGCTTCAGGGATCCGGCCTTCCCCTTCGGCAGCAGCCTTGATCCGCGGGATTTCGCGCAATTCAATATCGTGCGCGGCAACCGCTTCATCGGCGGGGGCAGGGGCCTCATCCGCAACACCGACCCGACCAACGAGATCGTCGGCAACGATTGAACGCGTCTGCCCGGAGGAGGGAAAGGCCTGCCGTCAGAGGGCGGTGGCCATCTCGGCGAGGATTGCGCGCGCGGCGGCCTTGGGGTCTTCGGCCTTGACGATCGGCCGGGCGACGACGAGGTGGCTGGAGCCGGCCTTCAGCGCGTCGGCGGGCGTCATCACCCGCTTCTGGTCGCCCTTGTCGGCGCCGGCCGGGCGGATGCCGGGGGTGACCAGCGCCATGTCGGGTCCGATCACCTTGCGCACGGCGCTTGCCTCTTCGGCCGAGCAGACGATACCGCCCATGCCGGCGATGCGGGCCTGTTCGGCGCGCTTCAGCACGAGTGTGTGCGGATCGTATTCATAGCCGGCATCGACCAGGTCCTGCTCGTCCATCGAGGTGAGCACGGTGACGCCGAGCAGGCACAGCCCCGAGCCTTCCGCCGCCTTGACCGCGGCGCGCATGGCCTTCGGATAGGCGTGCAGGGTCAGCATCGACATACCCATCTTGGCGATATTCTCGACGCCCGAAGCGACCGTGTTGTCGATGTCGAGCAGTTTCATGTCGAGGAAGATCTTCTTGCCGCTCTGGGCCAGTTCGCGGGCGAACTCCAGGCCGCCGGCGAAGGCCAGCTGGTAGCCGATCTTATAGAAGAGGATGTCGTCGCCGAGCGTTTCGACGATGGCTTCGGCTTCCCGGACGGTCGGCACATCCAGGCCGACGATGAGGCGTTCGCGTGGCGTCATGGGTCGATCCCCTTCCAGTCTTCGATCGGCGTCCAGTCGCATGCGATGCGCCGATCCGCAAGAGAGAAGGCGTAAAGATTGCCGCCGCCGGGCAGCTGGTCTTCGGCGCGGCTGATCGTGATGCCGAGCAGGTGGCACCTGAGCAGCGTGCCGACTCCCCCATGGCCGACAAAGGCGATCGGAGCAGCCGGATCGTGATCGTCAAGGATGGCCGTAACCGCGCCGACGATGCGGGCCTGGGCGTCCGTCGCCCTCTCCCAGCCGCGAAAGCTCTCCAGCGGATGGGCAAAAAACCAGTCGGCGGCCTTCTCGAATTCGTCCGGCTTCAGGAAACCGGTCGCCGAGCGATCGTTTTCGTGCATCACCTCGACCGTCTCGATACCGATGCCGGCTGCCGTGGCCAGTATCTGCGCGGTCTCGATCGCCTTGACCTCGACGCTGGAGACGATGCGTGCGAGTTGCTTCGCCCAGGGGCGTGAAGCGGCCTGTTCTGCGCGGGCGGTGCCGATCTCCGATAGTCCCCATTGCGGAACGGGGACGGCCGGATCGATCCGGACCTGGGGGTGGGTGATATAGAGGCCGAACATCCGGGCGTGCCGCCTGTCGTCAGCCGCGACGATAGATCCACAGCTGCGCCGGGGGAATGTTGCGCATCACGAAGTCGAAATGCTGGATGTGATAGCTTTCCGGCTTGGCGATGATCGGCGAAACCGCGCCATAGGAAATCTGCACGACGGGCCGTCCCGGCGGCAGGCGGTCGAGCAGCGCTTCCAGCATGCGGATGCGCGCGGCCATCGGGAAGTTGAGCAGCGGAACGGCGGAGATGACCGAGTCGAACATCTGGTCGGCGCGCGGGCCGAACGTCTTCTGCAGATCGAAGGCGTCGCCGTGGATGAAATTCACACCGGGAAAGGTCTGCACCAGATGGTCGTAAAAGTCCTCGGAATACTCGATCGAAAACAGGTTTTCCGGCTTCACGCCACGCGCCAGGATCGCCTTGGTGATCACGCCCGTTCCGGGGCCGAGTTCCAGCACCGGCAGGCTGGCATGCGGATTGACGACGCTCGCCATGCGCCGCGCGGTGATCGAGGAAGTCGGAGCGATGGCGCCTACGGTCTTTGGCCCTTGCATCATGCCCTTGAAGAAGCGGATCTCCTCGTCGAACTTCTTCTCGAACTTCTGCTTCAAGCGTCGTACCATGGCCCAATCCCCACTCAAGACCTAAAGCGCGTACATCCGCGCCCCGCAAATGTCGCCCGGGTTTGTCGCAAAAACAAGGCAAAATGCCGCAACCGGCAAAATTGCCTGTGCGAATCGTGACTTAAACCCGCATCGGCATCAGAACATAAAGCGCGTCGTCGCCCGCCGTGTCGCGGATCAGCGTCGGCGAACCCGCATCGGCGAGCAGGAAGATCGCGTCTTCGCCGGACAGTTGCGCGGTGATGTCGAGCAGGTATTTGGCGTTGAAGCCGATTTCCATCGCATCATTGTCGTAGCCGACGGCCACTTCTTCCGTCGCGCTGCCGGAATCCGGGTTGTTGACGGTCAGCATCAGGTGGCCGTCCGACAGCGCCAGCTTCACGGCGCGGCCGCGCTCGGAGGAGATCGTCGACACGCGGTCGACGGCCTGGGCGAAGGTCTGGCAATCGACCCGCATCTCCTTGTCGTTGGCCGCCGGAATGACACGCTGGTAGTCGGGGAAGGTGCCGTCGATCAGCTTGGAGGTCATGACGATCTCGCCGATGGCGAGGCGGATCTTGGCGTCGGACACCTCGACGGTGACGATCATCTCCGGATTGTCGACCAGCTTCTGCAGTTCGCCGACCGTCTTGCGCGGAATGATGATGCCGGGCATGCCCTCCGAGCCGGATGGTGCCTCGACGTCGGCACGGGCGAGACGGTGCCCGTCGGTCGCCACCGCGCGCAGCTTGAGGGCCCCGCCGCTCTCAATCGTGTGCAGGTAGATGCCGTTCAGGTAGTAGCGGGTCTCTTCGGTCGAGATCGCGAACTGGGTGCGATCGATCAGCATCTTCAGATCGCTCGCCTTCAGCTTGAAGGAATGCGAGAAATTGCCGGCCGTCAGGTCGGGGAAGTCGGTTTCCGACAGGCATTGCAGCGAGAATTTCGAGCGGCCGGAGGCAACCGTCATCGCCGCGCCGTCCGGCGTGGTGGCGAGCAGCACTTCGGCGCCGTCCGGCAGCTTGCGGACGATTTCATAGAGCAGGTGCGCGGGAACGGTGGTCGCGCCGGCCTGCTCGACCATCGCGGGCGTCGCTTCGGTGATCTCGAGATCGAGGTCGGTCGCCTTCATCGCCAGGCTCGCACCCTCGGCGCGCAGCAAGACGTTCGACAGGATCGGGATCGTGTTGCGCCGCCGACCACGCGATACACGTGGTTCAGCGATTTCAGAAGGTTCGACCGTTCAAGAGTAATACGCATGGACACTACCGCTTTCGACCTGTCGCGGTCCGGACTCGGGGACCGCACTGTTCCTCCCGGCCTAAGAAGAGGGCCGGACAATGTGGACGGGCAAAATGGCAGGAATTGAACGAGAAAAGCAAGAGGCAGCTGCGCGGCGTTCGCACCAAATTGACGCAATAGCTAACGCCGGTGCGGGCCCCGCGCGGCCCTTGCCCAATCGCGGGGGCTGGACGATAAGGATCGATGCGGACAGACAGGACGTGACTGTGGCTGAGACGGCAAAGAAACGGCATCGCCGTGGACCTATCAGGTGGGATTGGTGATGCCGCCCGGCCGCTGGAGCCAGCTCTATCTGTCGCAACCCGATCGGCAATCTCGGCGACATCACGCTCAGGGCGCTGAAACGCTCGCCGGTGCCGATGTGCTGGCCTGGGGATACGCGCGTGACCCGCGTGCTGCTAGATCGTTTGGCATCCAGAACCGACCTATTCTATCACGAATACAATGCCAACGAGGCGGGGCCGAAGCTGATCGCGGCTCTCGAAGCGGGCCGGTCCGTGGCGCTCGTCTCGGATGCCGGGACGCCGCTCGTTTCCGACCCCGGCTATCGTCTCGGCCAGCTGGCGATCGAGGCCGGCCATCGCGTCGTGCCGATCCCCGGCGCCTCGGCGCCGCTCGCCGCTCTCGTCGGTTCCGGCCTGCCCAATGACGCGTTCCTGTTCGCCGGCTTCCTGCCGGTCAAGGACAAGGCACGCCACGAACGGCTCGCGCAACTGCGCGAGGTGCCCGCCACCCTCATCTTCTTCGAGAGCCCGCACCGGATCGGCGACACGCTCGCCGCCGCCGCGGACGAGCTCGGCGCCGAACGGCACGCTTCGGTGTGCCGGGAGCTGACCAAGACCTTCGAGGAGTTCCGCCGCGGCTCGCTGCGGGAACTTGCCGACTACTACGTCGACCGGACCGTCAAGGGCGAAGTCGTGCTGGTGGTCGGCCCGCCGCTCGAGAAGCCCGCGCCGGAGGCCGGCGAGATCGATCGCATCCTCGGCCAGCTCGCGGAAACCCTGCCGACCGCGAAAGCGGCAACGGAAGCGGCGAAGATTACCGGCCTGCCGCGCAAGGACCTGTACCAGCGTCTGCTTGAACGGAAGAGCGAGGGATGAGCAGGTACGCAGCGCCCGAAAAGCGAAAGCGCGCCGAACGTCGGGGACGGTGGTCGGAATGGGGGGCGGCCATGTATCTGCTGGCGCGAGGATATCGCATCCTCGCCATGCGCTACCGGGTCCGGGCAGGCGAGGTCGACATCATTGCCCGCCGTGGTGAAGTGATCGCCTTTGTCGAGGTGAAGGCCCGTCGCGACCTGATGGCGGCGATCGATGCGGTGACCTTCACCAGTCAGAACCGAATTCGCGCCGCTGGCGATCACTGGCTTGCCCGCCAGCCCGATGCCGCGCGTCTGTCGCGGCGCTACGACATCGTCGCCATTGTGCCCTGGAAGTGGCCTCGCCACATCGAGGGCGCGTTTTAGGTTCGCTTTGCTTTCGTATCGGCGATTGTTGTAATTGAAGTGACACAAAACGTTTAATTCCGCGTCACACATCGCGGCTAATGCACTCCTCACCCCAATATTGGCGGAGAGGATTTTTCCATGTTCAAAAAGCTTTCTTTGGCCGCTCTGGCCCTGTCCATGACCGCATCGACGACGCTGGCCGCGACCAACATCACCTGGTGGCACGGCATGGGCGGACGCAATGGCGAAGTCATCAACGAAGTCGCCCAGAAGTTCAACGCCGCCCAGAGCGAATGCGCCCTGACACCGGTCTCCAAGGGAACCTATGAAGAGGCCCTCGCGGCCGGCATCGCCGCCTTCCGTTCCGGCGAACAGCCGAACATCCTGCAGGTGTTCGACGCCGGAGCCGCCACCATCATCAACGCCAAGGGTGCCGTCGTTGCCGCCGAAGACCTGATCAAGGATGCCGGCTTCGAACTCAACCGTGACGATTTCATCGAGGGCGTGCGCTATTTTTACGCTGACAGCGAAGGCAAGTTCGTCGGCATGCCGTTCAACTCCTCGGCACCGATCATGTACGTCAACACCGACGCGCTGAAGAAGGCCGGTGTCGAGGCCCCGAAGACTTGGGAAGAGTTCGAAGCCATTGCTCCGAAGCTGAAAGAGGCAGGCTACATCCCGCTCGTCCAGGCGCAGCTCACCTGGCAGTTCACCGAGAACTTCTTCTCGCGCCATAACCTGCAGTTCGCTTCGAACAACAATGGTTACGACAGCGTCGTCGACACGACGATCAACGTCACCGACCCGAACCACGTCATGATGTACGAGAAGCTGAAGGCCTGGTACGATCAGGGCCTGTTCGGCTATTACGGCGCCGGCTGGAGCGACAACCAGAAGCCCTTCGAAGAAGGCAAGGTTGCGCTCTGGATCGGTTCGTCCGGCTCGTTCGGCGGCCTGCAGAAGACCGCGACCATGCCCTTCTCGGCGACCTTCCTGCCCTTCTGGAAGTCGGTTCATCCGGAAGGCGTTCACACCGTCATCGGCGCCGCCGCCCTGTTCGCCATGGCCGGCAAGCCGGAAGCCGAGAACAAGTGCACGGCCTCCTTCTTCCACTTCCTGACCTCGCCCGAGATCCAGAAGTTCTACCACCAGGCCACCGGCTACGTCGCCATCACCAAGGCTGCCTATGAGCTTGCCAAGTCGGAAGGCTTCTACAACGAGAAGCCGGCCGCCGAAGTCGGCATCCAGCAGCTCTCCCTGCCGGGCGGCGAGTGGGACAAGGGTTACCGCATGGGCTTCTACCCGCAGATCCGCTCTGTGATGGAGCGCGAATACAACCGTATCTTCGCCGGCGAGACCACGCCGAAGGAAGCCATGGAGACCATCAAGAAGGAAGCCGACGAGCTGCTCGCCCGCTTCGCCAAGACGGCCGGCTGATCGGTCAAGGGATATCGCCCCTCACCCCACCCTCTCCTCGCAAGCGGGGCGAGGGAGTGCAGATGCCGCGGCTTCGCCCTTCTCCCCGCTTGCGGGGAGAAGATGCCGGCAGGCGGATGAGGGGCTCCCGTTCCACGAAGAAGGCCCTCCTTCTTGAGAGACAGCCCCATGAAGCGCGTCCAGTTCTCCTCGCGATATCTTCCCTATCTGCTGCTCCTGCCGCAGTTCGCGATCATTTCGATCTTCTTCTACTGGCCGTCCGCCCAGGCGATCCACTCGTCCTTCTTCATCGAGGATCCCTTCGGTTTCGGCTCGGCCTTCGTCGGCCTCGACAACTACACCGATGCGCTGGGTTCGCACGAATACCAGAAGATCGCCCGCTTCACGGTGGCCTACAGCCTGATCGTCACCTTCCTGACGCTGTCCCTCGGCTTGCTCTTGGCCTTGAAGGCGGACGCCGTCATTCGTGGTCAATCGACCTACAAGACGCTGCTGATCGTCGTCTATGCGATCGCTCCTCCGGTTGCCGGCCTGATCGGCATGATGTTCTTCGACCAGCATATCGGTCCCTTCGTGCACTTCGTCGCGCTGTTCGGCTGGGACATGAAGGTCGGGATCAACTATTTCGACACGGCCTTCGCCATGGTCGCCGTCGCGGTGTGGAACCAGATCCCCTATAACTTCATCTTCTTCCTCTCGGGCCTGCAGGGCATTCCGGCCTCGATCCGCGAGGCCGCCGCCATCGACTGCAAGTCCGGCACCCGCCGCTTCTGGACGGTCATCCTGCCGCTGCTGACCCCGACGGCCTTCTTCCTGCTGGTCATCAACATGACCTATTCGCTGTTCGACACCTTCGGCGTGATCGACGTGATCGTGAAGGACAAGCCGGCCAACAACCCGATCACGCTGGTCTACAAAGTCTATCTCGACGGCTTCCGCGGCAACGACCTCGGCTCGTCCTCGGCCCAGTCGGTCATCCTGATGGTCATCGTTCTGGTGCTCACGCTCATCCAGTTCCGTTTCATCGAACGCCGCGTTCACTACGGTTGAGGTCGAGCCATGTACCGCACCAAGTTCTTCGACCACCTCATCCTGATCGCCGGCGTCATCCTGATGCTGGGGCCGCTGGTGGTGGCTTTTACCACCTCGACCCACACAGCGGCCCAGATCCACACCGACGGACTGATGCTGTCGATCGGCGATCATTTCACCGAAACCTACGAGAAGGTGCTGTTCCGCAGCGCCTCACCGGTGAGGTGACGGGCCTCACCATGGCGCTGAATTCGCTGATCCTCGGCCTCGGCTTCGCCATCGGCAAGATCGTGCTGTCGATGATGGCGGCCTACGCGATCGTCTATTTCCGCTTCCGCTTCGCCACGCTCGCCTTCTGGCTGATCTTCACCACGCTGCTCCTGCCGCTCGAGGTGCGCATCATGCCGTCCTACAAGGTGATGAGCGATCTCGGCCTGCTGAACACGCATACCGGCCTCATCCTGCCGCTGCTCGCCTCGGCGACCGGTACCTTCTTCTTCCGCCAGTTCTTCAAGTCGGTGCCGGACGAACTGCTGGAGGCGGCGCGGATCGACGGCGCAGGTCCCTTCAAGTTCTTCATCGATGTGCTCGTGCCGCTGTCGCGCACCATGATCGCGGCGGTGTTCATCATCATGTTCGTCTATGGCTGGAACCAGTATCTCTGGCCCATGCTGATGACCACGGACGAGAGCTTCTACACCCTGATGCGCGGCATCAAGCAGATCCTGCAGGTCTGGGTCGGCTCGCAGATCCCCGACTACAACGAGGCATTCGCCATGGCCGTGCTCGCCATGCTGCCGCCCGTCGTCATCGTCGTGATCTTCCAGCGCTGGTTCATCAAGGGCCTGACCGAGAGCGATAAATAAGAAAGGCGAACCCCATGGCGACCATCCACATCGACCAGGTCTCGAAGATCTATGACGGCGGGGTCCATGCCGTGAAGGGCATCGACATCGCCATCGAGGACGGCGAGTTCATCGTGCTCGTCGGGCCGTCCGGCTGCGGAAAGTCGACGCTGCTGCGCATGGTCGCGGGGCTCGAGGCCATATCGGAAGGCACAGTCAGCATCGGCGGACGCGTCGTCAACAAGGTCGAGCCTGCCGATCGCGACATCGCCATGGTGTTCCAGAACTACGCGCTCTATCCGCATATGACGGTCTACGACAATCTCGCCTATGGCCTGAAGAACCGCAAGACGCCGAAGGCGGAGATCGAGGCGCGTGTCGCGGAAGCCGCCCGCATGCTGGAGATCGAGCCCTATCTCAAGCGCAAGCCCAGGGCGCTCTCGGGCGGCCAACGCCAGCGCGTCGCCATGGGGCGCGCCATCGTGCGCAAGCCCGCCGTCTTCCTGTTCGACGAGCCGCTGTCCAATCTCGACGCCAAGCTGCGCGTCACCATGCGCGGCGAGATCCGCAAGCTGCAGCGCCGGCTCGCCACCACGGCCATCTACGTGACCCACGACCAGCTGGAGGCCATGACGCTCGCCGACCGACTCGTCGTCCTCAACTGCGGCGTGATCGAGCAGATCGGCACGCCGCTCGAGGTCTATCACCGCCCCGCCTCCACCTTCGTCGCGAGCTTCATCGGCTCCCCGGCGATGAACCTGCTGGATGGCGTGATCGACGGCGGGCGGCTGGCCGTGGGCGACGTCTCGATGGCCTTTGGCATCCCGACGACGGCAAGCGGTCCGGTGACCGTCGGCATCCGCGCCGAAGACCTGATGCTGGCCGGCGAAGGCGTGGCCGGCCTGCCGTTCAAGGTCGACTATGTCGAGGAGCTCGGCGCGCACAGGCTGGTGCACGGCCATCTCTCGTCCCAGGCGCTGACCGCGATCATTCCGCTGGAAGTGGCCATCATCGAGGAGCTGCCGCTCACCGTGGCGCCGGAGCGGGTTCATTTCTTTGCCAGGGATACGGGCCGCCGGATCGAGCCGCTGCAACCCCACCCGGGCAGTCGGACGTCGCAGTCGCTGGTCCGCGAGGCAAGCTTCGCCTGAAGCGGCCCCGCCGGGCAGCGGCCTATCGTTAAAATTCGAACGATCGGCCAAAGCGAAAGGTAAGAGAGGCCTGCTATCGTTCCGTGCAGAACAAGACAGTCCTGGGAACGGAAATGCCTCTCAAACTCCTGCTCGTCGGCATGGCCGGCACGCTGCTCGCAGCCCCGCGCAACCAGCGCATTGACGAAAACCCGCCGGTGGTCGCGGCCCACAGCGACCACCTGGCACTCAGGCCCGCACCGATCAAGCCCGAATGGATCATTCGCGGCACGCCTCTGGCACGCATCGCCGACCACTCGACCAGCACGGACGAGGCAAGCTCGACCGCGGTCTGGGATTGCACGGCCGGGGAGTTCCGCTGGTATTTCGGCTGGGACGAGACGGTGGTCATCCAGGAGGGCGAAGTTCATGTGACGGCGGAGGACGGTTCTGAGCGCCTGCTGAAGGCCGGCGACATCGCCTATTTCCGCGGCGGCACCTGGGCGACCTGGCGCGTCGACGACTATGTCCGCAAGATCGCCTTCTTGCGCAAGCCTTTCCCCGAGCCGCTGGCCACGCTCTACCGCATCCGCAACGCGTTGCGCTCGCCCTCGGCAAAGCGGGTCCTCGGCTGAGCCGACGTTCAGCAGAATTGATGGTCGTCGACGTTGCCTTTCTCAGGGAGCCGGCCTAAATCTCGGGGGCTTTCAACGAGGGGCCGGCCATGGCGAAGATCACCAATATTGCGGTCCAGATGGACCATGTCTCCGGTATCGCGATCGCGGGGGATTCGACCTTCGCCATGAGCCTTGAGGCCCAGGCCCGCGGCTACAAGCTGTTCCACTATACGCCCGACCGGCTCTCCATGCGCGACGGCCGCATCATCGCCACCGTCGAGCCGATGGAACTGCGCGACAAAAAGGGCAACCACTTCACCCTGGGCGAACCGGAACGGGTCGATCTTTCCACCATGGACGTGGTGCTGCTGCGCCAGGATCCGCCCTTCGACATGGCCTATATCACCTCGACCCACCTGCTCGAGCGCATCCATCCGAAGACGCTGGTCGTCAACGATCCGGCCTGGGTGCGCAACTCACCGGAAAAGATCTTCGTCACCGAATTCGCCGATCTGATGCCGCCGACGCTGATCACGCGCGATGTGAGCGAGATTGCCCGCTTCCGCGAAGAGATGGGCGACATCATCCTGAAGCCGCTCTACGGCAATGGCGGCGCCGGGGTTTTCCACTCCACCCGCGACGACCGCAACTTCACCTCGCTGATCGAGATGTTCCACCAGATGTTCCGCGAACCCTTCATCGCCCAGGCCTATCTGCCGGCGGTGCGCAAGGGCGACAAGCGCATCATCCTGGTCGACGGCGAGGCGGTCGGCGCGATCAACCGCGTTCCGGCCGAAACCGACAGCCGTTCCAACATGCATGTCGGCGGGCGCGCCGAGGCCACCGAACTGACGGCGCGGGAGAAGGAAATCTGCGCCCGCATCGGTCCTGCACTGAAGGAGCGCGGCTTCATGCTGGTCGGCATCGACGTCATCGGCGACTACATGACAGAGATCAACGTGACCTCTCCGACCGGCATCCGGGAAGTCAAGAAGTTCGGCGGTGCAGATATTGCCGCGCTTCTGTGGGATGCGATCGAGAAGAAGCGGGCCTGAGAACGGCCCGTCTTCCGGTCTGATCACCCTTCGTTCCAACTATACAACTCGACGCAACCCGATCGCGAGTATAGCGTGAATTTGTTCCGCTAATGTTCTTGTTTTCGGGCGCGATCCGTGCCAGATTGCAATCCATGACCCGCGCAAGATGTAGTTGCGAGGGGCGATCTGGGTTCGTGGGGGCGGGCGATGGTAGCGCGTGTCAGTACAGTCGCATTCCAGGGCATTGAGGGCGTTCCGGTCGACGTCCAGGTGATGGTCGCGCCGGGCAAGCTCGGCATGCAGATCGTCGGCCTGCCGGACAAGGCGGTGGCGGAGAGCCGCGAACGCGTGCAGGCGGCGCTTCATGCGTCCGGACTGGCGCTGCCGCCCAAGCGGGTGACCGTCAATCTGGCGCCAGCCGATCTTCCCAAGGAAGGCTCGCATTTCGACTTGCCCATTGCGCTCGGCCTGATGGCGGCCCTCGGCGCCATCCCTGGCGACGCGCTCTCCGATTATGTGGTGATCGGCGAACTCAATCTCGACGGCACGATCGCGGCGATTGCCGGCGCGCTTCCGGCGGCGATCGGCGCCAATGCGCTCGGCAAAGGGCTGATCTGCCCGGCCGATTGCGGGGCCGAGGCGGCCTGGGCCGGCGCCGACATCGACATCCTCGCGCCGCGCAGCCTGATCGCGCTCGCCAATCATTTCCGCGGCACCCAGGTGCTCACCCGTCCCGAGCCGGCGATCCGCGCCTTGCCCGCCAACCTGCCGGATCTTGCCGACATCAAGGGCCAAGAAAGCGCCAAGCGGGCGCTGGAGGTCGCGGCCGCCGGCGGGCACAATCTGCTGATGGTCGGGCCGCCGGGCTCGGGCAAGTCGATGCTGGCCGCGCGACTGCCGTCGATCCTGCCGCCGCTCTCGGCCGCCGAACTGCTCGAAGTGTC
>JAHRYZ010000018.1 GCA_020621905.1 Rhizobium sp.
CCAATTGGCAACCGCGTTCGAAATGAGGGGATTGTTCGTGGTTAGATAGCGTCCCCGGCTGCGGACGACATGCGCCGCCGCCGACACTTCGGTCTGCGTTCGCCCGAAGGTCCCGAAGCCAAACCCGCGTCGCCCGCTGGCCGCACCATCGAAACGGCGGACATCGGTATCCGCCGCACGACGGGAGGCGCGGTTGAACATGTTAAAGGGGTTCGGCAGGCGGACTGGCATCAGCGGACTTTCAGAACCGCAACGATGTCGCGGATCAACCGTCCAGCATCAAGCGCAAGAACAGTATCAGCATCTTCTTCAGGCTCTACCGAAGCCAAGATGGCACGGGCGTCATCGTCCATAGTTTCAGCCAGAAACCAAGCCTTCGGCCTTGCACGGCCATCGCGGCCAAGTGCCAAACCCATCTTGAAGTCTTCACCTGCACGTGCCCGCTCGACTGCTTCTTCGATGCGGGAAAGTGTAACGTTGTAGCCATTCCGTCGTTTGACACGGGTCGAGTGCATCGGGGCACTCTGGACAAAGCGGAGGAAGTCTTCGAGCACGTGGCGGGCGATGCCAAAAGCATCCATTCGTGCAGCGAAGCGCAATGCGCAAACGGTTTCTATTGAGTAGAGGTCGGCCCTACCGTCGCGCGCGGAAGGCGAAAGGTAGTGCCGCTGGGTCGTGTTACGCAGCAACTTATCAAGTTGGGGCACCTTGTCGTCAGGCAGGCCGTCAATCTTAGCGAAGGCAACGGCCACCTCGGAAATACGATACATGTAGGGTCTCCTGATTAACTTTAAGACTCAATAACTCAGTTCGAGTTGAAATGCAATCGGCAATATGTGATGGTGTCGTAGTCGGTGGGCCAATCGCCACAGCAGCCTGCTCGAAGTGCCCCTGGCGCAATGTCCCGCGATGCGACAACATTAAGAGGAAGACAATGTCAGAGATAAAATTCGCTGAACTGAAATACGAATCAAGGCAATTGATCGCCGAGTGCCAAGCCCGGAGGCTACCTTTGCTCATGGCGATTCTTGGTATTCGGCAGCTATGCAAACAATATGGCTATCCGCAGCCGCCTAACCTATAAATTTGCACTGGGAATAAGGGCTACAAATTGCAGTATTCGCGTAAAGTTCGAACCCGCTCTCGCGACTAACCCGGATATAAAGAATGTTTGAGGTCAAAAAAGACAAAGATTCCAGAAGTTTAGCGCTTAGGCTATTTGTTGGGTTGCCGTGGGTGGTGCGCGCCTTCTTGAATCTTTTTATTATCCTGCTGCTTGGCGTTCTGGTCTTCAGCATTTTGGGGAAAATCTACCAAATTCCAGCCTTCGATAAGGTCTCGGAAGAACTCACGAGCTTTCTCAAATTTGTCATCGGAGCAATCGTCGGTTCGCTTTCCAGAGAGGCTAAGGAATACCTTCAGCGGAAGAAGCCCGATGAGGTCATTAGTGACAATCGGTCCGATCTTGGTGAAAACTAGGCCGCCGGCCGTAAAAAAGGATTGAAGCGCCAGATCAGGATAGCTCATCGTCAACGCCGGGGATCTTCTTATCCAGCGGTACAGATTTTGAACAGAAAACATTACGAAAAAAAACGCCGAAAATAGTGGCGGCAATAAAGATGTGATGTACCCACTTAAGGAGAAGGTGATATACGATATGAAAGTAATTGACGTAAAAAATTCTATAATAAAACTCGCTCTAAATCTGTCGGTATATTTGCCGTGAATAATATTTAGGCCACCGATGATGAGCTGTAGTTTTGGGGGGAGTCGTTGCCTGCTTTTTGATCCGGTGTCTATGCGTTTTCTTTGCTGAGTCATTTCACTGCTGAATTTGTGAAGCTCAGTTGGACCCATTCGGACAATTATTAGGCGCGTGCCTTTTGCTACCGCACGCAATGTGTGCATCTTCCCGCCGGCTAAGGTCATGTGACCTACCTTGCCGTCGCCGCCATAAATCGCAGCATGATCGACATTTGAAGAAGCATAGTACATCAGCGCCCATGACCAAAACGAATCCAAACGCTGCGTGAAGATCATGTCGCCAACATTGAGTTGCCTGACTATTTCGTCGGGCACGGCATCGACAAAGCCCAAAGCCATCTCATTGTTTTGGCTTTCGGAAAATCTGCCTTTACGTCGCCGATAAAGATAGTAGTCCCAAGCAGCGAAAAACAATTCACCTCCAAACCGGAATTAAATCCCGGCATTTTGCGTTTATTTGCAGAACGTCATGGCATGAAACCTATTCGCTTTTTGAATGACGACAGAAAAAGTTGTTTTTCCTGAGCGAAATCACGAACAAAACGGTGTTCTGCGAACATTGGAGGCATTGCAAAGTTGATGACCCATTCGACAAGCTTTTCGTCCGGCTGAGCTAGATCGAACCACTCCTTCTCTTCAGGCTTCCATACTATATTGTTAGGGAGCAATCGCTTAAGAAAAACAGCATCCTCAGACAGAAGACACCAGATTTTAGCCCCCACCTCAAGCGCTGTATTATCTATTTTAGAGAGCTTCTCTAGCCGACCCAATAGTGCCGCAAATAAGAACCAAGCGAATCGCCGTGAGTTGACTTCATCACCAGCGGAAGCCTGCATTTTCGCCACAACTTCGGGGATGAAGTCATCCAATGAGAAATCTTCACCCTTTTTCCGAGCCTCCGAATACATGATGGAAACAACTGGAAGCAGGTTCTCATAGGCGACAAGAATATGCGCTCTTGTGGCGGAATCCATCTCAGAGAATAGATGGTCTATCGACGACGCATAACGTGCAGCATCGAACTTCAGTAATGCCACAAACTCATTTTCGGGCTTCCTCTTTTTGAATAACCCCCACATCGGCTTCCCCTAGCGATTCAACCAAGTCGATTTTATCACATTCTCAGGTTGCTTAGGCAAGGCAGCGCTACCCAGCTCCTCTTTGCGGCGATGGACATTGGCCTTCAGCAGACTCCGTACAGCCATCGCATAAATCACGCAATCAAGGCTCTCGGCTCGCCGCCCCGGAATTCGCTCCCATTGTCGAACCGGAGCGCCGCGAATATAGCGCATAACAAGCCGTTCGCTCGCCAATTCTTCATAGAATCGCCCGTCGAGGCTATTCGAGAACCGGACGGTACGTCCGCGCGTCAGTCGGCTTGCCAATTGCGCCTTCACGCCGTCCACGCCGACGATGAAAAGCTTGGTTCCCTTGGTGTCGCTGGCCTTGATGGCCGGTCGGTTGCCAGACGCTCCTTTGATGGCGTGTACACGCAAGCCATAGCGGGGCCGCGTGAAGGCCATCACCCTGTCCATGGTCTCGCCATCGCCCGCGTCTATCGCTGCCGCGTCCACGCGCAAGATACCGCCTTTCGGATGCCGCCATACGGTGCGAAGCAAATCGTTCAATTCAGTCCATACGTCGTCACGTTGCGGGTCCCCGTAGATCACCGTTTGCGCGAGAACGAATATCTCGTCGCGCGACCAGCCCAAGAACACGATTTCGAGGCGGTCGCGTTGGACATCAACGCCCGCCGTGATCATCAGGACTTCAGACGGAATGCTATCGAGGCCGAACGGTTCGGCGCGGGCTGCGAGCGCGGTTTCGTCAATCTCTTCGGCGGCTTCCCGCCATCCTTGCGCAAGGATCGTGTTGACGAACACCTGAAGCGTGTCAGGGCTCTTCTTTGCCGCGACAAATTCCTGCGCAAGCTTTCCCCAAGAGGCATTGGCAAGGGTCGAGACAAGGGCGTTGAGCCGGAAGCCCGCATGGCCGCGAACATGCGGTGCGGTTGCCCGCCACCGCCCTTTCTCGACCATCGCCGCCTTGTGGCGCTCCTCGATCACCGAACCGCATTCGACGCAGACATAATGCGCCTTGTGAGGCTCGCCTTCAGGCCAATGAATATCCGCCCAGGTGATTTCGTGCCAATGTCCGCAGTCCGGGCATGGCACTTCAAAAACGCGCATGTCCGACTGCGCATAGGAGCGCAGTACATTGCTCGTCTCCTCAATCGTCGGCGTGCTTCCCAAGATGATCTTGCGGTTTGCGAAAGACAGGGTACGGCGTTCGGCAAGCGTGATCGGGCTGCCTTCCGCTCCCGGCTCCATGGCGTCCGCTTCATCGATCAGCAGGACGCGGACGTTGTGGCGGCGAAGGTTACGCGGCGACTTGGCGGCGACCACCTTCAGCGATCCTCCCGCGAAGCGCCGCGACATGAGCGTATTGCGCCCGGTCTCGTCAGCTTCGGCGGACAGTAGACCATGCAGTGCGGGTGTCGCCTCGAATATCGGTTCAAGGTCGCTCACCACATAATCGCGGCAATCCGCTTCGGTTGGCAGCAGCGCCAGAATAGGGGAAGGCTCATTGGCTACGTAGGAAGCGAGCGCCCCTGTCAGAAGCGTGGTGAAGCCGACACGCACCGGCTTAACCAGTGTCACCCGCTCAAGTTCGGGGTCGCTGATCGCGTCGGCGATTTCCCGCTGATAGGGCCAAAGGTTCACGCGCCCCGGAAGAGCGGACACACCTTCGGGCAATCGCATATGGGTTTCGATCCACTCCGAAAGCGGCTGCCTTGGCGGCGGCATCAGGGCGCGAAGAGCACGGCGGCGAGTTTCTAGCAGAGCGTCAGTTTCCATTGGCGATTTCCGAAAGCACGTCCCGGATTTCCCGGTCGAATACGGTCATGTCGTGGGTCGTCAGATGCCCAAGGCGCTGCTGCAAGCGCGAAGGCAGGGCCAACAGAGCAGCGCGTACGTCTCGCAGGATAGCCGACCACTCACGTTCGACATCGGCGGCGGGAATCAATTCGTGCCGCGCAATCGCGTTCTGCATCTCCGCCTTGTCAGCCTGTTCGCGAGCAAGGCGGGTCTTCTGTTCGGTCAATTCTGGATTCGCCGCACCGCGCCCGGACGCCTGCTTGCGGATATGCTCGCAGTATCCGCGCACCGCTTCCCGCCGGTCGAACCGCCCTTTGGAGACACGTGGAATATGCCCCTGCCGAACGAGAACGTTGACGCGATTGGCCGTCAGTCCCAAGAGGTCGGCAAGCTGGTCGGTGGACGTGTCGCCACGGTCGAATTGCTGCCGATCTGACGGTCCGCCGCCGACATAACGGGCAATGGCTTCCTCGACTGTGAGGGATTCAAGATCAGTTTCCATTTTCAATTTTTCCTCGCAGATCGAAACGTCGGGGCTCCGCGTCCCCCGCGATCAGCCACCGTGGGGAAGGACCCATGTCGGAAATCGAGTGACGGGGAGACGGGCATACGGGCGCTGTCGGTAAAGAGGCATCGGCTTTCTTCCCATCGGGCATCGGACAGACGGACATCCCTTAAGGGATATGTCCGTGTCCGTCCGGCTATGCCCGGCAGGGGGGCAGGCGGGACATGGTGGACATGTCCGATCAATGTCCGTGTCCGTCCGCTAGTCTTCATCGACATCGAAGGCCTCCCTCGTCTTTGCAACCATGGAATAAAAGCCGTCATCGAAAACCAAGACGCCTTTGCGGATTAGTTCTGACACTGCACGCGAGAAGGCTTTCCGGCGGCTGTCCGGCTTCTCGGCGGGCGAGACATCCCTTCCAGCGACGCAGGCTTCCCGCCAATCCTCTTCGCTGATCCGGTCGTTACCCGCTGTCTCGTCCTTGAAGACCTTCAGCGCCGCCGATGCCGAAGGCGTCATGCGCTCCTCTTTGTGAGCACTGCCGCTCGGCAACTCCCGGCAATATGCTGTCGTGATCGGATCGCCATCTTCGTCGGTGCCCAAGGTGACGACGCCGATGGTGAATGCGATGTCGCGGTCGCAAGAGCCGTTGCGGTTCTTGGTGAGCTTGGCCCGCACAATGCCGTCGCTTTTGGTGAGGTGGATTGATACGTCCAGCGCGCCGTTCAAAAGCGAATGCCCGCGCGGCAATCCCTGCTGCCCGTCCTTGGTGTCGTGATGAACCAGAATGACAGCCGCTCCCCATTTCGTCAGGGACTTGGCAACCGCAACGACCCGGCTCATGCCTTCGGCGCTGTCTCTTCCAACTGGGAACGCCATTGCCAGCGTGTCGAGCACGACAAGTTTCGGACGCCGTTCCTTTACGGCTTGCCGGAGCTTCTTCAGATGTTCGCTCCCCTTGGCCAGCAGGTTCGAAACGCCACCTACCAGACAAAAGTCGGCAGCGTCACCGTGCTTGCGATACAGAGCACGGACACGCCCTCTCATGCCGTGCTCGTCTTCGGCGGCGACGTAAAGAACGCCGCCCTCCTTGACCCGCATCCCGAAAATGTCGGTGCCTTGAGCGACGGCATAGGCGAGGCGCGGTGCCAAGAGTGACTTACCTACGCCGGGTGCGCCGACGATGCAGGCAACATCGCCTTCGGCGATCAGCCCCTTAACGACATAGTGGCGCGCCTCCGATTGTTCGCATTCAGCCGGTGAAATGAACGTCAGACCAGAGGATTTGGCTTCTGTCTCCGGCTGGTCCCGCTCTCCCTCAAGCGGTTCGACAGCTTCGTCAAACAGCCCGAATAGCCGTTCAAGGTCGCGCCAGCCATGCTCTCCGGCAAGCTTGAAAATATGCTGTATCGTCCGCACCCGGCCTTCGTTGCGGCGAAAGGAACGCCACGCCTTTTCGGTCGCATCGGAATCGTAGCCGGGCCACTCCTGCGACCATGCGTCGAAGAACACGAAGCCTTCCGGCGAGTCTCCGTATTCGTGATGCAGCGCCATCCCCACCTCAAGCCACCAGTCTCGCGAGTGGTTTTCGGAGATGCTGCCATCGTTCGGAATTGCCATCAGGGCTTCGTAGACCACATCAATCCGATGGCTCGAATTCGGGCTCCCCTTGTCGTGCTCGCGGTCTTCGGTTCCGGAAAAAGCCTTTGCTCTCGCGACAACCGATTTCAGATTGGCAAGCGCACAAGCCTTAGCTGGTCGCTTGCGCTGACGTATCGGGTGCATTAGGGTCGGCACCGTACTCTTGGCCCGTCACCGTGAAATAGCTGTTGACAGGTGAAGTTCGATGCTGTAGTGCGACGCCCTTTTTCCACTGCTGACGATGTTCCGCACCAAGGGTTCGGCGTAGCGCGGGAAGGTCGGATGTCTTCACAAGGAAGAAGATTTTTGCCCCTTCGCCGCTAGGGCTGATTTCGGTATAGGAAGCCAGCTTGGCCCTGATCTCTTCGGCCCACGGTTCAAGCGTGCCGTCAACCATGCAACCGTCCAGATCAACCCCGCAAAGTGCAATTCTCTCGTCAAGCGGACCCAAGACGATTCCGACGCCCGGCTTGCTTCCCGGCGATTTGAGGGTGCGCGCATGCCGTTCCGCCTGCGCTTTCGAGCCCCAAGTGGCCGGCCGATTATTTGCTGCCAATTGACCCGTCTTCGGGTTGATAGGGGCCTTGTCGATTTTCCCTACTTTGACGGGCTTTCCAGAGTAGGAAACCCAACGATTCAAGGTGTTTAGGCTATGCAGCCGAGCATAGTTATGATATACAGTATCATGCATTTGAAGCTTTCCTTCGGTGCTGCTTTTGCTATGCCGCTTCGGGTCGTTGATCTCCCCCGAGGCGGCATTTTTGTTTTTGAGGAAAGTTTCGGAATCGCTTCAAGGCGCGCAAAAATGGTGGGACAATAATCCCGAAAACTACAATAAAACTATGAGACGTTTCGGTGTCCCACTTTCTTTCAAGTTGTTGTTTTATTGTGGTTTCTGCGCTCCGCCTCCGGGCACCATTTTTCAAAATGTCCATACCGAAGACATAGGTAACATCGTGTACCTAAGACATGGGCGACAACCTCGTGCCGAACGGGTTGTCGATGGTTTGCAAAGTCCTCTGCTCCAGGTCGATATATCCCAGATCATAATGCATGAAGCTGACGAGCCAAATGCCGTCGTCGACTTCCTTGATGCCGAGCCTTTGGCCGGCCATGACGATTGAGATGTTGATCTTCTTGCGATGCATGCAGATGCGTCCGCACGTGGTCACGAGGACATCTCTGTCGTGGAACTGACCTGAGACCCACTTTCCCTCCAGTTTTCGGGAGAGTCTTGGGTTTTTAATCTGGCCTCATGCGGCCTGTTTTTCCATAGCCATTTTCATTGCGAACTCGCTGGGGGTGATATTGCCCAGCGACGAGTGGGGTCTGCTCCTGTTGTAATCCTCCTTCCATGCGTTGATGGCGGCTCGGGCCTGAGTGAGCGACGAGAACAGGGTCTCGTTGAGGCACTCGTCACGGAAGCTGCCGTTGAAGCTTTCGACGAAGCCGTTCTGCATCGGCTTGCCTGGGGCGATGTAGTGCCATTCGACCTTTGCTTCCTGGCACCATTTGAGGATGGCCATACTGGTCATCTCCGTGCCGTTGTCCGAGACAATCGTCCTCGGCTTTCCCCGTCTGGCGATGAGACTATCCAGTTCGCGGGCAAGCCGTGCCCCCGACAGGGATGTGTCGGCGACCAGGCACAGGCATTCACGGGTGAAGTCGTCGACCACCGCCAGCACCCGAAAGCGGCGGCCGTCGGTGAAGGCATCGCTGACGAAGTCCAGGCTCCAGCGCTCGCCCGGACGCGACGGCAGAGCCAAAGGACGTCTCGTCCCCAAGGCCCGCTTTCGGCCGCCGCGCTTGCGCACCGTCAGCTTCTCCTCGCGATAGAGACGTCGAAGCTTCTTCAGGTTCATGACCATCCCCTGCCGGTCGAGCATCACGTGGATACGGCGATAGCCGAAGCGACGACGCTCGGACGCCACCTTCTTCATCGCCTCGCGGATGGACGCATCGTCCGGCCGCACGCTCCGATATCGCATGCTCGAACGATCCACCGATAGAACCTCGCACGCCCGACGCTGGCTCACCCCGTGCTGCGCACAGACGTGAGCCACCGCATTCCGCTTCACATCGGGCGTCACCATTTTTTTGCAGCGACATCCTTCAGGATCGCATTGTCCAGCATGGCCTCGGCGAGCAGCTTCTTCAGCTTGGCGTTCTCGTCCTCGAGCGCCTTCAGCTTGCGGGCATCGGACACGTCCATGCCGCCGTACTTCGCCTTGTATTTGTAGAAGGTTGCATCCGAGATGCCGTGCCTGCGGCAGACATCGACTGTCTTCGCGCCCGCCTCCTGCTCCTTCAATATTCCGATGATCTGTTCTTCCGTGAACCGTGAACGCTTCATTCGTCCGTCTCCTTGATGTGACGGACTCTACCAAATTCTGGAGGAAGTTCAGGGTCTCAGGTCACTGACTTCACTCAACTATTTTTCGGTCAGGCTTGAGAGCACTGATAGCAGCAGAATCAGAATACGTCACTCACGAACGCAATCTGCTTGAAATTCAGACCCTCTTCAATTTAATCATAGCTGGACGATAGAGAGGCATAGATGAAAGTACCGAAGAGCTTCTTCGCATTGTTTTTTTCTTGGCGGCCTTCATGCCATTGCTGACTGAGCTCGTATACGCCGATTCACCAAAGCGGATCGATATATTCTGGCGATGCTTATAGGAATTTCGGGCGAGCGTAGCGAGAAACGTATATATTTCAATGTTTCGCGACCTCGTAGGTGATGAGGTGATTACCTGAGCATTGAACTGATCGGGCTTCGTAAATCTCGTCGCTGCTATGATCTGGTTGTCATGAATATCGATCGGTCCTAGGCGAGTCGGACATCGCATCGAGCGTGTTCGCAAGCCAACGTTCTCAATCCCGATTGGAGATGCCAATTCATCGTTTGTCTGGTGAAGGGTTGCGAGTCTTGACTTAGCTATAACTGCGACCTATCCGCTTCGTAAAAGGTCGATTGACGGCTTGGCCTGAGCTGATGTGAACAAGACGAGTAGAGGAGGCAGCATGCCGCGCCATGACGGGTTGTTGTCGCCGCTTGCGCGGTATTTGCCTTTCCCCCGGTTGCGACCCGGCGCAACTGGAGGCGCAAGGCGACCGGTGAAGCGTATCGTCGTTTTCGGACGCCATCCGAACCCGTCGTCCGACTACTATTTTGCTGCTCGCCTTGCCGCGCGAGGCATGCCGCCATGCGCGTTTGTGGATGTTCGCAACGAAGATTTAAGTAGACTCGACTCCGATGGAACCTTTGCCATCGTCTGTCGCTACGCGTCGGCATCGGTCTTGAACTGGATCGAGGCCGAGAGCGGTCGTCTCGCCGGTGTCGGGCTTTTCCTCGATGATGATATCGCTGCGGTCGTAACCGGACGGGACGCTACTATTAGCTACCGATTTCGGTTGTTCGTGCGGGCCCTTTGGCCGCTCCGGCGCCTGAACCGCCATCTCGACATCGTCTGGGCGTCGACACCCCGGCTTGCCGACCGTCTCGCCCTTGCGCGTGCTCGTGTTCTGTTGCCCGCTCCATCGGAGACGCTGTGGAGAAAGTCGTGCCCATTGCAGCGGCCGGATGACTCAGTCCTCATCGCCTATCACGCGACGGGCGTCCACGTGGAGGAGCACCGATTTCTGCAGCCAATCGTCCGTGAGGTTGTCGCCCTGCGGCCGAACGTAAAGTTCGAGGTCTTTGGGAGCCCGACGGTCGAATCCATCTGGCGCGGCATAGAACGGGTAAGCCTGCGTCGTCCGATTTCCTGGACCGAGTATCTCCGTGAGGCTCTGAGCCGGCATATCGACATCATGTTGGTGCCGCTTACCCCCTCGGCTGTCAACGATTGCCGGTCTCCAACCAAACGCATTGACGTGGCTCGCGCTGGGGCTGCCGGCATCTTTTCGATTTCGAGTGCTTACGGTCTGCCAGGCGATGACGCAGAGGTTATTCTGCCGTACGATAAAAAAGTATGGCGCGATGCCATTCTGGCGCTCGTCGATGACCCAGACAAACGCAGAGCAGCGGCTGCGGCGACAGGGGTACGCGTCGCGGCGATGACGCAAGCCGCGGCGGCCGGTCTGGATCTCTCAGCTTGACAATCCCACCATCGCCGGAGCTGCCAGCCGGCATGGAGCGTCACGCAGGCGATCACGGAGAGGGTGGGCGCGTACGGCCTTGCCGAAGCGCATTGTGGCAATTGTAGCCGGCATCAGCGATGATGTGGGGGAGGTGGCTCGGTTTGTCTGAACAGTTTCGGGCGTGTTTCTAAGTGGATTTCCGCCTCGATTATGCCGCCACCATCATTGGTGTCAGCGCCCTGACGTAAGCCTGATCGGGGGGCTGCCGGTCAAGGGATGAATGCGGACGTCGGGTATTGTACAGAGGTACGTATCGGCCAATGCCCGTCCTAGCCTCCGGCACGCTTACAAAGGCATGAAGATAGACCTCCTCGTATTTGATCGACCAGCGAGCCGTTCAACAAAAACATTGTCGCGCCAAGCGCCATTGCTGTCCATCGAGATGGCGATCTCAGCCTTCTTCAACGCAGCGGTGAAGTCGACGGAGAAACTGCGAACCCTGATCTGCGCTGAAGATGCCGGGCTTGCCATGACGGGCAAGCGCTTCCTCGACCGCTTCGATGCAGAATGCCGTCTCCAGAGTGATCGACAACCTCCAGGACAAGACGCATCGGCTGAACCGGTTCACGACGGCGGCCAGAAAGACGGAACCCCGAGCCATCGGAATATAGGCTATATCCATCGCCAGACCTGGTTGGGCCGGGTTACGGGCCGCTTACGCAGCAGATAGGCATAGATCTTCTGCCGTAGTGCTGACTTCGACGTGTTGGGGGGACGGCAGACCGCCTCTATGCCCGTCTTCTTCATCATAGTGCGACGTGCAGACGCCCGGTTTGCAGACCTTCTGGCTTCAAAAGCCCCTGCAACATCCGACTTCCGGCGAACTGGAAATCGAGATGCAGTTCGTCGATCCGGCGCATCAAGGCAAGGCCTGTAGCAGGCGTCGTGCGCGGCAGGGAATACACGCTGCCACGGCTGAAGCCTAAAAGCTTGGCCTGGTGAGGAGGGAGAGTTTGTGTGCGCGATCGATCATTTCTTTCCGCCCAGCAATCCCCGCCTTGCCGAGCGCTCCGGCTAAGAAAACGTTCTCCAGTGTCAGTTCGCCGATCTTGGCGTGCAGCGTTTTGACATCGACAGTCGGCGCCGTGGTTTCCGCCTTGGCTTCATCGCCGAAAACGCCGTCGCTCATTCAAGCAGTTGGTCTTTCCATTGTTTGATCTGATTGGCGTGCACGTCGAACTGCTGGGACAATTCCACCAGCGTCTGCGCGCCCCTGATCGCGGCAAGCGCCACTTCGCCATGAAAGCCGGGCTGTGGTTTCGGCTTGGTCGTCTCGTCATGGTTTCTCCTGTCTCCGGCATTTAAGCCGAAGTCAGGCAGAAACTCCATTTATCCCGGCTGTTCGGAATTCCCGAACCACCCGTAACGGTGCAACACGCCTTGCCAGTCACCGAGCGACGACTGCCGACGGGAGCCGTTTTCGGACGGCCTGCCGTCCTCGGCCTAAGTGAAATCCGGGTTGATCGCGGCGAAGGTGGCGAAAAGGCCGTCGAATTCGTCAAGACGGACGGGAAAGACGCGGTTCGAATGCCAGCGTGGCGATTGCGCCTGGCGAAGGCGGAAACGCGCGGTCCCCTTGCCCAAGGTCACGAGCTCGAAAGCCGCGAAGAAGGGAATGGGGCCTGTCAGGCGCGAGAGAGCCTTGAAAAGGCTCTCCTTGGCGGAGAAGACCAGGGATACGACCTTCTCGTCAAGGCGCGTTCCGAGCCGCTGTCGCTCTGCATCGGTCAGCACCAGTGGTGCGATTTCATCGGCTTCGGAGATGCTCAGGTGCCGTTCGAGATCGATGCCGAGGCCAAGATAGCGGTCGGCGGCCCCGACGACGGCAATCGCCCTGTCGCCGCAATGGGAGATGGAGCCGACGATGCCTTCGGGCCAGACCGGTGCGCGATCGGATCCCATGCCGGGCGTCATGGCCTTTGCCGTCAGGCGCCGCACGGCTTCGCGGGCGCAGGCGCGCCCGGCAACGAATTCCGTCAGCCGTCGGCTTCCGGCGCGGGCCAGGGCCTGAGGGATCGGGATGCCGGCGCAGAAGGGGGATGACCGGTAAAGATCGTCGTCGACGAAACGGATGGAGACCCAGCTAAGGTCGTGCGCCCGACCTGACCGCAAGCCGCTTGCTGCTTCGACGATCGCCCTGCCGCAGTCGGCCGGATCGGCAAACAGCGTCATCGCGCTCTCGTACATTGCTTCTCGTCCTTTCCGCTGGCCGCCCGCATCGTTCAGGCGGCCAGCGTCGCTCCGCCGTCGACGACGATGTCCTGGAGGGTGACATGGCCGGCCCGTTCGGATGCGAGGAAGAGCACGACGTCGGCAATGTCGTCGGCACGGGCGATCTTGCCGAGGGGAATGCCGAGCTTGAACTGCTCGGGCTGTCCGGAAATGAGCCGCGCGTAGCCACTTTTGCCCTGCATCATGCCTTCCAGCATCGGCGTGTCGGTGGAGCCCGGCGAGACGACGTTGCACCGCACGCCGAAAGGCGCAAGCTCGAGCCCGACGGTGTGGCTGAGGCTGACGAGTGCCGCCTTCGAGGCGCAGTAGGCCGCCATGCCGACCCGCGGGACATGGGCCGCATTGGAGGCGATGTTGACGATGGCCCCTGAACGCTGGCGCTGGAATGCGGGGATCCATGCGCGCATCAGCAGGAAGGCGCCGCCGGCATTGACCTCCATGCAGGCACTCCAGTCCTCCGGCGTCAGCGTCTCGGCACTGCCAAGTCGCAGCACGCCGGCGCCGTTGACCAGGATGTCGAGCCGGTCCGCCTCCGCCTCAAGACCACGGCAGACCGCGGCGACGCTTGCCGGGTCGCGGATGTCGACCGACAGCAGACGGAAGGGCAGTGTGGAGCCCCCCCGGGCAAGATCCAGTCCCACGACGTCGGCACCGGCGAGGCTGAACCGTTCGGCAATGCGGCGGCCGATGCCGCCCGCCGCGCCCGAGACCAGCACCCGTTTGCCGGAAAAGTCGAGGTCCTGCATGGCGTGTGTCTCCCCTTCCATCACGCTGCCAGTCGCCTGCTTTCGATCAACGACCACCAGCCGTTGAGCGTCGGCACGCGTGCCAGTTCATCGAAGCCGACGGCCACGCCGAACGCCTTGAGTTCGGCTGCGAGCATCATGACCTGGAGGGAATCCAGCCCATAGAAGATCAGGTTTTCGTCCGGATCGATCTCGGAACCGTCCTCGACCAGTTGCTGTACCCGCCCTTCGAGCCAGGCCCGGCTGGCCGTCTTCTGCGGTTTCCCGGTTAGGCTCGCGGTGTCGATCACCGCGCCGCAGCGGGTTGCGACATATTGCAGAGCCATGCGGTGTTCCGCTTCGGAGAAGTCGGCGACGGCATCGCCGACCATGAAGGCCTGGATATCCTTCATGAAAGCCTCGACTGCGGTGACCATGCAGCCGATATGCGCATAGACGCCACCGATCACGAGCTGGTCGCGGTCCCATCCACGCATGCGCTCCCGCAGGTCCGACCGCTCGAAGGCGCTGTAGCGCCATTTGGCCAGAACCGTGTCCGAAGGCCTCGGGGCCAGCGCCTCGACCACCTGTTGAAGCGACGGATCGGCGGCGGTGAGACCCGGGCCCCACATGTCGTTGAGCAGGGCGCGGTCGGCCGGCGGCTGGTCATGCGGCTGCGCGGTGTAGATGACCGGCACGCCATTTTCGCGCGCCCAGGCGATCAAGCGCGCCAGGTTGTCGATGAGCACGCGCATCATCTGACCCTCGGCATCATAGAAGCGCAGGAAATAGCGCTGCATGTCGTGGATCAGCAGGACGCAGCGGGCCGGATCGGGTTTCCAGCTGGTCTTGTTGGCCGGAAAGCTCTCGGCCTTCGGCATTGGATAGTCGGCAATGGACGGAATGGTCATGGGGCACCTCGGTTAGGTCAGGACTGGGGCTGCGGCAGCGGACTGCGCGAGCAGATCGCGCAGCTTCTTCTTGTCGATCTTGCCCACGGCGGTCAGCGGCATCGCCTCGATGAAGCGGACACGATCGGGCAGCTTGTATTCGGCGACACCCAGGCCCATCAGATATTGCCTGAGCGCCGGCGCCTTCAGGGCGGGATTGCGCGAGACCACGAAGGCGCAGCTTTTTTCGCCGAGCAGCGCGTCCGGCATGGCGACCAGCGCAGCGTGGGTCACGTCCGGATGGCGCAGCATCAGGTCTTCGACCTCTTCGGCTGCCACCTTCTCTCCGCCGCGATTGATCTGGTCCTTCACCCGACCGACGACCTTCAGATAACCTTCCGGCGTGCGTTGCACGAGGTCTCCGGAAGCGTAGAAGCCGTCGGCATCGAAGACCCGGGCATTGTGTTCGGGGCTGCGATAGTAGCCGCGGAAGGTATAGGGCCCGCGCGTGGCAAGCAGGCCTGCTTCACCTTCGGGCACGGCCTGGCCGTCCTCGTTGAGGATGCGGATCTCGTCATCAGGGCTGATCGGCCGGCCTTGCGTCGTGAAGACCAGCTCGTCCGGGTCGTCGAGGCGGGTATAGTTGACCAGGCCCTCCGCCATGCCGAAGACCTGCTGCAATCCGCAACCGAGAACCTCCGGTACCTGGCGCGCCAGGGCCTCGGCGAAATTGGCGCCGCCGACCTGGACAAGCTTCAGCGAGCCGAGCGCCTTGCGATGGGCGGGGGCCGCCTCCAGCCAAAGGGCGACGGCGGGAGGAACAAGCGCGACGATGTCGACGGCATGGCGCTCAATCAGCGCAAAACAGGCAAGCGGCTCAGGATTGGGCGCCATCACCACCGTTCCGCCGGCGTGGAAGACGCCGAGGGCGCCGGGCGAACTCATCGGATAATTGTGGGCGGCGGGCAAAGCGCAAAGATAGCGGGTCTGCGCCGTGAGGCCGCAGATTTCGGCGCTGGCCCGGACGCTGTAGTCATAGTCGTTGTGGGTGCGGGGAATGAGCTTCGGCGTGCCGGTGCTGCCGCCCGATAGCTGGAAGAAGGCGACATTGCCGGCCAAGGACGGCGAGAAGGATATGTGTTCCTGTGGCGCCGTCTCTATCCAGTGCTCCAGCCCGGCTTCGGCGGAGGCGTCGCCGAGCAACAGCGTGACGACAAGCCGGGGCGACAGGGCGCGCAAGTCGGCGAGAAAAGTGTCGTCGGCGAAAAGCTCATGACGGCGGGACGCGATCAGCAGCCGCGGTTCGATCTGGCGGGCATAGGCCGTCATCTCCAGCCGGCGATGGCTGTAGAGGGCATTCACCGGGGCGACGCCGATCT
The DNA here is from genome assembly GCA_020621905.1 of Rhizobium sp. Taxonomy (GTDB): domain Bacteria; phylum Pseudomonadota; class Alphaproteobacteria; order Rhizobiales; family Rhizobiaceae; genus Allorhizobium. The sequence goes on from JAHRYZ010000018.1 coordinate 16,159, forward strand.
TCAACAGTGCGAAGAACACGATGTAGAATTCGGCGACGTTCGGCAACTGCACCAGCGCCGTGTCGCCGTGGCCGAGGCCCCTTTCCGCCAGCCGCGCGGCAAGGTTGGTCGACAGCGTGTCGAGCGCTGCATAGCTCAGGCTGCGCTCGCCGCAGATTACCGCGACGGCATCGGGACGTGCGGCGCGCTGCTCGTCGAGAATGCGGGTCAGCGGTTTGTCGATCCAGTAGCCGCGCTCGCGGTATCGCCCGGCAAGGTCCGCCGGCCAGGGGTGAAACTCGATACTCGTTTCGGTCATGCTTTCGGTTCCGTCATCGTCCGGTTCAGTCTTGAAGGCCGCAGGCGCTCAACATGGTGCCGAGCTTGGTCTGCACCTCGGCCCATTCGGAGGCCGGCTCCGAGGCTTCGACGATTCCCGCGCCGGCAAACAGGCGAACCGTGTCGCGCCTCACGGTTCCGCAGCGGATCGTCACCACCCATTCGCCATTGCCCTCGGCGTCGCACCAGCCGACCATCCCGGTGAACAGCCCGCGGTCGAAAGGTTCGACGAAGCGGATCAGCCGACGGGCGCGCTCGGTCGGGAAGCCGCAGACGGCGGGCGTCGGATGCAGCAGGCAGGCAAGTTGCAGCGCATTCATGCTTGGATCGGCGACGCGGCCGTCGATACGGGTCGAGAGGTGCCAGAGTGCCGCGGTGTTGATCAGCGAAGGGCGCTCTGGAACGGTCAATTCGGCGCAGCAAGGCGTGAGCAGAGAACGGATGTCCTCTACGACGAGGCTATGCTCATACTGGTCCTTCTCGGAGGCGGCGAGCTTTGCGGCGTTTGCGCTGTCGGCCTCAGGGTCTGCCATGCGTTTGGCCGAGCCGGCGAGCGGGTTGGAGACGATCCTGTCGCCATGCTTGCGCATCAAGAGTTCGGGACTGACACCGACCAGTTCGCCGCCATCGGGCATGGCGATGCGGAACTGGTAGCCTTCGCGGTTGCGGATCCTGAGATTGGCGAGGAGCCGGTCGACGTTTACCGCCTCGGCGAAGGTCAATTCCCGCATCACCGAAAGAACCGCCTTGCGCACGTCGCTGTGGCGGAAATTGACGATCGCGTGTTCGACCGCGCGCTTGAAGCCGTCTTCGTCAGGAATGCTGCGCTGGCCGAGCAGGGCCGGCATGGGGGCTTCCACGGCGGCCGGAGTTGTTTCCTTTTCCTGCCACTCATGATTGTCGGGTACGTAGAGGCATGAGGGCTCGTTCACGTCGAACGGGATGGCGCCGATAACAATCGGGTTCTTCTGCCCGGCTCTGTAAGCGCGCTCGAAGGCTTCGTTCAGGCTTCGCTGCAACGGACTGCCGAATAGCTCCCCATCCTTCGCCGGAGCAGTGATTCGCTCTCGGCTTCCCGTGGCGCGAAGTTCCCGCTTCCCCGAGGTAAAGACGAAAAGCCTATGTAAATCAGTAGATTCAGATATTGAAACCTCGTTCGTCCTCAGCGCTCCGGTTCTCATGGGATACCTCCTGTGCGGGTGGTTGACGATGATTTATACTTGAGTATGATGATCATGTTTTGTCAACCGCTGCGAGTCCATATGCGTGAATTAACACCGATGCAGGCCGCCGGCTGGGTTGGTCGCGAGGCGGGCGACGTGCTCGGAAGGGTTGTTTCGCATCTCTACGCCGAATTCGACGGTCCGGCCGTCGAGCCGGAACGGCTGCGGCGGGCGCTCGCGCGTCTCGGCTGCGTCCATCGTATGCTTCACCTGTGTGTCGACGGGGACGGCCGGCAGTCCGTCGAACCGACCCCGGCGCCACTGCCCCTGGACGTGGAGGATCTTTCCGACCTCGATGAACCTATGGTCGCGGCTCGGCTGGCGGCGAAGCGTCGCATCTGGACGCACCGCCGGCTCGATCTGGCGTCGGGCCAGGCGGCCGCCTTCGGACTCAGCCTGTTGCCGGGCCGTCTTTCCCGCCTGCATGTCGACACGGACATGATCGCGGTCGATCCGGAGAGCTTTCGGATCGTGATGGAGGATCTGGCGCGCTTCTACGAGGCTTGCGAGGGGGAGGGGCCAGCCGAGGTTGCGCAGTTCTTCGAATGGCTCGACACGGCGAATTCCGATCCTGATCTCCAGCGCCGGCGAGAGAGAGACCGTCTCTGGTGGCGAAGCCGGCTGGCCGACATTCCGCCGGCACCGCCCTTGCCGACCGTGGAAAAAGCCGGCGAGGTCAACAGCGACCGGCTTGCCGTCCGGCTTTCGGCCGAGGAGCGTCACTCGCTCCAGCAGACCGCGCGCCGGTTGCGCGTGACGACCGCCACTCTCATGCTGTCGCTCTTCGCCTTCACGCTCGGGCGGGCGACCGGAGCCGGCCGCTTCCGTCTGTCGGTGCCGACGTTCTTCCGCCAACCGGTGGTTGAGCGGGTCGATCGGATTGTCGGGGATTTCTCCAACCTGCTCGTCCTCGGCGTCGAACTGAGGCCCGAGGATTGCCTGGCGACGCTCGCGAGCCGTCTCGGCGAGGAGATGATCGGGCTGCTGGCTCATTGTGCATACCCGGGCGTCAGCGTCATGCGCGATCTGTCGCGCCACCGCGGATCGGTGCAGACCTCGCCGGTGGTTTTCACGGCGGGGCTCGATCTGTCCGGTGGCGAACTCTTCTCCGCACGCGTTTCTCGAGTGTTCGGCCAGATGAACTGGGCGGTGTCGCAAGGGCCGCAGGTGGCGATCGATGCGCAGGTGGCGGCGGCGGACGGCGGCTTGTTGATCAATTGGGACATCCGCTTCGACGCCTTGCCGAAGGAATGGGTCACGGCGCTGTTCGACGGTTTCGTGGCGCTTGTCCGCCGCGTTGCGGATGCGCCCGATGCCGTCGACCTGCCGTTGTCTGGATTGCTGGCGCCGACAGGCGCCGAACTCCGGAAGACCGAGCCGTTTTCGCAAGGAGATACGATGGAACACCCCCTCAACGCCCTGCAGCAGGCCTATCTCCTCGGGCGCAGCGAGCATCTCCCCCTCGGTGGCGTCGCGATGCAGGAGTTCCGTGAATATCGGGGGCATGTCGATTTCGACGCCCTGCCTCGGCGCCTGGCGGAGATGGTCGGGCGGCATGAGAGCCTGCGGACCCGGATCGACACGCAGCGTCTGAAGGAGACCGTGTCAGGCGGGAGGACGGTGAACTATCGCCTGATCGACCTTGGCGATCTCGCTTGCGAAGATGCCTTGCGGCGTGTCGAAGCGCTGCGCGACGATTACGCGCATGGGATCTTCGATCTCGATGGTCCGCCCTGGGACGTCACCGCCTTCCGGCTGCCGCAGCCGCTGGTGCCGGGCGGCGATACCGGGGTCGTCTTCGTCCGCTTCGATGCCCTGATCGTCGATGGCCGGGCCATTGCCGCATTGATGGTCGAGTTGTTCGGAGATGCCCCGCCGGATGACATCGCGAGGTCGGATGCGCCCGTTGCCGAGCCGCCCGCGGCAACGATCCGGGAGGCTGATGCCGCCTATTGGGCGAAGAAGCTCGCCGGGGTCGAGGGGCCGCCGCAACTGCCGTGGTTGAAGCCGATCGAAACCATCAAGAGTTCGCGCTACGGCCGGGAGAGCCTGACGGTCGAGCGCGAGCGGTTTGCGGCGCTGGCGAGGGTCGGCGCGAGGCAGCGGCTGTTCAAGAATTCGATGCTGACCGCCGTCATTCTCGAAGTCCTGTCGCGTTGGGTTAGCGAGGGCGGGCTGTGCGTCGGCATTCCCGTCGCGCCGCAAAGCACCGGCCCGCTCGGCAATCGTTCGAGTTTCATCGCCGTCCATTGGGATCGTCGGTCCGGCACTTTTGCCGAGCGATCCGAGCGTCTGCAGGCGGATGTGCTTGAGGGGCTCGAACATCTTGCCTTTTCCGGCGTCGACATCAGCCGATTGCTGATGGCCGCCCATCCCGGCAATATCGCACTGCCCGTCGTCATCACCAACGGCCTGTCCTGGCCGGTGCTTTCGCCGGACCGTTCGGTCCGTCTGTCGAGCGGGCTGACGCAGACGCCTCAGGTGGCCATGGACATCCGTTTCTCGCAGGACGGCGCAGGCCATCTGGTTCTCGATGTCGATTATGCCCGCGAGGCGATCGACATATTCGTCGTGCGCGCCTTTCTCGACGCGATGGACCGCGCGATCACGGCGATCGTGGAGCGGGGCGCCTTGGCGCTCTCGGCCCAGGATTTCATCACGCTTCACCACTACCACCGCAATGGCGCGGTCAGCGACTTTGCCTGCGATCCTTTCCTCGAACGCATTGCCGGCCATCTGTTCGATGGGCATGGCGGCAAGACGGCGCTGATTTCGGGTCCGCGCCGGATCTCCTATGCCGAACTGGGCGAGATGGTGTCGCGGGCGATGGCGGGGCTGAAGGCATGGGGCATCGGCAAAGGCAGCGTCGTGGCCGTATGCCTTGGGCGAAGCCCGGAGCATACTGCGGTGACGCTGGCTGCGGCGCTTGTCGGAGCGATCTGGGTTCCCATCGATGCCGGTTCTCCTGCCGACCGGCTGGCCTATCTGCTCGAGAACTGCCGGCCCGATCTGATCGTCGCGACCATGGTCCCCGAAGGTTTCAGCGCCATCGCCCCGGAGCGATTGCTCGAAGCGGAGAGGCCGGACGATCCGCGTGCGCTCACCCTGCCGCTCGATGCACTGTCGGCAAGCGAGGAGCCCGCCTACTACCTCTACACCTCGGGAACCACGGGCAAGCCGAAATGCGTGGTCCTGGCCAATCGGGCAACCGCCAATGTCATCGGCAGCACGCTGAGAGAATGGAGTGTCACCGAGCAGGATGTCTTCATCTCGGTCACGCCGTTGCATCACGACATGTCGGTGTTCGACGTCCTCGGTTGCCTGACCGCGGGCGCCACGCTGGTCCTGCCGGCGCCGGGCGAGGAGAAGGACGCGATCCGCTGGAACCAGTTGGTCGCCGAACATGGTGTCACGCTCTGGTGCTCGGTGCCGGCGATCCTGGAAATGCTGCTCTCGTGCCGCCGCGGTGACGAATTGGGTTCGCTGCGGCTGGTCGCCCAAGGCGGCGATTACATCAAGCCGGCGGTGATCGCCGAACTGCGGCGCCTGAAACCGGACCTGCGCCTGATTTCGCTGGGTGGGCCGACCGAGACGACGATCTGGAGCATCTGGCACGAGATCGCGCCGGAGGATACGGATCAGGTTCCCTATGGCCATCCGCTGCCGGCCAATCGCTATTTCCTGCTCGATGATGCCGGCGAGCACTGCCCGGCCGGCGTGGTCGGGCGCATTCACACCGCGGGCGTGAATGTGGCGATCGGCTATCTGGAGGGCGGCGTCGTCAGCCAGACCGACTTCGTCATGGTCATCGACGAGGCCGGAAACCCGGTCCGCGCCTTTCGCTCCGGCGACCGGGGACGCTACCGGTCCGATGGCAAGATCCTGTTTGCAGGCCGGGTCAACGGCTATGTGAAAGTGCGCGGCGTGCGGGTCTCGCTGCCCGACATCGAGAATGAACTTGTCGGCCATCCGGCCATCCGCCGCGTGCTGGTCGTCGACTATGGCGCCGAACAGAGCGGCGAGGCGGCGATCGGTGTGCTCTACGTCGCTGATTCCGAGGCGGGCCTGACGGCTTCCGAACTGCGCGCCTTTGCACGGCGGCACCTGCCGGAATCGCATGTCCCGACGCGTCTCATTGCGGTCGATGATCTGCCGCTTTCCGCCAATGGCAAGCCGGACCGGCGCCGCGCCCGCGAACTCATGACCTTGGCGAGTGCGTCCGAGGCGCCAGCGGGCGCATCGCAGGCCGCAACACGGCGGACCACGGCGACGAAGGACAGGCGGGTGCTCGACATCTATCTCGGAGTGCTGGGCAGGCCCGGCAGCCCGGATGTCGACGAGACGACGGATTTCTTGGCGCTCGGGCTTCTGCCATCGCATCTCAAGGCGATTTCGACGCGTATCCGCAACGAACTGGGCGTCGAGCTTGCGCTGCCCCAACTGGTCCGTTGCCGCAATGCCGGACAGGTTCAGGCCCTTTTGCCGGGCGGGCCGAGCTGAGAAGCGACGGTCGCGTCGGACATCGAAGCGCCCGAAAATTGCCGTCTCGCACCCGCTCGCGCCGACCACAGATGATGAGGAGAATTTCCGTGTCGCATATCGAATCCACCGGCGGCTGGATGCCGCTGACCCTGCCGCAGCTCGATTTCTGGGAGGAGTTCTCCTTCCACCCGGACGAGCCGGTCTCGACGGTCGCCCATTGCGTCGAGCTCAAGGGCAATGTCGACGAGGACGCGTTGATCCGGGCGATATCCCGCACCGCCGCCGAGGCCGAGGTCTTGTCGGTGCGCTTTCGCGCGGGCCGAGACGGCGAAGACCCGATACAGATCTTCGATCCGGAGTGCCAGCCGATCCTCGAGACGGTGGATCTGCGCGACCATGCCGATCCGATGGCCGAGGCTCAGCGGCGCATGGAGGCCGATATCGAGGCGCGGCTGGACCTCAGGACCGACAGGCTGTCGGCCCAGTTGCTGTTCCGTCTCGCTGAAGATCGCTATCTCTGGTACGTCCGTGCCCATCACATCATCATTGACGGTTATGGGCTTGCTCTGATCGAACAGCGCTGCGGGCATCTCTATCGCCATTTTCGCGATGGAACGGATGCCGGGCATCCCTTCATTCGTTTGCCCTTCCCATGGAGGCACCGCACGAGCCGCCGTTTCGCCGCCGACCGGGACTTCTGGGCCGCCTATCTCGACGGGCCGATCGACCTTCCGGTCTTGCACAAGGGAGTGGAGGATTATTGCGGCGGCGGCTTGCACGGCGCGGCGAAGCTGTCGTCCGATCTGCCGGCCTCTCTCCTTGATGTGTCCAAGGCGCTCGGCATCGGCTGGCCGGATCTGCTCGTTCTCCTGTCCGGTCTCTATCTCTACCACGACCAGCCACGCCAGAAGGCACCGGAGGGCGAGGTGCTGACCTTGTGGCTGCCGTTCATGAGCCGCTGGGGCAGTGTCGGCGCCCATATGCCGGGCATGCTGGTCAACATCCTCCCCTTCTTCCTGACGGTGGAAGCGGGCAGACGATCGGGGCTTTCTCTCCGCTCCACCGGAATACTGCGCAAGCAGCGGCGGCATGGGCGCTACAGGATCGAGCAGATCGCGGCCGACCGCGATATGCCGGAGGCGAGTCGCTTCTTCTTTTCTCCATTGATCAATGTCCTGCCGTTCAGTTCGCCGGAATTTGCTGATTTGCAGGTCTTCCGGCATATCCTCGCCAACGGACCGGGCGACGGCTTCAATCTGACCTTCCGCGGCGAAGACGATGGCGGGGGACTGACACTCCAGATCGATGCGGATTCCGCCATGACCGATCCACGTGATTTTGAACGGCGGAGGGTCGAGTTGCCGCTCTTTCTCGCCTGGGCGCTGTCGCCGGCGGGACGCGCTGCGTCCGCGGCGGAGCCGACGAAGGATCATCTTGCCGGCGTGACCGGCTGACATCGGCAGGCAGCCCCAAGGAAAGGCCGGCCTCGATTGATCGAGGTCGGCCTTTGTCGCCCCGGTCGTGTGATCCCGGCCGGTGTCAGCCGATCGCGAGCAGGCTCGAAACCGGTTCGTTCATGGCGCCGGGATGGGCGAACCGGGCGAACACGTCGCGGGTGGTGGTGCGGATCGCTTCGACCTGTTCGGGGCCATAGTGTTCGGTGCGGTAGCTCATCAGCACCCGGATCGAACGTTCGCCGGCGATCATTTCCTCCATCACCTCGAAATGCAGACCGAGCAGCGATTCATGCCGCTCCGGATCGACCTGGCGGAACTCGATGGCCCTGCCGTCTGCCGTCTGCAGCGTGCCGTTCAGCTTGTTCTTCGCATGGATCTGGATGAAGACCTCGAACAGGTGGTCGCGGCCGGGCGTCATGCCGAGCGCCTCCTCGATCAGGTCGATCGGGATTTCGGAATGCGGCAGGGACTCGTTGACGGTGTTCTTCACCGTCGCGATCAGCTCGCCCAAGGTGGTTGCCGGGCTGAAGCGGAGGCGATGAGCGACCACGGTGGTGAAGTACCCGACCGTGTCGAAATAGGCCGGATCGATACGGCCCGAGGCCGAGGTTCCGACCACGAGGTCGCAGACCCCGCCGAGCCTGTTGAGCGACGCGGCGATCGCCGCATAGGCAACGTTGAACAGCGAAGCACTGCTTTCCTTGGCTGTGGTGTAGAGCCCTTCGGTGACGGCGTGGTCCAGTTTGAACTCGACCCAACCGCCCGCAGCCGATGACTGTGATTCTGCGTCCGGCGCGGACCGCTCCTGCGCAGCGCCAAGCATGGGCAGGCCTTTGGGCGCGTCGCGCAGCATGTCCGTCCAATAGGCGAGATGGTCGGCATTGACCCCGGCGGCCGCCTGCTCGGGCGATTCATGGACGGCGCGGGCTCCGTCGTCCAGCGGAGCCTTGCCGGCGGCGCGGGCGCGATAGGCTTCCGCCAGTTCGTCCATCATCAGGTTCACCGACCATTCGTCGAGTACGATGTGGTGGAAGAGGAAGGAGAGCGTCTGTCGGCCGTTGGCCGGATCCTTCAGGAAACGCAGCCGGATCGGAAGTTCCTTTGCCAGGTCGAAGCGATGGCCGGCCTCGCTGTTGCGCGCGACGTCCGCGCTTTCGTCGCTGCTCCAGAACCATTTGTAGCCGGGCAGGTCATACATCGGCACGACCTGTTGCAGCACCGTATCGCCGTCAGCGTAAAACAGCGTCCGTAGGCCCGGATGGCGTTCGACGAGGTCGAGGAAGGCGCATTCGAAGACGCGCTCGTCGACTGGATCGAGGAAATCGAGCGCAAAGGGAATGTTGAAGATCTCGTTGAAGCCGAAGGCGGCATAGGCTTTCCACAGCGACATCTGCGCCAGTGACAGCGGTGCCGTCAGTGAGCCGGACGCACCGGCGACCTCCGGCAATCCGATCGCCTGTGCCTCGCTGCGTCGTGCATGGCGGGCAAGCGAGGCGGCCGTCGGATAGCTGAACAGGTCGTTGAAATGGACCTCGATGCCATGATTGCCGAGCAGCCGGCCGATGATCCGGGTCGCGATCAGCGAATGGCCACCGTGGTCGAAGAAGTCGTCCTGCGGACCCATCTCCGGCGATGCCAGGGCCTCGCGGAACGCGGCGAGGATCAGCGCTTCGATCCCGTTCGCCTCGTCTGACGGGGCGCTCTGCTCCACAGGCGTTCCGGCTGTCGATCGCAAAGGTGCCGTTCCGCGGGCAGGCAGGCTCTCGAGGATGGTGGGGTCGTCGAGGAAGGCGACGAAGCGGTCGATGAGCAAGGCGCCCGCATGGGCGGACACGGCTTGCCCCGTCGTCAGTTCCAGCAGCAGGTGGCCGTCGGCTGTCCGGCCGACGCCGAGGTTCAGGTCGGCGAGCGGCTCGAACGTCGGCAGGGGCAGGCGCTCGAGCCGCAAGTCCCCTGCATCGAAGAAATCGTTGGGATCGGCAAGCCAGGTGACAGTGACCTCAGGCAGTCCGGATATCGCCGAGGCTCCGCCGCTGGCGATCTGGGCAAGGATCGCTGCCGTCGTCTCCGTCACCGGGCGCCCGACTGCAACGGCCAGGCTGGCGCGATCACGCGCGGAGTAGCCAAGTCCCGGTTCGCCAAGGGTCGATCCGGGTTGGCGCGGCACGGCAATATTGATGGTTTCATGCCCGCCCAGCAGGGCGACAAAGAGGGCAAAGCGCGCCGCGACCGACGCCAGAAGGGCGGCCGGAGGGGGCAGTTCCGTGACATCGCTGCCGAGTAGGCCGGTGGGCGCCACGGTGCGGTGACGCGTGGCTGTCGCGCCTGAGGCGTCGGGAAAGGCAGTGCCGGAAACGGCCGGAAAGAGGAATTGTGCGCCTTGGTCGCCACGGTGCAGCCAGGCGATCGGTGCCATCCCGCCCGAAGCGCTCTGCACCGCAATCGCCGGTGTCGGAACCCGAGGGATCGGCAGGCCTTGATAGGCGGCGGCAAGGCCGCGTAGAACCGATTCGGCCGGGCAGCTCTCGTCGAGCAAGCGGTGCAGGAGCATGACCAGCAGCGCTTCCGTCTCGCATAGGATCAGCAGAAGCTTGAACGGGGCCTCCGCTTCGGGGTCGAAAGGTGCGGCCTGATGGCTAAGCGCCAGACGGGTCGCGTCGATCAGTGTGTTCGCCCGCAGGATCTCGATGGCGCCAAAGGTATTACCGTCTTCCTGTCGGCGGAGCTCCCCCTGCTCGTCGAAGCGATAGCGGCTGTTGAGAGCGGGCCAGCGGGTTGCCAGCGTGCGAGCGGCCGCGACCAATCTGGCGATGTCCGGCGTGCCGGTAAGGCTGTAGGCGAGCAGGTGGCGGTGAATGCCTTCAGGCTTCTGCATCTGCGCGAGCCAGGCGCGCTCCTCGTATTGCGAGGGCGCTGCGGCGCCCGGCGACATGCGGCTGATGTCGGCATGCGCCTTTTCCAGCCCTCCGTCGAAACTCTCCATGTCCACATGCACCTGGCGGCGGTCGGATTCTCCGGCCATGTCAGTCTCCTCTTTCATCGCTTGTCGGCCGGCTGCAGATCTCTCTGCGATCCGTGTTCCGACTAGATTGCATCCTGTGGTGTCCGTCCGCTGCGTCACGTGCCGCGCGGCATTGTCCGACCTGAGCGAGCGCGATCGATCAGCCCTTGCCACGCGGTGAGCGTCGGTTGTCGTGCGAGATCGGCGTAGTCGAGCGGCGTCCCCGCCAGCGCCGAAAGTGGGCCGATCAACTGCATGATCGCCAGCGAATGCAGGCCGATTTCGATCATGTTGCGATCGGGCTCATGTCCGTCGAGCGTGTCGTCGAGGACGCGGGCGACTTCCCTCCTGATCTGCTCGATCAGCGTGCACATGGTCGGTTCTCTCCGCTCATTCGTCGAAGTGATCGTGCACGCCGGTCTCGCCGCGTCGCCAATAGCCGGAGGCCCGGATCCATTTCGGATTGGCACCGCGCTCGGCGACGAGGATCGTCCGGAGTTCCTTGGCGATTTGCGATTCGCAGCCGATCCAGCTGAAGAAGTCACCCGGCGGAAGAGAGGTCTGGGAGAGGGCGTCCACGAGGGTACGGCTTTTCCCCGCAGGCTCGCCGTTCCGGTGAGCCCAGACGATCTTGGCTTCTGCCGTGGTCTCGATCCGGATCTGCTCCGTCGGTCCGTCCACTTCGATCAGGGCGATGGCCCGCGTGCCGGCCGGCAGCTCTTCCAGCCGGCGGGCAAGCGCCGGCAGGCCCGTCTCGTCGGCGATCAGCAGATGCCAGTCGAAGTCGAAGGGTATGACGAAGGATCCGCGCGGCCCGGCGATCCAGGCGAGGTCGCCGGGTCTTGCCGTCCTGGCCCAATTGCTGGCGGGGCCGTCGTGATGGATGGCGAAGTCGATTGCCAGTTCCCCCTTTGTCGCATCATAGCTGCGCGGGGTGTAGTCGCGGCCGAGGGGGCGGCGGCCTTCTTCCGGCATTTCAAGCCCGTTCGGTCCGACCGTCGGCAGGCAGGGCTCGGCTTCGCCCGGCGCCGCGAAGAAGATTTTCACATGGTCGTCGAAGCCAAGGCTTGTGAAACCGGCCAGTTCCGGGCCGGTCAGGATCACTCGCACCAGCGCAGGACCGATCGTTTCGACCCGGCTTACCGCGAGGCGGCGCAAGTGCACGGGGTGACGGTGTCTTTTCGGCATGCGATCGGCTGTCGGCGCGGTGAGAGGCGACGGTGTCATCAGGTCGGTCCTTTTGGGGATGTCGGTAGGTGGACGAAAGCGGATAACCGCAGGCTTACGCCCGAACGGAAGCGCCTGGTCCTCGATGTGCAAGCGAAGTTGTCTGCGTCGAATTTTCCCAAGTCATGGCGTTTATCCGGAGTTGCGAGACGTATCGATGAAAACCTTAGCAGGCAGTTTTGGCTGGCGCAACATAAGTAGTCTCAAATTATCAAGTTTATTGACGGCGAGCCGAAACCATGCAAACTGCGGAAACGACCGAAAAGGCTGTAATCGGAAATACAATCGAAGATTGCCGATCTCGGGAGCTCATCAGGCATCTGTCGCGACCGCGTGCTTGGGCGTGACCGGCTTGCGGCAGGGCATGCGCTGGGCGGGAATATCGAAAATAAGTTATATAAATCATAGCCAATGGTGAGTCGCGACGGACTTTCCCGCCGCGCCGGCTGTCGTGCGGATTCGCTGCTCTGGCGTGAGCCACCTTTGATGTGTGGCAGAACAGTTACAATCAACGCACAACCTATACGCATTGCTCTCTCGGCGATTGACATGGCCTTTTTATGTTGATTATTTCACTCAACTTTAAGGTCGCGAATTCGGATTTCGCGTCATGGTTTTTCAGCTAAGGGGCTCTCCATGTCATTACGATTGTACAAGACACTGATGCTGGGTGTCAGCGCGATCACGCTGTCACTGACGGCAAAGGCGGCCGTCGCCCAGGATGCGGAGGGCGTAACGCAACTCGGTGCGATCATTATCACCGGCGAGAAAGTCGCCCGCAGCCTGAGTGACACGGCCTCGTCGGTCACGGTGAAGGATGCGGAGGATCTTGAAGAGGAGTCGATCGGCAACAGCTCGGTCGCAGAGGCGATCACCGACGTTCCCAATGTCGTCTATACGGACAATGTCGGTGCGCCGATCATCCGCGGGCAGGACGCGCAGGGTCCCAATACGGGCTCCGGGGCCTTCTTCGCCGGCACGGTGCCGCGTGCGACCGTCAATCTCGACGGCCACTATCTGAACTATTTCGAATCCATCTATGGTTCCACCTCGATCTGGGATCTCGAGTCCATCGAAGTGTTCCGCGGCCCGCAGACCACGTCTCAAGGGGCGAATGCGATCGCCGGTTCGATCATCGTCAACACCAAGGATCCGAGCTTCACCCCGGAAGCATCCTATCAGGCCGAGATCGGAAGTTACGACACCAAACGGGCCTCGCTCGCGGTCTCGGGACCCATCATCGCAGACGAACTCGCGGCACGCCTCGCGATCGACTATTCGGGCCGGGACACCTTCATCGACTATGTCAATTCCGGTTTCCTGCAGGGCGACACGGACCAGCGCTTCCGCGCCTTCAATGCGCGCGGCAAGCTTCTTTGGGAGCCGAGCGAGATTCCCGGGCTCTCGACGATGCTCACATATTCCCATAGCTCCGGAAATCGCCCCACCCAGGAAGCCGCCCAGGCCCCGTTCGACGATCTCGAAAGCCTGACGACGACGATGCCGAGCTGGGACCAGCACACCAACACCCTGATCCTCGACATCAACTATGATTTCGAAAACGGCGTGAAACTGTTCAACCAGACGCAGTATTCGAAGTCAGAAGTCGAACGCGTGGCCGAACCGGCGACCAATGGCAACGCGGAAGTCGAGCAGGCCAATATTTCCCACGAGACGCGGGTGACCTTCGGCGACGAGGACGACGTGCTTTCCGGTATGGCCGGCGTCTTCTACTCGCACACGGTATCGGACGAATACCTCAACTTCAGCGGCATCACGACCTTTGACGACACCAAGGACAATCTCGGTGTCTTCAGCGAACTGAGCTACAAGCTGACCGACCAGTGGACGCTGACAGGCGGCCTGCGTTACCAGCGCGACCGCATCCAGCGCTACGGCACCTATACCGGTATCGGCGAGCTGGACTATGACGAGACCTTCGATGCGCTTCTGCCGAAGTTGACGCTTGCCTATGACGTCACGCCCGACTGGACCGTCGGCGGTCTGGTCAGCCGCGGCTATAATCCCGGCGGTGCATCCTTCCGGCGCAGCCCCAATGCCTGGTTGACCTTCGAGGAAGAAACCAGCTGGAACTATGAGCTTTTCACCCGTGCCGAGCTCATGGAGGACAAGCTCTTCGTGACGGCCAACCTGTTCTACATGGATATCAAGAATGCACAGCGGCCCTTCGGCGAAGTCCTGGCAAGCGGTGTCACCCAGTATTACACGGTCAATGCCGAAAAGGCGCATGCCTATGGGATGGAAGCCGCTTTCGAGTATCGGGCCCTGGACAATCTGACCCTCAAGGGTGCGGCAGGCGCCCTGCGCACGGAGATCGACGAGATGTCCTATGACTCCGGCTCGCTGGAAGGCAATGACTTCCAGAAGTCGCCGGGCTACATGCTGAGCTTCGGTGCAAGTTGGGACGTCACCGAGAAGTTCAATCTCTCGGCTGAGGTCCGCCATACGGACGGATACTATTCGGACGACGCCAATTCCTCGGTCTATGCGATCGACCCTTACACGCTGGCCGACGCCCGGGCGAGCTACAAGTTCCGGGAGGAACTGGAGGTCTACGGCTTCGTCAAGAACATCTTCGACGAGCGGGTCCCGACCTACATGCAGTATAACCGCGGCACCGGCGGCATCGAGGCGAGCATCACGACGCCGCGCATGTTCGGTGTCGGCGTGAAGGGGACCTTCTGAGGTTTCTGCCATAGTCCGGAACGAAGGCTGCGGACCGGTCGGTCCGCAGCCTCTTCCTTGTTCAACCTCGTCGGCGCGTCAGCGTTTCGTTTGGGCCTCGAACGCGTCGAGCGTGTGCTCGGCACTTGCCACGGTCGGCGTCGCCACCGCGCCGGAATCGAGAAAGAGCACCCGGCCGTCGCGGACAGGCTTCAGGAAGCGGTCCCAACCCGGCAGCAGCTTGTCGAGACGGGCGCGGGTCGCCGCTTCCGAGCGATCCTTGCCGGCATAGCTGTTCATGATGACGAGAATGTCGGGGTCGAGCCGGCCGAAGCTCTCGGCATTGAGGGGCAAGGAGAAGGTCGAGCCGAGGCCCGCTCCGGGCGAAAGTCCGTCGAGGGGGAGGCGTCTGTAGCCGATGTCCTCGATGGCCTGGATAGCGCCCGACATGTCGCCAACCAGGTTGATCTGGTCGTGCACGATCAGCGCCAGATAGGTGGCGCCCTCCTTTGGCGCGGCAGTCTTGCGCAAGGTCGCGACCCGGCCGAGATAGGCTTGTCTGCGTTCCGCGAAGGCCTGCTCGGCGCCCACCACTTCGGCAAGCTCGGCCTCGACGCTGAAGCCGCGGGCCTTGCCGGTGCTGACCTTCTGAAGATAGACGGGGGCGAGCGCGGCGAGTTGCTCGACCTTGTCGATATCCCGTTCCGTGCCGATGATAAGGTCGGGGTCGAGCGCACGCAGCCTTTCCAGATCGATCTGCCCCACGGCGCCAATGCCCTTCGGCTTTTCGCGGCCCTCGCCGAGCACCGTGTCGATGAAATCGACGGCTGTCAGCGTCCGGCCGCGCTCGTCCCGGCCATAGCTGCCGACGGGCGACAGGCCGAGATCCATGAGGGGCAGGCCGAGCAGCGGTTCGTGCATCACGACGATCCGGTCGATCGTTTCCGGGATGGTGATCTTGCGCCCCGCATCGTCGGTCAGGACGCGCGCGCCGGCAAGACTGGTGCCGGCCGCGAGCAGGGCCGAGAAGAGGATCGTCAAACGCATGGTGTTTCCCTTTCAGTGTGACTGCATCTTGCGGAGCGCCTGCAGGCGGAGCGCGATGATGAAAAGGGGCACGCCGACCAGCGTCAGCGCCAGCCCGATCGGCATGGGGATGTCCGCGCCGATACCGCGGGTGAGGGCGTCTGCGGCAACAACCAGTATTCCGCCCATGGCCGCGGAGAGGAACAGGCGGGCGCGCCCGACCGCGGGTGAAACATAGCCGGCGAGATGCGGCGCGAGCACGCCGAGGAAGGTCAGGGGACCGACGGCGGTCACGGCAGCCGAACTCAGCACGACGGCAAAGCCGAGGATGAGCGGACGCGAGCGTCCGACGGGTTCGCCGAGCGCCATCGCCATTTCATTGCCCAGGTCATAGACGGAAAGCGCTCGGCCCATGAAGAAGATGCCGACCGGCGTGAGCAGGAAGAGCGGCGCGAAGGCAAGGATGCCGGGCCAGTCTGCATGGAAGAGCGATCCGGCCAGCCAGTCGGACAGGGCGTAGGAAGTTTCCGCCGGCGTGTAGAGCAGCAGGACCGAACTCAATGCGGAGAGCACCGTTTCGATCGCTATGCCCATCAGCAGGATCGCCAGCCCGCTCGATCGTTCGCTGCCGACGAGGCCGATGAGCAGAGTGGCGACCGCGAGGCCGCCGCCGATGGCGGAAAGCGCCACCAGGGCCTTGGGCGCGGCCGGAAACAGGACGAGAAGCACCATGATCGTGGTGATTGAGCCCTGGCTCAACCCGAACAGGCCGGGATCGGCAAGCGGATTGCGGGCGATGGATTGCAGCATGGCGCCGGCAAGCGCGACGCTCCAGCCGGCCATGAAGCCAAGAACGATGCGCGGCAACCGGACGCTCCACAGCGCATAGGCCTGGTCGTCGGCGAGCGGGTTGCCGGCCAGTGCGCCAAGAAGGTCGAGCATGCCGGCATCCGCGGTGCCGAGCCCCGTCGACAGGGCCGCGAGCAGAGCCGTGAAAAGGACGAGGCCAAGCCCGGCCCGGAGATTGCCCTCGCGCATCTGCAGGCCGCCGGAGAAGCGCAGGATC
>JAHRYZ010000019.1 GCA_020621905.1 Rhizobium sp.
GCGCGCCGGGGGGGGCCGGGGGCCCCTCCCCCCCCCCCCGCGGGGGGGGTGGGGTTTGGGGCGCCCCCCCCTCGTCGACGACATCATCATGCGCTCAATATCCCATCGGCGGCAGGGGCTCGCCCTTCGGTTCGGCGACGCGCATCTCGCCGGTGTCGTCGGTCCCGAGGTCCTGGTAGGCGCGGTAGGTAAGCACCAGCAGGAAGCAGAAGAAGGAGAAGGAAATGACGATGGCGGTCAGGATGAGGGCCTGCGGCAGCGGATTGGCGGCGCCGGCCGACAGCGTGTCGGAGCCCGCGGCGATGATCGGCGGGACCTCGCGCGTCAGGCGGCCGGTGGTGAAGAGCAGCAGGTTGACGGCATTGCCGAGGATGACGATGCCGAGCAGCACGCGGACGATGTGCTTCGACATCATCAGATAGAGGGCGGCGGCGAAGAAGATGCCGACGAGGCCGGAAAACAGCGCTTCCATCAGTCGCTCTCCCTTTCTTCGAGCGCCAGCGCGATCGAGGTGATGGCGCCCACCACGACGAGATAGACGCCGAGGTCGAAGGACATGACGGTGGCGAGCGGCACCTCGACGCCGAAGAACTCGGGATAGACCCAGAGCCCGGTCATGAAGGGCAGGCCGAAGATCGCCGAGATCAGGCCGGACAGGGTGGCGAGCAGCAGACCCGCTCCGGCCACCGACATGGGATGGAACCACAGCGCCCGGCGGACCGCCTGGACGCCGAAGGCGATACCGTAGATGGCGAAGGCGGAGGCGGCGATCAGCCCGCCGATGAAGCCGCCGCCCGGCTCGTTATGGCCGCGCAGCAGGACGAAGATCGAAAACAGCAGCATCAGCGCGGTGAGGAAGGGCGCGACCGTGCGGAAGATCAGCGTGTTCATTTGCGCAGCTCCTTCTCGGCATTGCGGCCCTCGAGTCTCGCGACCGGGGTCTGGGCTGCGGCGACCGAAACCACCCGAATGCGGATCAGCGCCAGGATGGCGAGGCCGGTGATCATCACCACCGAGATTTCACCCAGCGTATCCGTGCCGCGGAAGTCGACGATGATGACGTTCACCACATTGGCGCCGTGGGCGATGACCTTGGAATAGGCGTTGAAGAAATCGGTCAGCGTGGTGCTGAACGGCGCCTGGGTGGACTTGAGCAGCAACAGCGCGAAGCCGAGGCCGCCGGCGATGGCGATCGCCGCGTCGAGCAGGAACTCGCCGAAGGTGCGGTGGTCACTCGGCGAGAGGCGGAGCCAGGTCGCTGACCAGCGCCAGGATGACGACCGACAGCGTCTCGACCATGAACTGGGTGAAGGACAGGTCCGCGCGCCGAAGAGCAGGAAGATGACGGCGACGGCAAAGCCCTGGATGCCGAGCGAGACGATGGCCGTCAGGCGGTCCCGGGCGGCGAGCACGGCGATCAGCCCGACCACGGCGATGACGAAGAAGGCCAGTTCATGGAAACGCACGTCGGAGGGCCAGGCCGGCATTTCGGGCAGTTCGCCGTTCAGCACCGGCGGCACCAGCAGCACGAAGGCGAGCAGCAGGAAGGTGACCGTCACATAGACCTCGAGCCGGCCGTTCTGGATCACCTTCGTCACGCGCCAGGAAAGACGCACCAGCCCGGCGATGAAATGGTCGAAGCCGCGATCGGGGCCGGGGCCCAGCACGTCGAGCAGGCGGGTCACGGCTGAGCGGGCGCGGTCGAGGCCGAGGAAGACGAGGATGCCGAGCACCACGGTCAGCAGCGAAAGTGCGAGCGGCAGGCCGATATGCGGCACGAGGCTGATCGTCACGGTCGCGGCCTCGCCCGCTACGGCGCTCGCCATCGGCGAGGTGACATAGGCATGGGCGACCGCAGAGAACAGGGCCGCGGCAAGGCCGAGCAGCGACAGCACCAGCGGCCCGAGCCAGAGCAGGACCGGGCCTTCATGGGCGTGCTTCGGCGTCTCGACCTTGGCCCCGAGGAAGGGTTTGAGCGCCACGGCAAAGGCGATGACGAACATCAGCGCATTGCCGATAATGGCGACGATGGTGAAGACGACCGAACGCGGATCGGGGCCGGCGAGCGCTGCATAGATCTCCTCCTTGGCGAGGAAACCGAAGAAGGGCGGCAGGCCGGCCATGGAGATCGCGGCGAAGAGCGCGGCGACGAAGGTGATCGGCATGGCGGATCTGAGGCCGCCGAGCTTGGTGACGTCGCGGGTGCCGGCCTCGTGGTCGATGATGCCGGCGACCATGAACAGCGCGCCCTTGAACAGCGAATGGGCGACGAGGTAGAGAACCGCCGCCTCGATGGCATAGGGCGAGCCGAAGCCGGTCAGCATGACCAGAAGCCCGAGCGAGGCGACCGTCGTATAGGCGAGCATCAGCTTCAGATCGCTCTGGCGGATGGCGAGCACGGCGCCGACCAGAAGCGTGATGCCGCCGAAGAAGGGCAGCAGGATTTCCCAGGCGGGCGTGTCGCCCATCACCGGATTGAGCCGCATCAGCAGATAGACGCCGGCCTTCACCATGGTCGCCGAGTGCAGATAGGCCGAGACCGGCGTCGGCGCCTCCATGGCGTTGGGCAGCCAGAAATGGAACGGGAACTGCGCCGACTTGGTGAAGGCGCCGCCGAGCACGAGGAAGAGCGCGGCCGCATAGAAGGGGCTTTCGCGCAGCAGTTCGCCGGAATGCAAAAGCAGCGACAGCTGGGTCAGGCCCGTCATGTTCCAGAGGAAGATCAGCCCGGCCAGCAGCAGCAGCCCGCCGCCGCCGGTGACGACGAGGGCCTGCAGGGCGGCGCGGCGCGAGGCCTCGCGGCCATGGTCGAAGCCGATCAGCAGGAAGGAGGTGATCGAGGTCAGCTCCCAGAAGACGAAGAGCATCAGGAAGCTGTCGGACACCACGACGCCGAGCATCGAGCCCATGAACATCAGGATGAAGGAGAAGAACCGGCCCTGCTGGGCATGGCCCTTCATGTAGCCGCCGGAATAGAGCACGATCAGCGTGCCGATGCCGGTGATCAAAAGCGCGAAGGTGAGCGACAGGCCGTCGAGGAACCAGGAGAAGGAAAGGTTGAGGCTCGGCACCCAGACATAACCGCCGGTGACGACCTCGCCGGCAGCAATCTCCGGCAGGAAGCCGGCGAAATGGACGAAGGCGAAGGCCGGGACCAGCGCCAGAAGCCAGGCGGCGTTGTGGCCGAGACGGGCGGTCAGGAAGGGAGCAAGAAGCGCGCCGGCAAAGGGCAGGAGCATGGCCATCAATGTCACAGCGGCGGCGTCTTCCAACATTCCGTATCCTTGTGAGCGCAGTGTTCCACCCCGCGTCGAAACGAGGCCGAAAGTGGGCATGGTGTTAGGACAAAGCGCGCCGCCTCTCAAGGAAAAACGGAAAAAAGCCAGTTCACATCGGCGTTTGTCAACGTTTTCCGATGAACGCGCACCGGTCTGGCGCCCTTCCCGCACCTTGCCTCGCCCGCATGTGCGCGGCGCCCGTTTCGAGCCCGGGCGGCATCGGCCACAGGCGATAGGTCGCGGGATACGCAACAGGCCGCCCGCATGCCGGCAATTGCCGTGCGGCCCCAGCCACCCTATCTATGGCGCTGAGACAATCGGAGTGATTTTGATGACCGATACGACCATGTCCGGGACCGCCGGAGCGAAGATCGAGAAGACCGATGCCGAGTGGCGCGAGCAGCTGACGGCGGAGCAATACCGCATCCTGCGCGAGCACGGCACCGAGCGGCCGTTCACCGGCCCCTATTGGGACAATTTCGAAAAGGGCCTCTATCGCTGCGCCGCCTGCGAGACGCCGCTGTTCTATTCCGACACCAAGTTCGACGCCGGCTGCGGCTGGCCGAGCTATTTCGAGCCGGTGATGCCCGGCGCCGTGACCGAGCACCGCGACGCCTCGCTCGGCATGGTCCGCACCGAAATCCGCTGCGCCACCTGCGGCGGCCACCTCGGCCACGTCTTCCCCGACGGCCCGAAGCCGACCGGCCTGCGCTACTGCATCAACGGGCATTCGATGGTGTTCGAACGGGTGGAGTGAGCGGGGCGTATTGGCCCGGAAAAGGCTTAAGGTTCCGGGTCGGAGATACCCCCTCTGCCCTGCCGGGCATCTCCCCCTCAAGGGGGGAGATCGGCGAGACGCGCCCGCTCGGCCGATCGGCATCGCCAAGGCTCCGCGAGGCTCTTGTATCGTTGAATGGTGGGGCTGCGTGGGGCACCAGAGCCGACACGCCAGATCCAAACCTGAGAGTGGCGAAGATCGGTCCGCAGTCCGATCTCCCCCCTTGAGGGGGAGATGCCCAGCTGGGCAGAGGGGGGTAACTCCAGGCTCGGCGGGTGCATTCTGACCGGCAGGTCGACATCACTGCCCCTCATCCGCCTGCCGGCACCTTCTCCCCGTGAACGGGGAGAAGGGACCAGGAGGTACCGCCGGGACCGTCCCCTCTCCCCGTTCACGGGGAGAGGGTCAGGGTGAGGGGCAAGTCCCGGCCCGAGGGCAAAGGAGGTACGGGGTTTGTCCGCGCCGGCCGCATGCTCCCCCATCAGGACTTTCTCAATCTCCTTGCGGCTAAAGTCCGGGCAAAGACGGATCAGGAGTTTTGCATGAGCAATGTCGTCGAATTCAAGAAGCCGCCGAAGGCGCCCGAGCCGAAGAAGCCGAATCCGGGGCTGCGCACCGCGTTGATCGTGCTCGGCGTGATCGCCGCCTTCGGCCTCGCCTGGGTCTATTTCCAGTTCATCGGCGGCTGATCAGGCCTTTCCGCCAAGGGTCCGATGGCGCAAGGGGGATCCTGATATAGACTGCGGGCGCATGGTCGCGGGAGATCCTCATGCCCTTCAGTCGCGCAGACTTCTTCGCCGTCTTCGTGCAATACAATGCGGCGCTCTGGCCGGCGCAGGTGATCGCCTGCGCGGCGGCGCTGCTGTGCCTCTACCTCCTCGTGCGGCGCAGCCCGATCACCGATCGGGTCATACTCGTGGTCCTTGCCGCCATGTGGGCGGTCAACGGCATCGGCTATCACGGGCTGTTCTTTTCGGCGATCAACCCTGCAGCCTACCTGTTTGCCGCCTTTTTCGTGGCGCAGGCGGTCTGCCTGGCGGTCTTCGCGGTGCGGGGTACGGAGGTCAATTTCGCCATGCGACGAGACGGCCGGACGGCCGCGGGCCTGCTGCTCATCGTCTTTGCGATTGTCCTGTACCCGCTCTGGGGAATGATTGCCGGGCATCGCTATCCGGCCATGCCGCTGCTCGGCACCGCCCCCTGCCCGACGACGATCTTCACCATCGGCCTCCTGCTGCTCGGGCGATGGGCGGTGGTGCGCTGGCTTCTGCCCATCCCCTTGCTCTGGTCCGCCATCGGTGGGACGGCCGCCTTCTTGCTCGGCGTGCCGCAGGATCTGGGGCTTGTCGCCGCAGGCATGACCGCTGTCGTCTTCGCCCTCGGGCGGATGCGCGACCTGCCCTGCCCAGCATGGGGAAGAGCCGGAGGCCTGACTCATCCGTCTTTCGCGACCTGTCACCCGTGGCTGTGGCCGTGGTGCAGGTCGGGATAGTGCGGGTGCTTGTGGCTTAAGGGTTCGTGGCGGTGCCAGTGGGAGTGCGGCTCGGTGACCGGGCCGTCGTGGCCGTGGCGATGGTGCTCATCATGCACATGGACATGGTCGTGTTCCAGCATGTCGTGGCTGTGCTCGTGCTCGTGGCGTTCGCTCAGATGCAGCCAGAGGCCGAGCGCCATCAGCAGGCCGGAGAGAACCAGTTGCAGCGTCACCGCCTCGCGGAAGATCACCACGGCCAGCACGGCGCCGATGAACGGGGCGAGCGAGAAGTAGGCGCCCGTGCGGGCCGTGCCGAGATGGCGAAGCCCCAGCATGAACATGACCAGGCTGACGCCGATGCCGAGGAAGCCGACGACGGCGCCGGAGCCCAAAAGGGCGACGCCCGGCCAGGCGGCGCCGAAGGCGAGCGCCAGCGCCAGATTGGTGCAGCCGGCGACCAAACCCTTGATCATGGCGATCTGCACCGGATCGGCAGAGGAGAGCTTGCGGGTCAGGTTGTTGTCGATGCCCCAGCAGAGGCAGGCGGCGGCGACGAAGAGGCCGCCCGCATCGAGACTGAGGCCCGAACCGTTCCATGACAGCAATACGGCGCCGGCGAGGATCGCGGCGGCGCCGAGCAGCAGGCGCCGGTCGACGTTTTCGCGAAAGACCAGCCAGGCGATCGCCATGGTGGCCAGCCCCTCGAGATTGAGCAGCAGCGAGGCGGACGAGGCGGAGGTGAGCGACAGGCCGAGCATGAGGAAGAGCGGGCCGAGCACGCCGCCGAAGGCAACGACGGCGGCAAGCCAGGGCAGATCAGCCCGCTTCAGCGGCGCTTCCGCATTGGGCAGGCCAAGCACGGCGCGGCCCGCATGGAGCAGTCCGAGCCCCGCCCCTGCCCCCAGATAGAGGATGCCGGCCAGCAGCCAGGGATCGATCGCGCCGACCAGCAGTTTCGACAGCGGCGCGGAAAGCCCGAAGAGTATGGCCGATCCGAGCGCCAGCGGAACGCCGGGCCAGAGATGGGTGTGCGATTGCGCCATGATGGGCTCCTCCGGAACAAGGGCCTAGACTAGAAAGAATCGACCTGACCTGCAATGCGCGCCGGTCGGTTCGGCCTTCCGGCGACGATCTTGCAGCAGCGTCAAGGCCCGAGCCTTTCGCCTCTTCGTTGCACGCGGAATCGTTTCAACAACTGTACAAGTGGCTCCTGCCCCTGTACTTAATAGGGCTGGAGGCTGATCTTGGCTTCCACGCCGTGCCGTCATCGATCAAACTCTTGGCCTGATGCGCAAATGCGCAGGCCTTCGCGAATAGCAACGGAGATCAAGTGCATGTCGCTCGGAACAATTCTCATCATCATCCTCATCATTGCCCTGCTCGGTGGCTTTAGCGGTCGCTTCGGCGGCTATGGCTACGGCTTCGGCCATGGCGGCGTCGGCGTGCTCGGCATCGTGCTGATCTTCTTCTGGTGCTGGTGCTCACCGGCCGCTCGATCCCGGCAATGCTGTGCCGGCCACGATCTCCCGTGAGGCATGGTTCGAGCGCAGGATACATTCCCCGGTTTGCTGGGGGGAAAATCGTGACCATATCTTTGTTCGCCAACACGGACTATCAGTACAAGCGTAGCTCGGCGAGCACCGGATGATGTTCCGTCCGCGCGACAGTTTCGACCAGACGCTGCTCAGTGTCAGCCTGTGGCGGAGCTGCCGCTGTCGCCGATCCGGCCTTCGGCGCTGCGTCGCGCTCGAGCTTTTCCATCGCCGACCCACGCTTCGCTTCGAAAGCAATATCCGGCTCGACTACATGCCGCACGCGGCGCTCGATTTTCCCATCGACGAGACCGCCGTCGATTATCCGTTTGCCTACGATCCCGAAGAACTGCCCGATCTTTCGCCGACCATCGCCCGCCACTATCCCGATCCGGGTGACCTGGTCGGCGCGTTTGCCCGGCAGTCCCTGCACAGCGGCCGGCCGACACGCACCACCAGCCTGCTGATGAGCCTGTGCTACATGATCCACGACAGCTTCGCCTATGTGCGCCGCTCCGAACACGGGGTGCAGACGCCGCTCGAGACGCTCGAGCTGAAGAGCGGAACCTGCCGCGATTTCGCCCTGCTGATGATGGAGGCGGCCCGGTCGCTCGGCCTCGCGGCCCGCTTCGTCACCGGCTACATCTACGTGCCCACCCGGGACGGCTCGACCACGCTCGGCGGCGGCTCGACCCATGCCTGGTGCCAGATCTATGTGCCGGGCGCCGGCTGGGTGGAGTTCGACCCGACCAACGGCATCGTCGGCAATCGCGACCTGATCCGCGTGGGCGTGGCGCGCGATCCGCGCCAGGCCGTTCCGCTGTCGGGCAGCTATGACGGCCGCGCCTCCGATTTCAAGTCGCTGACCGTGCAGGTCAACGTCACATCCGACGACGCCCGGGAAAAGCCGTCCTGAGCGGACGGCCCGGAACACTGACTGCCCCAGCGCGTTCACCCGATGCCGGCGCCCCGGCGAACAGGCTTTGCCCCGAAGGATTAGCGATGAAGATACGTGCCGGCTTCCAGATTGGCTATCAGTGCGAGCGCGATACCGCGATGCTGCTCGTTCTCAACATCCACCCGTCGCGCCGGCCCGACCTCCTGACCGAGCAGGTGCTGAGCTTCGACCGGCCGATCGAGGCGCGCGACTATATCGACGGCTTCGGCAATGCCTGCAGCCGGATCACTGCGCCGGCCGGGCTCACCACCATTTCCACGCAGTTCGAGATCTACGACAACGGCCAGCCCGACGTGCTGCCGGAGGGCGCCTTCCAGCACGACATCAAGGACCTGCCGAACGACGTCCTGGTCTTCCTGCTCGGCAGCCGTTATTGCGACACCGATCGCCTCGCCGATTTCGCCTGGGCGACCTTCTCCGACACCCCGCTCGGCTGGCCGCGGGTGCAGGCGATCCTTACCTTCGTCCACAACCACATCAAGTTCGACTACATGAAGGCGGATTCGAAGCGCTCGGCCCATGACGGCTTCATCGCCCGCACCGGGGTCTGCCGCGACTTTGCCCATCTCGCCATCACGCTCTGCCGCTGCATGAACATCCCGGCACGCTACTGCACCGGCTACCTCGGCGACATAGGCGTGCCGCCCGACGGCAATCCGATGGATTTCAGCGCATGGATGGAGGTCTATCTCGGCGGCCACTGGCACACGGTCGATGCCCGCCACAACAGGCCGCGCATCGGCCGCATCCTGATGGCGACGGGCCGCGACGCCACCGACGTGGCGCTGTCGACCGCGTTCGGCCCGGCGCTGCTGGCCCGGTTCGATGTGGTGACGGAAGAGATCCCGACGGCCTGAGGGCCACGCCCCCCGTGAGGCTCCAAAGGCCCCTCGGGCATTCAGCCTGCGGGCGCGGGCACTGACGCGGCCGCGTGGTGCGCCGCCCGGAAGGCGGTCGGGCTCGCCCCCGTCACCCGCAGGAATTCCCGGTTGAAATTGGACTTGGTCATGAAGCCCGCCTCGAAGACGATGCGGGTCACCGGCATGTCGGTCTGCGTCAGAAGCCGGCAGGCCTCGGCCACCCGGAAATTGTTGACATATTGCGAAACGCTCATGCCGTAGACGCGGTTGACCGCCTGCGAGACGGCCCGCGCCGGCAGGCCGAGGCGCCACGCCAACGCCGAGATTGAGGCCGGTATCGCCATAGAGCCGGCGTCGGTCATCGCCGGTCGAGGCTTGCCGCGACCGCCTCGTGCTCGCCGGACATGGCTCAGACGCAAGCGCGGGCGAGACCGACGCGGCGGGCGATGCGCGCCGCTTCGGCACCGCCATCCCCGCTGCCCTCTCCTTCCCCGTCCCCCTCCTCCGCGCCGGCCACCACGGCGGCAATGCCGAGCAGCAGCAGGATCAAGGTGGTGGCGGCCGAGACCATCAGGGCCGAATGGCGCCCCTCGCCCCACAGGAGATCGAGGCTGATGGCGATATCGGTGAAGGCCGAGGCGACCAGCGTGAAGGCCGAAAGCAGCAGCGAGCGGTGGGACCGCAGCGTGCCGTCGAGGCGCGCGGCGACGAGACCGTCCGGCCCCAGCCGGGCCAGCCAGAGCAGCCGCAATCCATAGGCCAGGAACTCGGCGATGATCAGAAGGTCGATTGGGTCGCGCCAGACGAAATGCAGGACGACGAGGGCGGCGGTCGGCAGAAGATGCGGCCAGTCGGCCAGCGACAGTCCGGCGCCCTCTTCGCGGGCGAGGTCGCGAAAGGCGAGATAGGTGAGCGGCGGGATGGCGGTCGCCAGCAGCGACAGAAGCGGAAGGACCGCCGTCATGCCATAGCCCCAGCGCAGGCCGACCAGCGTGGTCTGCGCCGCATAGAGCGCGATCAGCAGGACGAACAGGTGATTGCGCACCAGGCTCTCGCGCCCCTGGAGCGACAGCCGCAGCAGGAAGGCGACGAGAAACAGCGATACGGCGAAGGACAGCGGAATGAAGATCATGGGCGAGGTTCGGCCGGGGACGGTTGAGGACTTTGCGCCACCATGACCGCAAGCGCGTTCGAGGTCGACCTGAAACGCGTTCAAGGTCGCGGGTAACCGTGTGCCGGTGTCGGATTGCGCCATCGTCATCCAACACCCGGAGCACCCCCATGAAGACCCGCACTATCCTTCTTTCCATCGCCGGTCCCATCTGACGCTCGGCGTGCTCGACGCCGCCGGCCTTCATCGCCACCCGCGACAGCGTGGCGGGGCCGATCGACCTCAGCCATGTTGCCCGGATTCGGGTCGAAGGGTCGGCGAGCGACATCGTCATCACCGCCCGGGCGGACGCTCCTCTGGTCGCGGAGATGAAGGGCGAGCGGCGCGGCTGGGGCGCCGTGTGGCATTCCGGATGGTTCTCCGGTGGCTGCCCGGCCCAGGGCAGCATGCGCATCGACGGCGATACGCTGATCGTCGACGTCGGCCGGCCCGCACGCTTCTTCGACTGGTCGGACTGCACCATGGAGCTTTCCGCCAATCTGAAGCCCGAGGCCGCCGTGGTGATCGACCAGAAGGCCGCGCGCGCCCGGCTTGCCGGCGACTTCTCGGCGATCGATATCCGCAGCGATGCCGGCGACCTCTCCTTCGAGGGCCATGCTACGGACGTCTCGATCTCGGGTGCGGCGCTCCGCGCCCGGCTCACCTATGACCGGGTGATGCAGGACGAAACCATCGCCATCGCCGGGCGGATGCTGGACGCCTCGGTGAAATTCCTGGTGCCGACGCCGGTCAGCTATCTGGTCGAGGCGGTCGCCTCCTATGTCGACAGCGCGCTGCCCAACACGCCGGGCGCCAAACCGGCGATCACCATTCGCGGCGAGATGGTGCGCACGCGGATCGAGTGAGACGTGGACGCAAACCGCGTGGGACAGGCCGTCGAGGGGCCGGTCTGCCGCAGGTCCCGCCGCGGCTGCGCGCATCTTGTCCCTCCCGGATCGCGACGATCCGGACCGCGCCACACGGAAGCCGGGTTTGGCGTGTCCACTGGAGGGACGGACCGCACAGCCTTGCGGCAAGGCGCGGACCGAACGCAAGATGGCCGCGAAAAGAGGAGAACGGCACATGAGCTACACGATCGACAGGACGTTCGAGGGCACGGATTTCGACAACGTCGTCGAAAGGACCCGCGCAGCGCTCGCCGCCAACGGTTTCGGCGTCTTGACCGAGATCGACGTCAAGGCGACGCTGAAGAAGAAGATCGACCAGGATATCGAAGACTACCTGATCCTGGGCGCCTGCAATCCGAAAATGGCGCATCAGGCGATCGGCATGGAGCCGAAGGTGGGCGCCATGCTGCCCTGCAACGTCATCGTGCGCCGGACCGGCGGGAATTCCGTCATGGTCAGTGCCATCGACCCGCAAGCCTCGATGGAAGCGATCCCGAACGACCGACTGAAATTGGTGGCGGGCGAGGTGCGCGACATGCTCCGGAAGGCCGTCGCGGCAATCTGAGGGGAGACAACGGGCCGTGGTATGGGACTGGTCGAGGGAGGTTTCCGGCCCGCTGGACGCGGATTTCGTCGCGGCGGTACGGGAGGAACGCGCGGAGCAGCCGCGCTGGTGACGCGCAATCGGCGCGAATTCCGGCGCGTGCCGGATCTCAGGCTGGAGGATTGGGAGAGCTGAGCCCGGCGCCGATGGCCGGCTCGATCGCCGCGTCGGTACCGCCGCACGCGGGGCGCTTTGCCGGAGACGTCCGGCACCCGGACCAGTTAAAACCCGGGGTTATGAAGAACCTTCCCCTTGAGTTACAGTTGAAACGATTTGATTCCTTTGACCGGTCTTTTCATATGGTCCTTTTGACGCTTGCGCTCTGGCTTTTGCCGGCTTCGCTCTTCATGGGGGTGACCTTCGTGGAGGGCATGGCCAACGGCAACCGCTGGGACGGCGGGCGGATTGTCGGCCTGGTCGCCTGCCTGCTGTGGCCGGCGACGCTGCCGGCGCTGCTGGTGCTGGCGCAGATTCACTACCGCAAGAACAAGGGAAGCCGCCGGCGCTGCGCCGCCATGACGAGCCGCCTGAGACCGCCGAAGCTTCGACCGCCTCGACGGCCTCAGAGCATCAATTCCATCATCGCCAGATCGAGCCAGCGCCCGAACTTGATGCCTACCTCCCGGTGGATGCCGACCAGACGGAAGCCGAGGCGCTCGTGCAGCGCGATCGAAGGCTGGTTCTCAGCCTCGATGGCGGCGATCATCACATGCTTGTCGTTGCCGCGCGCATGGTCGATCAGGGCCTGCATCAGGCGCTTGCCTATGCCCGCCCCGCGGCAGTCCTTGTCGACATAGACGGAGTGCTCGACCGTGTGGCGATAGCCGTCGAAGGCCCGCCAGTCGCCATAGGAAGCATAGCCCGCCACCTGGCCGGCCCGCTCGGCCACCAGCACCGGAAAGCCCTTGGCGCGGCGCAGCTCCAGCCAGGCGCGGCGGTTGTCGACGTCGATCAGCACCTCGTTCCAGATCGCCGTCGTATGTTCGACGGCGTGGTTGTAGATGTCGCGGATCGCGGCGAGGTCGGCCTCGGTCGCGTCGCGGATCAGAATCGGTTGCGTCATGGTCATCTATCCAATATATTGAATTTCATGTCTAAGATATCAGACACGCTCGATCACTGTCTAGGGGAGAGAATCCGTGCGGAACGGCTTTCGCGCGGCTGGTCACTCTCGGAACTCGCCGAACGCGCCGGCGTCTCCCGGGCGATGATCCACAAGGTGGAGCGCGGCGAGAGCAGTCCGACGGCCGCCCTCCTCGGCAAGCTTGCCGGCGCGCTGTCGCTCAGCGTTTCGACGCTCGTCGCGCGGGCGGAAGCCTCCGGACAGCGCCTGCTGCGGCGCGGCGAGCAGCCGGTCTGGACCGATCCGGCGACCGGCTACCGACGACGCCATGTCTCGCCCATCATCGACCTGCCGCTCGAGATCGTCGAGGTCGAGCTGCCGCCGGGGGCGGAGGTGCCCTATGGCGCGGCCGCCTTCGCCTTTCTGCGCCAGCTGGTCTGGGTGATCGAGGGCGCCCTCACCTTCGTCGAGGGCGAGACGATCCATCGACTCAACGACGGCGACTGCCTGGCGCTCGGGCCGCCGACCGACTGCTGCTTCAGGAACGAGAGCGACAGGCCCTGCCGCTATGCGGTGGTGCTCGCAAAGGCCGGCTGAGGCCGCGTCCCGGGAAAGGCGCCGTTCAGTGGCCGATGGCGGTGACGACGGCCGAATAATGGACGGCGGCGGCGGTGACGACGAAACCGTGCCAGATGGCGTTCTGGAAGCGCAGGCGTTCCCAGACATGAAAGACCACGCCGGCCGAATAGATGCAGCCGCCGATGATGATCAGAAGCAGGGTGATGCTCGGCAGGGTCTGCGAGATCGGCCCCAGCGCCAGCGCGCCGCTCCAGCCCATGGCGAGATAAAGCAGGATGGCCAGCCGGTCGTAGCGGCCGGGATAGCGGCATTTGAGCGTGATGCCGACAAAGGCGGTCAGCCAGATGCCGATCAGAAGGGCGAAGATCGTCCAGTCCTGCGCGCCCTTGACCAGGAAGGGCGTGTAGGTGGCGGCGATCAGCACGAAGATCGCCGAATGGTCGAACCGGCGCAAAATCCATTTGGTGCGCGAATGCGGCCACATATTGTAGGTGAACGATACGGCCAGCGCGATGACGAGGCCGAGGCCGTAGATCCAGGCGGCGGCCATTTCCGCATAGCTCGTCCAGACCGTCGCATAGAAGATCAGCGCGGTGGCACCGATCAGCGCGAAGACCACGCCGATGCCGTGGACGATGCCATCGGCCACCAGTTCATGGAAATCGTAGGGCCGCCCGAAGCGGAACTGGTCGGTCATGTCGGTCGAAAACCCTTGGAAGAGATCGTCTCGGCGATCCTGCATATCATGTGCAAATTTGCCGTCATCTTCAAGGGCCGGCGTGGCGAATATAGGGCGGCGGTGGCGGCCCGCCCGCTTGCCTTGCGCGGTCGTCTTGCACGTCGGGCGGCCTTCACCTAGCATCGCGCCATTGCCGGCCATTGCTGTTTGCCCTCAAGGAATTCTCCGATGCGCTTTACCGTCCTTGCCACCTTTTCGGCGCTGATCGCCTATGTCTGGTTCCTGCTGAAGGTCGCCCGCGCCCGCCAGCTGTTCGGCGTCGAGGCGCCGAAGACCACCGGCAATGCCGATTTCGAGCGGATCTTTCGCGTGCAGCAGAATACCGTCGAACAGCTGGTGCTGTTCCTGCCCTCGCTCTGGCTGTTCGGCTACTATGTCTCCGACGCGATCGCCGGCCTGCTCGGCCTGTGCTGGACGGCGTCGCGCGTGCTCTACGCCTCGGAATATTATGCCGACGCCAAGAAACGCGGGCCGGGAGCCGCGCTGACGTTTCTCATCGGCATCGTGCTGCTGGTGGGCGGCACGATCGGGGCGTTGTTGAAGATGGGGTGATGGGGGGCAAGCGGGAACGTGGCGACTTCCGGTTGCCAGCAGAAGCGGACGTGCCGCAATTTACGGATGTGGCAGGCTTGCGCCCTCATCTCGACGTCGGATGTTTCGGACCTTCCCAAAAGCGGTCATTGATGTCCTTAACGATCCGTGTTGCGAGGCCTCAGCTTAGCCCGGACAGAAGATACCGCTGAACAGCCACCGATTGCCGGCTTTGGCTGAGCGGCCGCCGGCAAGCCGCAGGCCTTCTTCGTCTGGCAACGCAATCTCAGCCGCGACAGCCTCCCATTGTCCAGCCCAGCTAACCGGGGTGGCGAGAATTGATCGGCTACCGAGAGCCAATGCAGGGGCGTATCTTCCTGACTGTTCATTCAAACAGGAAAGGAAACTGAGATGAAAATCACCAAGTGTCTGATCGCAGCGTTCGCCGCCGGAGCATTTGCAACTCCGGTGCTGGCGCAGGTTGATGCCGCTTGCCCTCAGGAAGGTCCAGATGCACCGCTGGCTCTGCACGAGGAGTGGATCATGCAAGGATGGGAGCGGCACGAAGGTGACCCGGCTTTCGTGTTCTCCAAGGAGATGTCAAAATTCTACGATCTGGAAAATCCCCAGGGCGTGTTCTGGGACAACTTCGCCCCTGGCGACACTCAACTCTTCACTGATGCCTCCGTTTATGGAGCCAACTGGGAAGGTCACGTGAACGCGTCTCGATCAATCCGCCATGGTATGACGGACGCAAACCACGCCGTGGTTGGCCGGGATACCGCATCGTCCGCTATCGGTTTTGTCGGTCGCATTGAGCCGCTGGAAGGCAAGGTGGTCGCCTTCGATACGCGCTCTCAACTGGGCTGGTCCTGTGTCGAGGGCACCTGGAAGATCAAGCACGAGCTGAACTACGCCTGGATCGTTGAACCGGAAACGATCGAGCCGATCCTTGGAAAACGCTTGCAGCACTAAGCCTGCGGCCGAAATACTGTGCATCTGGCAGTCTCTAAGCAGGATGTGCCACCAGACAAACCCAGACATTCAGGCCTGCACAGCGGGGTGGTTTCGATGCCGCCCCGCTTCTCTTGCGTTTCAAATCCCGCATAAACTGACGCCATGGAAGGCAAAAGAGCTCGCACGTCACTTCCAGCGTTTGACGTGATCGATGAGCGCCCTCAGTTTTGGTGCCATGTTCCTTCGCTGTGGGAAGTAAAGGTAAAAGCCTGGAAACGCGGGAAGAAAGTCGCCCAGTAGCGGCACAAGCACTCCTGTCTTTACGTATGGCTGTATATTCTCTTCCAAAGCGAGGGTTATCCCGCCGCCCGCAATGGCGGTCCGCAGCATTAGACGCAGATCGTTTGTGGTGATCCGGGGTTCGATTGCGAGGCTGAACGGAACGCCACCGTCCACAAATTCCCATCGGTAGGGCGCAACATTGGGTGCCGGACGCCATCCAATGCAGCGGTGGTGGATCAGTTCCCTTGGATGCAGCGGAGTCCCGTGGAGTTCGAGGTAAGAGGGAGCAGCAGTGATAGCCTCGCGTTGCTCGCCGCCGATCGCGACAGTGATCATGTCCTGCTCGATCACCTCTCCCAGTCTGACGCCAGCATCATAACCGGCCGAGATGATGTCGCCCTCTTCGTCCGTCACGGTGATGTCGACAGTCACCCCAGGGTTTTCCGCGGCGAATGTGGCAAGGAGTGGTCCGGAAAGGAATGCTTCGGCGATCGAGGTCACTGCAATCCTCAGGGTCCCACTGGGCCTGCTCTCAGCGCCTATCGCTTCAAGCGCAGTTGCAATTTCCGACAGTGGGGAAGACAGCGCTTCTCGCAGCCGCTCGCCCGCTTCTGTCAATCGAACGGATCGCGTAGTTCGCATCACCAGGGCCGTACCGTGAATGTCTTCCAAGCGGCGAATCCCTTGGCTGACGGCGGATCGGGTCACCCCGAGGCGGTCTGCTGCCGCGCGAAAGTTATGTTCTTCAGCAACGGCGAGGAACAGAGGCAGAAGGTTAAGGTCGGTCATGATTGTTCAGCTCTGCTAATCATCCAGTTCATGATTGAGTGGCTACACGAGCAGGTTAGAAGAGTCCACATTAGCCATGCAAACGAGCCATTCAGTCCTGAAAAGGAGCGGCAGATGGGAAAGACAGTTTTGATAACCGGAGCTTCCAGTGGGATCGGTGAAGGGATAGCAAGGGAACTCGGTGCAAGCGGCGCGAAGGTCCTCTTGGGCGCGCGCCGATGCGAGCGGATCGAGAAAATTGCCGCTGAAATACGCAGCTCCGGTGGCGTGGCCGAGACCAGAGCCCTCGATGTTACCGACCGCCTGTCCGTCGCTGCCTTCGCTGCGGCTGCACTCTCCTTGTGGGGCCGCATCGATGTCCTCGTGAACAATGCCGGGATCATGCCTTTGTCTCCGCTTGCTGCCGGCATGCAGGACGAGTGGGAGCGTATGGTCGACGTAAATATCAAGGGCGTGCTTTGGGGTATCGGCGCTGTATTGCCGGTCATGGAGGCGCAAGGGGAAGGGCAGATCATCAACATCGGGTCCATCGGCGCTCTTTCGGTCGTGCCGACGGCTGCTGTTTATTGTGCCACGAAATTTGCGGTTCGAGCCATTTCCGACGGCTTGCGTCAGGAAAGCGAGTGCGTTCAGGTGACCTGCCAACCCTGGGTCGCGAGAGTGAACTGGCGTCGACCATAACATGAGCAGACGATGGCAGCAATGGACGCCTACCGCGTCTCCTTCAGCCCGCAGACATCGCCCGCGCAGTCCGACAACTCATCGAAGCGCCTACGAATGCGACACGACAGAGATCACCATCAGGCCAACTGCATCGAGCAACTAAGGCGGCCCCGAGAAGCCATACGCCCTCGACCGTCATGTCCTGATGCACCCAAACCAGGAAACAAGTCATGCAGAATTTGCTTTCGGCCTTGGTCGCCGCAGCCCTTGTGACTCAATCCCCATTAGAAGTGGAGCCAAACGTGCAGAATTCACATCCCTATGTCGGCTTATGGGTCACGCAGGACGGCCGGGTCCGACACGAATTGCTGCCGAACAACAGATATGTCGAAGCGCGTGGCACAAGAGAGCGGGCCTATGAAGGCCGCTACCTGGTGACAGGAACGCACATCGAATACTGGGACGACACCGGTTTCACTGCGGACGGAGACTTCATCAAAGGCGTTTTGCATCACGGAGGGATGATCCTCTACCGCCGGTGACCGGGACGCCCGCACGCGGATGCCAAGCGCTTGAGCCGTCATGGTCAGGTTGGCCCGGTTTTCACCTGCGGAAAGCGAGCAAAATAGCCCGTCACAAGATGGCGCATGTGATGACGCACCATTGATGTCGTGGGAGGGCTTTGTTCAACACGATCTGCACGTTCCCGCCAGCGTCGCGGGGGGCGGCCGCGATCCGATCGGGCGCATCAACGACAACATCAGACGCGGTCAGCATGTCCCGAATAGCCGACGGACCTCTCAGACATCTGGTCGATCAGTTCGAGGCCTTTCAGGTCATAGGCGACGGCATAAAGGGCCTGCGTTACGTCGAGCCGTTCAAATTTGGCATCGACAAAGCCATCGACCAGCGCCTGAGCCATTGTCAGAAGTGGCTGACCTCGCTGTCTTGCGCAGATCCGCACGACCGCTTCGATGACCTTGCCCAGGTGGCGCTCCAGAATGGCGACCATCAAGCCATCGATATTGGCGAAGTACTGGTAAAGAGTGCCCACCGACACGCCGGCGCATTCGGCTACTCGGGTCGTCGTCAGGTACCGCGGCCCAGCCTCGACCAGAATCTGAATGGCTCCTTCGCAAATCGCGTCCACAGTGGCCTCTGAACGGGACTGAACCGGTATTTTGCGCGGTCTTCCGGGACCCTCACCGTGCAGGGCATATGCGAATTCCAAACCTGAATGATCCCTCATATTTTCAGGCTACTTGATCATGCAACGGAAGGAAAGATCATGACTCTCAATCCTCAAGCACTCACCTCTCGCCGGCGGGTCGCACTCGTCACCGGCGCCAACAAAGGGATCGGTTTCGCCATCTCCCGACAACTCGCCAAAGCAGGTCTTCAGGTCGTATTAGGTGCCCGCGATCGAGAGAAGGGTGAGGATGCAGCCCGCTCCCTGCGTTGGGAAGGGCTTGAGGCGGACACCCTTTGCATCGACCTCGATGATCTCGCCAACATCGCTGAAGCTGCCGCCATATTCGAACAGAAGTTCGGTTGCCTCGATATTCTGGTCAATAATGCCGGCATCGCCCGCCAGGAGGATGGACCACCGGAAACGGCAAGCGTTGAGGCTGTGCGACAGACGTTCGAGACGAACTTCTTTGGCACACTTGCCGTCACGCAAGCCTTTCTGCCACTTCTCAAGAAGTCCAAATCCGGGCGCATTGTCAACGTTTCCAGCGAGCTGGGATCGATAACCTATAACAGGGACCCCGAATGGCCTTTTGCCGGACATAAACTGATCGGTTACAACGCTTCCAAGGCGGCGCTCAACATGTTGACTGCGCAGCTTGCTGCAGAACTCAAGCCGCTGGGCATTCTGGTCAACTCCGCCGATCCGGGTTTCACTGCGACTGATCTCAATGGGCATCAGGGTTTTCAGGCAGTCGAGCAGGGCGCTGTTGCGCCCGTCAAACTAGCGCTGATTGATGACAACGGTCCAACCGGCGGGTATTTTGGCGCGGACAGAGACTTGCCGTGGTGAGTCGCAGCAGGCGGCGATGACCCGACGATCTGGGTGGAAACGGCATGGACGGGACGTAGTCGGCCCCTCCATAGAACCTAGAGCTGCGCGTTCTCCATCTGGCCAATGGTGGCCAGAGGAGAACTAGAAATGGGTATTTCACGCTATGATCCTGCCGCACTAAGTCGACCGGCTTGGAACGCCGGCAAACAAGTCGGCGTCAAGAAGCCCCTGAAGCAGCGCCAGATTTGGGCCGTGCGCTTCTTTCTCGACCGAGAGGGAAGGATGCGAGATCGTGCGCTGTTCGATCTTGCCATCGACAGCAAGCTCCGCGGCTGCGATTTGGTAAAAATCAAAATCGGGACCCTCGTCACGGGCCACGAAATTCGAACTCGCGCGATGGTCGTCCAGCAGAAGACTGGACGCCCTGTGCAGTTCGAGATTACGACCGAGGTCAGGGCTAGTCTGCTTGCTTGGCTTCAGCGAAGGGGAGGAACAGTCGATGACTATGCCTTTCCCAGTCGAGTAGACCACACCGATCATCTCAGCACTCGGCAATACGCCCGACTGGTCGATGAGTGGGTTACTGCGATTGGGCTGCGTCGGGAGGATTACGGCACGCATTCCCTCCGGCGAACGAAGGCTGCCATGATCTACAAGGCCACTGGTAACCTTCGAGCGATCCAGATCCTTCTTGGCCATACCAAGATTGAGAACACAGTCAGGTATCTCGGCGTCGACATTGAGGATGCACTGGAACTGGCCGAGCGGACTGAAATCTGAAGGGGAACGGCCCTGCGCCTTGTGGGGCCGCGCCTTTTCGCTGCGAGAGCCTCTCCCAGAATTCGATCTGCTTTGCGCCCTCATTGTTGTCGCCCAAAGACCATTGGTCAGACCCTCGTTGCCGTCATTCGTCATGATCCAGTCGAACGCCCACTGAGCGGCATGAACGCGTTCGGCAAATCCGAGGTCTTGATCGGTCATTACGGCGATGGGGCTGACATGAGCTGAGGGAGCGTAGCAGCGAGCACGTCGATCGCTACGCGGACTTTTCGCGGCATATGTGGCGTGTGCAACCACAGCACAGAACAATCGTAAAGGAAGCTCTGTTCACGCGGCAACAACAACTTCAAGGCGCCAGCGTCGATTCGATCTCGTACCAGCCAATAGGGTAGCCAAGCAATTCCCATGGCGGCAACTGCTGCATCGGCGATCGCATCAAGATCGTCGAACCGCAGTCGGTGGGGCGGTGCAATACGTATGGCGGGTAGATCACTGCGCGGAAAAAGCCAAGGCGCAACGCCACCTGAGCGGTGATATACGAGCGCTTGGTGATAGTTCAGGTCCTCGGTCTGCTTTGGCTTTCCGTAGGCATCAAGATACGAAGGTGACGCACAAACCACCATTTGCTGGCGCGCAACAAGGCGAGAAATGATTCCAGCCCTATCTTCGAGTTCGCCGGTTCGTATTGCTAGATCGTAATTGCCCTCAGCAAGATCGACAAAGCGATCGTTAAAGGACAGGTCCAGGTTCAGAGCAGAATACCGCCGAGCAAGATTCAACAGGATCGGAGCCACGCAACGCCTGCCAAAATGCACTGGCATGGTCACTCGCAAGCTTCCACGTGGCTCTGATACTTGATCTGCTGCAAGTGCATCGACGGCCTCAACTTCCATCAGAACTGCGCGGCAGTGTTCGTAGTAGGTCTTGCCGAACTCTGTGAGGCTCTGTCGGCGGGTGGTTCGGTTAAGAAGCCTGGTTCCAAGGCGGTCTTCGAGGCATTGAACATGTTTGCCGACCATCGGCCCTGAAAGATCGAGCGCTGCTGCCGCCGCGATGAACGAACCCAATTCAACAGCTTTTACGAACACTGCCATGCTGGTCAGGCGATCCATCATTCGAAACTATTGGTTTGGATTGATCTTCTTTATCTGCCATTTATCAGATGTCGAATGACCGTCATAGCTTATTCCGTTCAACTGCTTAGGAGTCAGCTGATGGCACGTGTAGTTCGCTTTTATGAACATGGTGGTCCCGAGGTCTTGCGCATTGAGACCGCGGATATAGCGCAGCCCGGACCGGGCGAGGTTCAGATTCGGGTCAAAGCCCTTGGCCTTAATCGTGCTGAAGCATTGCTTCGTTCGGGCACTTACATCGAGAACCCACCGCTTCCTTCTGGTCTCGGCCTTGAGGCAGCGGGGATGGTCGAAGCCGTGGGCCTCGGCACGGAAGGCTTTGAACCTGGCGATGTGGTCAGCGTCATACCGCCCATCTCAATGGTTCGTTGGCCCGCCTATGGTGAGCTCGCGACATTCCCGGCGGGACATATCGTCAAGCACCCACCCTCGCTCGACTGGGAGACTGCGGCATCCGTTTGGATGCAGTACCTCACCGCCTACGGCGCCCTAATCGACATCTCCAAGCTTTGTGCTGGAGACTTCGCCGTCATTACCGCGGCATCAAGCAGCGTCGGCATTGCCGCAATCCAGTTAGCCAACATGGTCGGGGCGACTGCAATTGCTGTTACACGGACATCCAAAAAGAAGGCCGCCTTGATCGAAGTCGGCGCCGCGTATGTCATTGCTTCCGCCGAAGAGGATCTGGCCTCCCGGTTAACCGATATCGTTGGGTCGGCGGGAGTCCGGGTGGTGTTCGACTCGGTTGGTGGTCCTATCCTGGAGCCGTTAACCTCCGCCATGTCCAAGGGAGGCATCCTAATAACGTATGGTGGCCTAAGTAATGAGCCATCGCCACTCCCGCTCTTTACTGTTCTCAGCAAAACACTGACGGTTCGCGGGTATCTCGTTCATGAGATTGTAAATCATCCCTTACGTCTGGCGGCGGCCAAGCAATTCATTCTCGAAGGTCTGACCGCCGGTTCCCTTCGGCCAATCATCGCCAGGACCTTTCGATTTGACCAAATAGTGGAGGCGCATCGCTTTCTGGAATCCAACGAGCAGTTCGGAAAGATCGTGGTGACTGTGTAACCGATCTTGACGCTATTGTGAGGCAAGCGCCGTCTCCGGGCGCTCCTTGGCGGCCAAGCTCGACGCCGGCGGATGTCAGCTTTTAAGACGATGGTGCTGCAAACCCACCAGTCTGCTCCCGTGAAGAGTTTCGGGCGCCGGCAGGCGTACGAAAGTCCCCGAGGAAGGAACCCGCGGACCACAGTCGGAGGCTATGGAGATTTCGATCTACGGCTGATGTCTGCGGTGGCGCGACCGCAGCCAGAGAGTGGGGTGATGGATGCGGACAGGCCGCTTCGTTGCGCATCCGCGCGGTATAGCCGGCCCGGCGCCCGGCTCGTCGCGACCCTGTCGGCGGCGATAATCACCATGAATGCGCGTGGGTCGGTTGCCGGAGGCGAGGCGCCTGCGGCTGAAGCCTGGACCATGCCATGCCGGGTCATGAAGCTGTCTCCCGGTTCGTCGCCGTCGCATCCGGTGGTCCTCGCGGCTGCCTCCAGCGTTCAAACACCTCGATGACGATCATTCGTCCGCCGCAGCAGAGGCATGGCGGGCGGAAGTCATCCGGTTCGCCTGGTGTGTCGTCATCGGCCGGTACGGCGACGTGCAGCAGTTCGCGAGCGAGCACGAGGCTGGTCTTGCGGGCTGAGCCGGCGAGCAGGCCGTAATGCCGGATACGATGGAAGCCGCGCGGCAAGACATGGAGCAGGAAGCGGCGGATGAACTCATCGACCGCGAGCGTCATGATCTGCTGTCGGTCGCAGACGTCGCGGCGGTAGTCCTTGTAGCGGAAGGTGACGCCAGTCTCGTCGAAGGTGATCAGGCGGCGGTTCGAGATTGCGACCCGGTGGGTGTAGCGGGACAGGTAGGCGAGCACTGCCTCCGGCCCTGCGAACGGCGCTTTGGCATAGACCACCCAGCGTTTCTTTCGGACCGGCGATAGATGCCGCAAGAATGTCTGCCGCTCGGCGAGATGAGCAAGTGCGCCAAAGAAGCAGAGCCGCCCGGCATCGTGCAGAGCGACCAGCCGGGCAAGGAACAGCCGTCGAAACAGTTTGCCGAGTACGCGTACAGGAAGCAGGAAAGCCGGGCGCGATGATATCCATCGGCTACCGTCCGGCGCGATGCCACCGCCAGGCACGATCATGTGCACATGCGGATGGTGCGTCATCGCCGATCCCCAGGTGTGGAGCACGGCGGTGATGCCGATGCGCGCGCCGAGATGCTTGCGATCGGCCGCGATGGTCAGCATCGTCTCCGACGCCGCCTTGAACAGCAGGTCGTAGACGAGCGCTTTGTTCTGGAACGCTATGTCGGCGACCTCGGCCGGCAGCGTGAACACGACGTGGAAGTAGCCGACTGGAAGCAGATCGGCCTCGCGTTCGGCAAGCCATGTCCGTGCCGCCGCGCCCTGGCACTTTGGGCAGTGCCGATTGCGGCAGGAGTTGTAGGCGATCCGCCACTGGCCGCAGTCCTCGCAGGCCTCGACGTGACCGCCCAGCGCTGCAGTGCGGCAGTTCTCAACCGCCGACATCACCTTCAGTTGCTGCAGGCTCAGGTGCCCTGCATGGGCGCGCCGGTACGCCGCCCCGGCAGCACGGAAGATGTCGGCGACCTCGATCGAGGCACGCAAGGCTCAACCGTCGGGGAAGGCCTCTTCCGGCTTGAACAGACCGAGCGTGTCGAGCGGACTCGTAACTGTGCGGACCGTCCTGGTCGCCACCTTTGCGTAGAGGGCGGTGTTGTTGAGTTTTGCGTGTCCGAGAAGGACCTGGATGATCCGAATGTCCGTGCCGTCCTCCAGCAGGTGGGTGGCGAAGCTATGGCGCAACGTATGCGGCCCGACCCGCTTGGCGATGTCGGCGGCCTGGGCCGCCTCAACGACGATGCGATAGAGCTGCCGCGTGCTGATCGGCTTCATTGCGTTTTGGCCGGGGAATAACCAGCCGTCGCGATGCATCACACCCTGCTGCCGCCCCACCTTCCACCACTGGCGCAGCAGGGTGAGCAGGTCCTCCGAAAGCATGGCATTGCGATAGCGCCCGCCCTTGCCACGCTCGACGCGCAGCAGCATCCGCTCGCTGTCGACGTCGGCGACCTTCAGCATCGACACCTCCGCAACACGGAGGCCGGCGCCATAGGCGACCGACAATGCTGCCTGGTGCTTGAGGCAGGTGGTGGCATTGAGCAACCGGGCAACCTCGTCGCGGCTCAGCACCACAGGCAGATTCCGAGGATGCGCCAGCCGGACGAGCCTGCGCGCCAGGTCCGGGCGGTCGAGGGTCTGGGTGAAGAGGAAGCGTAACGCCGACACGATGCTGTTCATCGTCGGAACGGGAACGCCATCGTTCTGCTGCTCGATCTGGAACCGGCGCAGATCGTCGGCGGTCGCCGTGTCTGGTGACCGCCCGAGGAAGGTCGCCAGGCGTCCGATGTCGCGAAGATAGTTGCGCTGCGTTTCGCGTGAGAAACGTCGCATGTTCATGTCGTCGATCAACCGCTGGCGCAGCGGGCTGATGGGTGTGTCGGGTTGGGGGTACTGCATGATCAGGCTCCTTTGTTAAAGAAGCCCGTCATGCTCTGCCCTTGCCGGAAGACGTTCAATCCAGGCGCAATCTCCAGCCAGCGCCCTCTACCTCAGCCGTAGACGCCCTCCCGCGCAGCGGGTTCGTTCCACGGCCTCAAATCAGCACTTCATTCAAGCCGACGCGAACGTCCGCTCCTGGCGCAAGCCGGTCCCCTCACCCCGTCTTCCGATACCGTCTCGCCTGATAGACCACGCTGCCGCCCGTCAGTGCCTTGTAGAGCACCGAGCCCTTGGAGCCGGAGAATTCGGTCATGAAGCGGCGCAGCAGGAAGGCCTTGCCGATGCGGGCCTGCTTGCGGGCTTCGGCCGCGTTCAAGGCGGCGACGACGTTTTCAGAGATGTTGCGCTTGTCGATGAGTTCCAGGCCGGGCGCGCCGAGCTGGTCGTCGAGGGTCGCAAGCTGGCTCTTCGGGCGCATGTCGGCGAAGGTGAAGATGCCGCCGGGTTTCAGCACGCGGGCGACCTCGCGGGCAAAGGCCGGCACGTCGCCGTAGCAGTGCGAGGATTCGATGTTGACGACGATGTCGAAGGAGGCCTCGGGAAAAGGCAGGTTTTCGGCGTCGCCCTGGACGAAGGACAGCGCCGGCGTGTCGGCATTGAGCTTCTGCGCCCGGCGCACGGTTTCCGGCGAATAGTCGAGGCCGGTGACGGCCGCAGGCGCGTAATAGCGGGCGATGTAGCGCGAGCCGCCGCCGCGGCCGGAGCCCACTTCCAGCACGCGGGCGCCCTCGACGGGAAGGCCCTCGACCGCCTGCTGGTAGAGACCGATGAAGGCGCGCTCGGCCTCGTCCTCGGCTTTCAGCGCAAACGGCGCGCCGCTCGGCACGTAGCCGTAGTTCATGAAGCGCCAGTCCTTGTCGCCCCAGAAGCGCGACAGCATGTTGTAGATGCGCCGCCAGACCCATTTCTGGGTGCGCGGAAACTTGCCGAGGGTGGCAACGTCGAGGACGTTGGAAAACAGGCGGCTGCTCATCGGGGCTCTTTCACTCGGCGGCCGGGGCGGCCGTGGGGGCGGATTGGGCGGCCTCCAGCGCCATGAATTCATCATAGAGCCAGGCGCGGCCCTTGCGGATCAGGTCGTGGTCGTCCTTGTTCACCGGGTTGAAGCCCGGCAGGTAATATTTCAGCACCAGCGGCGCGCATTTGCGCCAGTAGCCGGGATTGCCGAACAGCACCCAGACAAGGCGCGCCCAGAAGCGCGGGCCGGTCTTGACGCCGTCGGTCCGGGCAAAGCGCACCAGATTGGCCAGCACGATCTTGAGGAAGGTCCAGGCCACCGCGTTGAAGGCCATGGTGCGCAGCATGTAGCGCTTGAAGGGGGAATATTTCGTCGTCGCCGCGTCGAAGACGTCGAGCGCCACCGCCTTGTGTTCCAGTTCCTCCAGCGCATGCCACATCCACAGGCGGCGATAGGCGGGCGAGGCATCGTCGAGGAATTGCGGATTGCGCAGCGTCACCGACGACAGCGTCGCGGTCAGGTGCTCAATGGCGCAGGTGACGGCGAGGCGGAAGATCGGGATCTTGTCGGAGCGCAGCGTCTTGATCACCGGCGCTTCCATCGCCTCGACGTCATAACCGAGCTTGGCCAGCGCGCGGTTGTAGTCCTCGTGCTCGCGGGTGTGAAAAGCCTCCTGCACCGAATAGCCGTTGATCTCGTCGGCGAGATGCTTGTCCTTGAGCTTCGGCGCGTAATATTTCAGCGAGCGGATGAAGTAGCGCTCGCCTTCCGGAGAAGATGGAAGGCCGTCGATCAGGGCCGTCTTATGGAAATCGCCGCCGAGCCAGTGGCGGGTGGGGTTTTCCAGGATGCCGAATCGGATGTCGCGGGGAATGATGTCCTCATCGTCGGAACCGGGGGCTGCATCCTTCCACCGTGCCGTCTGGCCGGCCGCATCTGCAATCGCCATGTGTCGCACTCCGCCTTCAACCGCCGCAATGCTGCAGCGCGATCCGTAAGGGACGATGTTTATCCAATTCCCCGCGGCGGGGCAATCGGGCGGAACAATAACCCGCCGTCCGAAGGCCCATCAGCGGACCATTAGCAGGACGGCCGCCACCGCGATGACGGCCCAGGTGGCGAGCATGGCCGGAGCCCGCAGCGCATATTGCCGGACCGATCCTTCCGGCGCGGTCATGCCGAGGGGATGGGCGAGACGGGCGGCGACCAGCACGGCCAGCAGGGCCTGAACGGTCGTGCCGCCCACGCCCGCCATTTCGCCAAGGCCGATCAGCAGCAGCGCGAAGGGCACGTATTCGGCGAAGTTGGCGTGGGTGCGGATGCGGCGATTGAGCGCGACGTGACCGCCATCGCCGTGGTGCACCCGCATCTTCGCCCGCCCCATGGAGACCCAGAGCGACAGGGCGACGAAGATCAGGGCGAGGATTGCAGCATACTGCATCGTGTGGACAGGTAGAACCATGCGTCTTGCTCCCTTGGCAAAGGCTCAGCGGCCGGGTGCGGCGATGTAGAAGGGTTCGCCGGTCTCGGCGAGCGTCTTCAGACGCGACAGCGCCTCCGGCCAGCCGCCGCCGACCGCGCGGCTGGTCGCCGTGTCGCCGCCGAAATCGTCGTGGGTGAGGATCAGCTTGCAGGCGCCCTCGCCGACCGGCTCGAGGCTCCAGGTGACGCGCGAGGCCGGATCGACGGCGACATCGGGCGACCACTGCGCACTGAAGGAATGGACGAAACGATGCGGAGGCTCGATCTCCAGCACCTTGCCGACGATCATCGGCGTGTCGCCGACGAAGAAGGTGATCGCCCCGTCCTTTCGCCATTCGGTGCGCGACGTCATGTTGAAATGCTGCCAGAGCGGCGTCTTCTCGTCGTCGGTGAGGATCGCCCAGACCGCGTCGGGCGTGGCGCGGATATAGGTTTCCCAGACATGTTTCGGCGCGGCATTGCTCATCTTATCGTTCCTTCCTTCGGCGACGCTTGCAAGATCGCTCAGCGTGCGGGCGAAGGGGGCGGCAAAGCGCGAGATCCAGCGGTCCGCCACGTCCTGCAGGGGCAGCGGATTGAGATAATGCAGCTTTTCCCGTCCGACCTTGCGGGTCACGATGAGATGGGCGCCTTCCAGCACGCCGAGATGCTTCATCACGCCGAAGCGGGTCACCGGCTGATCGCGCTCAAGCTCGCTCAGCGTCTGGCCGTCGCGTTGCCGCAGACGGTCCAGGATTCCGCGTCGAATGGGATGCGCCAGGGCATCGAAGATGTCGTCCATGAACCGGAGAATAGGTGACTCTTTTGTCACGTGTCAATAGGGTCACCTATTGATGCAGCAAGCCGAAGTCCGAGCAGCAAAAAGCCCCCTCTCCGCATCCGGAAAGGGGGCCAAGACCTGTGTGTCGGGCGGTCAGAGACCGGTGGCGCATTCCTGGCAGAGCGGGGCGTAGGGCACGGCCGCCAGCCGCGCCTCGGAGATCGGCTGGCCGCATTTGGCGCAGGTGCCATAGGTGCCCTTGGTGATACGGGTGAGGGCCGCGTCGATCGCCTTCAGCTCCTTCTCGCCGACTTCGCCGAGTTCGTCGAGCACCTCGTCGTTCTCCGCCTCGGTCGCCTGCTCTTCGCTGTCTGCGTCGCGGCCGGTGGCGATGTCGGCATTGATCTTGTGCAGACGGGCGAAAAGCTCGCGCTGGCGATCCCT
This sequence comes from Rhizobium sp., assembly GCA_020621905.1. GTDB lineage: Bacteria > Pseudomonadota > Alphaproteobacteria > Rhizobiales > Rhizobiaceae > Allorhizobium. The sequence goes on from JAHRYZ010000019.1 coordinate 28,363, forward strand.
GAGGATCTGCTCGTATTTTTCAGTGTTCATCCGGGGTGTATCCTCGTTGTTTCTTCTGTCTGACCCTGCAGTGTGGTCCACGCCGGCTCAGCGGTCAACGAGAACCGAGCACTTGGCATGGCGCACGACGCGGTCGGCGGTGGCGCCGATCAGGTAATTGCCGAGGTCCGGGATATGCGAGGCGACCAGGATGAGGTCGGCGCCGTGCTCGTTGGCGGCGGCAAGAATCTCGCGGGCCGGTGCGCCGGTACGCAGCTCGACGCGGGCGGCAATCCCGGTCTTTTCCTTCAACTCGACCAGCCTGGCCTTGCCGTCCTTGATGGCGTCCTCGACGGCGTTCACCGGCAGTTCGATGGTGATATAGCCCGGCATGTCCTCGATCACCGTCATCAGGATGATCTCGCCGCCGGCATCGAGCAGCTGGGCGGCCTTGCGCAGGATCTTCTCGCCCTTGTCGAGCGCGCCGCAATCGACCGGAACCACGATTTTCTTGTACATCTTGCTCTCCTTGTGACGCGGTCTCTGCGGACCCGCCTCCCTGATCCATGGCCTCACAATTGATCCTCGGCGAGCGCGCCGCAGTGATCCAGGATCAATTTTTGCGGCACCGACCGTCAACGATCAGCGAACGATACATCTCCAGGATACGATCTTTCGTGAACGATGCGAACGGCCCATATTCTGGTCTCGAAGACAGAAAACCACAAGGACCGACGATGACCCGGATCAGCCGCCGCACCATGCTCGCGCTCGGCGCCAGCCTCGCTGCCGGCGCGACACCGGCCCGCCCGGCCACAGGAGCCACGATGACGAATTCCAACGGCAAGACAGATACGGCGCAGAGCTTCGCGCTGACCCGGCCGATCCATGTCGGCACCGCCCATCTGGTGGTCTCCGACATCGAACGGGTGCGGCAGTTCTACGAGACCATGCTCGGCCTCAGCGTGATCGAGCAGGGCATGAGCGGTGTGGTGCTGGGGGCCGGCGACCGCCCGCTCCTGACGCTGACGACCCGCGCCGACGTGCGGCCGGCGCCGCGCAATGCCGCCGGCCTGTTCCACACCGCCTTCCTCATGCCCGACCGCACCGAGCTCGGCCACTGGCTGGCCCATGCCGTGGCGCGCGGCGTGCGGCTCGACGGCGCCTCCGACCATCTGGTCTCCGAGGCGATCTACCTGAGCGACCCGGAGGGCAACGGCATCGAGGTCTATCGCGACCGTGCGCCGGAAGAGTGGGATTTCCGCGCCGACGGCACGGTGGAGATGGCGACGCTTGGCCTCGACCTGCAGGGGCTCTACGACAGCGCGCCGAAGACCGCCTGGGGCGGCATGAGCGACAGGGCGGCGATCGGCCACATGCATCTGCAGGTGGGCAACATCCCGGAGGCAGACCGCTTCTACGAAGGCGTGCTCGGCCTCAAGAAGATGGCGACGTATCCGGGCGCCAGCTTCTTCGGCGCCGGCACCTATCACCACCACATCGCCGCCAATATCTGGAACAGCCGCGGCGCCACGGCCCGCGAAGGGGCGATGTCGGGCCTCTCCGACTATTCGCTGACCTTCAACGACCAGACGGCGCTCGACACGGCGCTTGTCACGCTGGAGAGCCTGGAGATCCCGGTCGAGCGCACGGCGGAAGGCCATGCGCTGAAGGACCCCTGGGGGATCGGGCTGACGCTCAGGGCGGCGTAAGGGGCAGACCCCCTCCCGCATTCAGCCCGCAGCGATCAGGTGGTCGATGAGGGCGCGCAGCCTCGGCAGCCGGCGCATGTCGCGGTGGTAGCCGAGCCAGGTGTCGCGGCCGGGCGGGGGCGACGGCAGGGCGACGCGGCGGATGCCGGGCGAGCTGTCGCCGAGCGGCACCGGCAGGACCGCCATGCCGGCCCCGCCGGCGCAGAGTCTTGCCTGCACGTCGCGGCTGTTGCTGCGCAGGGCAACGACGGCATTGGGGAAGGTTTCGCTGAGCCAGGCGACGTCCGGCATGCCGCCGAAGGCCTCGTCCATCGTCACAAGGCTCAGGCCCGCGCCATCGCCGATTGCCGGATCGGAACAATGCGCCGGCACGTAGAGTGCATAGTCGACATGCATGAACTTGCGGGAGACGACGTCCGGCTCGGTGAACGGGCGGATGCGGAAGACGAGATCGGCCTCGCGCCGCGAGAGGTTCAGCAGGCGCGAATCCGTCAGCAGTTCGACCACCACCTTCGGATGCCGCTGCGAGAAGCCGGCCAAGAGCGGCGAAAGGACATGGACCCCGAACCAGTCCGAACTCGAGATCCGGACCAGCCCGTCAAGCTCCTTCGCAGTCCCGGCGAGGCCCCGCTCGACGGCGATCGCCTCCTCCTCCATGCGTTCGGCATGGGAGAGAAGCAGCCGGCCCTCGTCGGTCAGGACGAAACCGTCGGCGGTTCTCTGGAACAGCACCGTGCCGAGCGCGCCTTCCAGCGCCTTCAGCCGCCGGCCCATGGTCGGCTGCGTCAGCCCGAGCCGGCGGGCGCCGGCGCCGAGCGTGCCCTCCCGGGCGATGGCGAGGAAGATACGAAAATCGCTCCATTCCGGCGTCATGGGATCCCCATACAAAACTGCATGAAGATCATGCCATCTCTATGATTTCCATTCAATGTGTTCGGCCGCACTCTTTGCCCATCGCAAATCCAAAGGAGTGATGGCAATGACCCATATGACGGCGCTTGTTCTCGAAACCCATGGCGGCCCCTTCCGCCTGACCGAAGTCGCCCGGCCGGTGGCGGGCCCGGGCCAGGTGCTCGTGCGCATCCGGGCGAGCGGCGTGAACCCGCTCGACAC
>JAHRYZ010000020.1 GCA_020621905.1 Rhizobium sp.
GTGGCTGGCCAAGTCGAGAGCAATTGCGCGCCCAAGTCTCTTTGCCGAACCGGTGATGAGGGCCGTCTTCGGAATGTTGTTTTCCATAGCGATCTGACTTGGTTCTATGCGGTTATGCTTGGCATATAGGATGGCCCGTCGGAGTTTGCATAGGGATTCGCCATTTCTTTTCTTCGCGTTCGGAGGTGTATAATTCGATGCAAGTTCAGTTTAACTGCAATTAGTCTTAGTATAACGGCGTTTACACCTTGTTATGGTTAATGAAAAGTTTGTTGCTGTTAAGCAACATCCAATTTTCGTCACGCATGCGCCACAATGAATTCATATTTCGGCTCTTTCAACTCCTCAATTCACCTCCATGTTTAGTTCGGAACGGGCAGGGATTTACATCGATCGTTCAAGCCGTCGTCGGATTGTTTCTGGCGCGGCTGGGAACTGAAAGGAGACAAGTATGCGTACCCTCACTATGATTCTTCTGGCTTCCGCCACGAGCTTGATGGCGCTTCAGGTTGCCAACGCAGCCGACGCCGTCGACCAGATTCCGGAAGCTCCGGCGGCAACCGAAACCTATGCCGCGCCGACCGGTTGGGGCGGTGCCTATGTCGGCGGCGCGGTCACCTATGACTGGGGCCGTTTCGGTGGCAGCGACGATCGTGACGCCAACGCTGTCGGCGGTACGCTCTACGGCGGTTACAACATGCAGAACGGCCAGATCGTTTACGGTGCTGAAGCCGATGTCGGCTATAACGGCGAAGACGGCTCTGCCGGTGCAGGACTGACCGGCACCCAGGGTGTCAACGGCTCGCTCCGCGCCCGTGTCGGTTACGACATGAACCCGTTCCTGGTCTATGCGACCGGTGGTGTCGCCGCCGCCAACCATACGATCGAGAGCGCGACCGACGAAGACTCCAAGGCCGCCGTCGGTTACACCGTCGGTGCCGGTGTCGAAGCCCTCGTGACCGACAACATCATGGCACGCGTCGAATATCGTTACACCGACTACGCTTCGCGTGACTTCGACATCGACGGTGCCACGGTATCGCGCGGCTTCGACGATCACTCGGTCAAGGTCGGTATCGGCGTGAAGTTCTGATCCGAACGAACGAAGAATACGGAAAAGCCGGGCGCAAGCCCGGCTTTTTCGTTTGCGAGACAGGCTCTTGAAGCCCGATCACGATTGCGGACGGAACCGTCCATACGCCTTGAAGCGCTCGGAGAACTTTCCCGGCCAGGCGGCCAGGCGCGTGCGGCCGTTTTCCCACTCGCCGGGAAAGCGCAGCATCAGATAGCCGAGCAGCGAGGCCAGGGCGAAATGGCCGCCATGCAGCGACTTGCCGAATTTCGGCATGTTGGCGTTCAGATAGTCGAGACTGCGCTCCACCTTGGCCCATTGGCGGTCGATGGCGTCCTGGCTCACCAGTTCCGGCGGGCGGAAGCGCTTCTCGTAGACGATCGCAAGCAGGCAATCGTTGACGCCGTCGCAGAGCGCCTCGAGCACTTCGGCCTCGGTGCGTTTGCTGTCCTTCTTCGGATAGAGCCGCCGCTTCGCGATTCTGTGCAGGTAATGCATGATTGCGCGGCTGTCGAAGATCGCCTGGCCTTCGTCGGTCACGAGGGTCGGGATCTTGCCGAGCGGATTGCTCCCGATCAGTTCGGGCGGGTTGTCGGAGGTGTTGACGACCACGTCGTCGATGGCGATGCCGAGATGGTGAGCCGCCATGCGGACCTTGGCGGAGTAGGGAGAGGTCGGCGAACTGAACAGTTTCATCGGTGTGGTCCTGGTTGTGATTCTCGGTCGGGGAGTCGAGGACTTGTGCCTCTAGTCTATCGGCGGAACGGAGATCCGTCCCTGACGGCAGCCGTTTCCGTCGACCTGGGGGCAGGCGCGGAAGCGAAGTTCCCTGGTCAGGCAGATCTGCACCTCGTCCAGCTTGCCCGCCTCGCAGGTGACGGCGATGCTGCGCGGGCTCAGGCCCTGGTTGACGGAAACGAACTGTCGCTCGATCTCATCCGGCGCGACCCTCGTCTCCTTCGATGTGTGCTTGAGGGCAGGTGGTATCGTCACGCGTTCGAAGGCTTTGCGCATGGCGGAAAAATAGTCCTGCTGGCTGAGGCCCGAACAGGTGCCGTGCTTGCGCCACTGGTGGCCGATCAGGCCCATGGACGGCATGATGTCGAGATACTGGCGTCCGAGGCTCGACGGGACCCGGCCCGGCTGGTCGCTCGGACAGGATTGCGGATAACCCCGCTCGTATTGCGGCCACAGCCCGTGGACGATCAGGCCGAACGCGCGCGCCGCGCACGGTCGCGGTTCCGTGCCGCCTCGGGGCGGCACAGAAGGTCGGCGACCAGGAAAGCGAGAGCACGTAGAAATCGAAATCCCGCCCCCGACTGTCGCTGTGCGCCGCAGTCGCCCCGAGCCAGGCGAAAGACGCCAGGAAAAGTCCGAATACGATCCTCGCAGGTTGAACCATTAATCCTTCATCTCCAGAATGGGCAGGCCGCCAGCGGTCTGGCGGCAGCGCGCTCGGTATCGGGGAGAGATGATCGGCAAGACTGGATGACCCTGAAGAAATATTTCTGGCCTGTCGTGGGCGCCGCGACGATCGCGGTATCCGCTCGGCTTTATAAGGAATTGCGTGGGCTGTCACTCGACGACCTGCACGACAGCCTCGCCCAGATACCCACGCATGGCTGGGTCTTGGCCGGTTTGTGTTCGCTGATCGCCTATGCCGCGCTTGCCGGATACGACCGCATCGCGCTGATGCATCTCGACCGCAAGGTCAACTGGCTGTTCATCGCGCTCGCCTCCTTCACCGCCTATGCCCTGTCCCACAATGTCGGCGCCTCGGTCATTTCGGGCGGCATGGTGCGCTACAGGGCCTATTCGTCCAAGGGGCTCAATGCGCGCGAGATCGGCGGTCTGATTGCGCTGTGCTCCTTCACCTTCCTGCTCGGCGCACTGCTTCTCACCGGTCTCGTTCTCGTCTGGGAGCCGGACATCACCGGGCGATTCGGTGACCTCTTGCCGATGGGCGCGTCGACGGCGACCGGCCGCGTCATCCTTGGTCTCGTCGGCCTCTATGCGATTGCCAGCATGCTGCGGCTCCGGCCCCTGCGCATCGGCACCTTCCAGGTCACCTATCCGGCGCCGCCCGTTGTTCTGTCGCAGTTGCTGGTCGGCCCGATGGAACTGATCGGCGCCGCCGGCATCATCTATTTCGCCCTCCCGGAGATCGGCAATCCCGGTTTCGTCGTCGTGCTCGGCATCTTCCTCGTATCGTTCTCCGCAGCGCTGATCTCGCATGCGCCGGGCGGGCTCGGCGTGCTCGAACTGGTCTTCGTCATGGGACTGCCGGAAATGGATCAGGCGGACGTCATTGCCGCGCTGCTGGTGTTCCGCCTGTTCTATCTGCTCATTCCGCTGGCGATCGCGCTCTTGGTCATTCCGATCTTCGAACGGACGCAGTTCCGTGCGGGCCAGGAGCCGGGCGGCGAGGGGGAACCTTAAGTCAACGCAGCGACCTGCAGTGCGCGCCGTAGACGTGCCACGGATCGAGGCCGCTCATGCAGAATTCGACCGACGAGCCGAGGCCGGCATAACCCCAGCCGCTCTCGATCAGGAACCAGAGCTGGCGGCGCTCCCCGTCGGTCGTGGTCACCTTCGCCTGGCAATAGCGCCGCTCCACACGGTGAGTTCCGTCCCGCGGCTCGAGCCGGCTCTCGGAGATGATGTCGAAATCAGCGATCGACAGGTCCATGTCCAGGAAGCTTCGCATGTTCTGGGCAAAACGGCTGGATACCGTCCCGGTCACGTCTTCGCAGGACGGCGTGCCGGCAAATGCCTCGGTCGCGACGGCGAGCGGTAGGAGGGTGGCAAGCGAAAGCGTGGTGCGGATCAGCGATCTGGCGGACATGGAAGCTCTCCCTTTCGCCGTCAGAATGTTGGCAAAGGGGGCCAAGGTCAAGGGAGGAGCCGAGGCGGCGTGCGACCTTCTCAGTCCGCCTGCCGGTCCGTGTCCGTGGTCTCGCCGCGCAGCCAGAAGCAGCGGTGCGACGCATAGCGATCCTGCGCCATGACGCGCTTCAGTTCGGGCAGCGCCGCATGCAGCTCGTCCTTCAGCGTGAAGGGTGGATTGACGACGATAAGGCCGGTGCCGGACAACCCGGTCGTGTCGCGATCACTCTTCACCGAAAGCTCGGCGCACAGCACCTTGGGGATCTCCAGCGCCTTCAGCGCTTCGTGGAAGGCGGCGATCGGCGCGCCCTTCTTGATCGGATACCAGAGGCAATAGACGCCGCCGGGGAAGCGGCGCCAGGCGCGCGATAGCCCGTCGATCAGACGATCGTATTCGCCCTCCTCCTCGAAGGGTGGGTCGACCAGCACGATGCCGCGCTTCTCCTTCGGCGGCAGATGGGCGCCGAGCGCCAGCCAGCCGTCGAGTTCGGTGACGCGCACCTGGTAGTCGCCCTCGAACAGTCGGGCCAGCCGACGGCTGTCGTCGGGATGGAGTTCCATCGCCGAAAGACGATCCTGCGGCCGGAACAGCATGCGGGCGAGCTTCGGCGAACCGGGATAGAGCGTGATCTCGCCCTCAGGGTTGAGGCTGCGGACCGCGTCGAGATAGGGCGCCAGGATCGTGGCGACCGGCTCCGGAAGTTCCGCCTCCATCAGCCGGCCGATGCCCTCGCGCCATTCGCCGGTCTTCTGTGCCTCCTCGGAGGAAAGGTCGTAGAGGCCGATGCCCGCATGGGTGTCGAGCATGCGGAAGGCCTTGTCCTTCTGCTGCAGGTAGACGATCAGCCGCGCCAGCACCGCATGCTTCAGCACGTCGGCGAAATTGCCCGCATGGTAGATGTGGCGATAGTTCATCTGTCGTCCTGATGGGTTCTATGAATTGTCGGAATGGGGCTTTTGAGCCGTCCGGCCATGCAATATACAAACGTCATGAACATCGCGAGCCCTATCCGAACCACTGGTCATACGGTCTGTCCGCACGACTGTCCATCCGCCTGCGCGCTCAACGTCGATCTCGACGCGGACGGTCGCATCGGCCGCGTCCGCGGCTCACCCGACAATAGCTACACGGCCGGCGTCATCTGCGCCAAGGTCGCCCGCTATGCCGAGCGGCTCTATCATCCCGGCCGGCTGCTGACGCCGAAGCGCCGCAAGGGCGCGAAAGGCGAGGGCGCCTGGCAGGAGGTGTCCTGGGACGACGCGCTGGACGAGATCGCCGAGGCTTTCGTCAAGGCCGAAGCGGCGCATGGCTCTGAAGCCGTATGGCCCTACTTCTATGCCGGAACGATGGGCCAGGTGCAGCGCGATTCGATCGAGCGCCTGCGTCACGCCAAGCGCTATTCCGGCTTCTTCGGCTCGATCTGCACCAACATGGCCTGGACCGGCTATGTCATGGGCACCGGCGCGCTTCGCGGTCCGGATCCGCGCGAGATCGCCAAGGCCGATTGCGTCGTCATCTGGGGTACCAATGCGGTTGCGACCCAGGTCAACGTGATGACCCATGCGATGAAGGCCCGCAAGGAACGCGGCGCCAAGATCGTGGTGATCGACGTCTATGACAATGCGACGATGAAGCAGGCCGATCTCGGTCTGATCCTCCGGCCGGGCACCGATGCGGCGCTTGCCTGCGCCGTGATGCACATCGCCTTCCGCGACGGTTACGCCGACCGTGCCTACATGGCGCAATATGCCGACGACCCGGCAGGGCTCGAGGCTCATCTGCAGACCCGCACCCCGGAATGGGCGGCCGCGATCACCGGGCTGTCCGTCGAGGAGATCGAGACCTTCGCCCGCCTGGTAGGCACGACGAAGAAGACCTTCTTCCGTCTCGGCTATGGTTTCGCTCGCCAGCGCAACGGGTCGGCCGGCATGCACGCCGCGCTGTCGGTCGCCACCGTGCTCGGCTCCTGGCAGCACGAAGGTGGCGGCGCTTTCCACAACAACGGCGACATCTTCCGGCTGAACAAGGCCGAATTGATGGGCACGAGCTATGCCGATCCGGACATCCGCATGCTCGACCAGTCGCAGATCGGCCGCGTGCTGACCGGTGACGCCGAGGCCCTGCGCCATCGCGGCCTCGTGACCGCGCTGCTGATCCAGAACACCAATCCGGTCAATGTCGCCCCCGAGCAGCGTCTCGTGAAGAAGGGCTTCCTGCGCGACGACCTGTTCGTCGCGGTGCACGAGCATTTCATGACAGAGACCGCAGAGGTCGCCGACATCGTGCTTCCGGCCACCATGTTCGTCGAACATGACGATGTCTATCGCGGCGGCGGCCACAGCCATATCCTGCTGGGCCCGAAGATCGTCGAGCCGCCGCAAACGGTGCGCACAAACCTCTTCGTCATCGAGGAACTGGCCAGGCGCCTCGGCGTTGCCGACCGCCCCGGTTTCGGCCTCTCGGAATACCAGCACATCGACCACATGCTGAAGGCGAGCGGCTGGCCGGGCTACGACACCCTCCAGGAAGAGCGCTGGTTCGATTGCCAGCCGGAGTTCCGTCAGGCCCATTACCTCGACGGTTTCGGCCATGCCGACGGCAGGTTCCGCTTCCGCCCGGACTGGCAGAACGGCAAGTCGCCGAACAAGCCGCCGGCCAGGCTCGGCAATCTCGGGCCTGTCGCCGCGCTGCCCGAGTTTCCCGACCAGGTCGATCTGATCGAGGTGGCCGATGCCGCGCATCCCTTCCGCCTGGCGACCTCGCCGGCCCGCAACTTCCTCAACTCGACCTTCTCCGAGACGCCGACCTCGCGGGAGAAGGAAGGGAGACCCGAGGTGATGGTCAATCCGGCCGATGCGGCGCGGCTGGAGATCGCAGACGGCGAGGTCGTGCGCCTCGGCAACACGCGCGGGAGCCTGCGCATCCACGCCCGGGTGACCGATGCGGTCAAGCCCGGCGTGCTGGTGGCCGAGGGGCTATGGCCGAACAAGGCGCATCTCGACGGCGAGGGGATCAACGTGCTGACCGGGGCAGATGCCGTCGCGCCGCATGGCGGGGCCGCCTTCCACGACAACAAGGTCTGGCTGGAAAAGGCCGCCGGATGAGCCGCTTCGATCAGATCCGCATCGCCATCCTCAAGGACGAGACCCTGTGGAAGGGTTGGAGCCATTTCCGCCGCATCGTCTTCGACTATATCCGGCCCGACGACAGCAAGGTCGAGCTGGAGTGGGAGGTGTTCGACCGGGGCGAGGCCGTGGCGATCCTGCTCTACGACCCGAAGCGGCGGATCGTCGTCATGGTCCGGCAGTTTCGCATTCCGGTTCACCTGATGGGCGATCATGCCTTCCTGCTGGAAGTGCCCGCCGGCTCGATGGAGCATGGCGAGGACCCGGCGGAAACCGTCTGTCGCGAGGCGATGGAGGAAACCGGCTACGAGGTCGCGGCGCCGCGGCATCTCTTCAGCGCCTACTCCTCACCCGGCGCGGTGACCGAGAAGGTGCATTTCTACTTCGCCCGCATCGAGGCCGCCCACAAGACCGCGGACGGCGGCGGGCTGGCCGAGGAGTACGAGGACATCGAGATCACCGAGTTGCCTCTCGGCGAAGCCATGGCGATGGTCGCCGACGGACGCATCTGCGACGCCAAGACCATCATGCTGCTGCAATGGGCGGCGCTCAATCCGGATGAACTTTTGGCCTGACGGACAAGAATGGCCGCGGATGCGCAAAGGGGGGGCCTCCGCGGCCGGACGGACAGCGCCAGGCGCTGCCCGCCGGGGGCTCGGTATTTCTAGAACCTGCCCTTGAGGCCGAACGAGATCGACATCGCCTGATAGGTCGCACCGGCCGAATCCGAGGAATGGGAGTCGGGGCTTGCACCCGTCGTGTCGACGATCTTCATGTCGCCCCGCGCATGGAACACGCGCTCGAACGAGCCGGTAACGTAGAGCGCCGCCATTTCGTTGAGCTGGTAGTTCGCCGTGACATTGGCGCCGAGCATCGGGGCGACCGACATGCTGTCGAAGAAGCGCAGGTCGCGCATCCAGTGATCGTCGATGTCGTCGATGCCGAAGCTGAGGCCCCCCTGCAGGCCGCCGCTCAGCGTCAGCGCGCCGATCGTATGGGCGCCGTTGACGGCCAGGAAGCCGACCGGGATCTTCTGCTGGTAGCTGATGCCGCGCTCGCCATCGGGGAAGTCGCCGATATCGTCGCGAAAGCCGCCGCTGCTGTAGATGTATGAGCCGCCGTAAGCCGTCCACTTGACGTCGGTGTAGCGGAAGCCGGCGCCGACATCGAAGCTCGTCGTGTCGTTCTCGTAGAAGCCCCGATCGACTTCGACCGAGCCGCTGAAATAGTGGTCGAGCTCGGTGTCGGGATGGGTCGACCGATCGGTCCAGTCGTCGTTGCTGTAGTCCATCCAGTCATAGTCGACCATGTGGCCGTCGCCCCCGGTGCCGACGTTGAAGGCCGCACGGACCTTCCAGTTCTTGTCGATCTGCGCGTCGGCGCCGAGCGTATAGAGCGTCATGCCCTTGGTTTCCCAGTTGAGCTGGCTGAGCTTGTGGGAGCCGTCATAGACGAACTCGCCTGCCTTGACATTGGCAAGGCCGACGCTGCCGTAGAGCGAAAAGGCGCCGTCCGGCGAGGTGAAGAGGTTGTCCGCCGCAGCCGCAAAGGTCGGGCAGAGCGCCAGCCCGGCGAATAGCGCGGTCGTGGTCAACAGTTTGTTCATGCGAAAAGTCCCCCATGTCAGTGAATTGTCCGATGGTCGGCACCTTACGGAAAACGCAAATAGTCTCAATGGTTTGCAGTGGCCATTTCTGGACCTTGTAGCGGCCAAAAATGGGTTCATCCGTCTGCCTGGCGCGTCTGTTTGCCTTGGTGGGCGAAAAGGCCCACTTCGGCGTCGCCCTTGGCGCTTGCGGCGCCGGGTGTTTTTCCCGATGATCGCGCGGTAGGCAGGGAGAGGGAAATGGCGGACGATCGCAAATGGGCTTTGATCACCGGCGCGACGGGTGGGTTGGGGAGCGCATTCGGCCTGGCGCTTGCCAGGCGCGGCTACAATCTCGTACTGACCGCCCGCAACACCGACCTCCTGGAGGCGATGGCGGCGGAACTGAGAAGCCACGGCGGAGAAGTGGTCGTGGAAGTCGCCGATCTGGCCGGGCCGGATGCCTGCTTGCGCCTCAAGCAGGCGCTCGACGCCCGCGGTCTCTTCATCGAGGCGCTGGTGGCCAATGCGGGCTATGGCGTCCAGGGCCGATTCGTCTCGCGATCGCGTGACGCCGAACTCGGCATGATCGACGTCAATGTGCGGGCGCTGACCGATCTTTCGCATGTGTTCGGCAGTGCCATGGCCGAGCACGGCGGCGGGCATATCCTTCTGGTCGCGAGCACCGCCGCCTACCAGCCGGTCCCCGGCTATGCGGTCTATGCCGCGTCCAAGGCCTATGTGCTGGCCTTCGGCCATGCGCTGCATCGCGAGCTCGCCCGCCGCAAGGTAGCCGTGACCGTGACCTGTCCGGGACCGACGGAAACGCCGTTCTGGGAGCGGGCCGGACACCGGCTCAACCCCATGGCATCCGCGGTGCTGATGACGCCCGAGGCCGTCGTCGAGGCGAGCCTCAAGGCCCTCTATGCCGGTCGGCCGAGCGTGGTGCCGGGCGCAGCCAACAAGCTCATCACCCTTTCCACGCACCTTTTTCCCCGAAGCCTGCTGGCCTGGGGTGCGTCCTATTTCATGAGCAATGCGAAATAGTCTCTAGACCGAGACCAGGCTCGCCGACGCGTCTCCGGCGTAGCCGGTCCGCACGACGCGGCCGTCGGCGTCCATGCGAAGCGTGCCGTCGGCGAACAGGCGCAGCGCCTGGGCATAGCTGCGGTGCTCGACGGTCAGCACCCGTGCCGCGAGGCTGTCCGACGTGTCGCCGGGCGGGAACCGGCACGACGGATGGGCGACGATCGGTCCCTCGTCCATGCCTTCGGTGACGAAGTGCACGGTGCAGCCGGCCACCATCATGCCGGCGTCGAGCGCCCGCTGGTGGGTGTGCAGACCGGGGAAGAGCGGCAGCAGCGAGGGATGGATGTTGAGGATCCGACCTTGATAGGGACGGATGAAATCGGCGCTGAGCAGGCGCATATAGCCGGCGAGGCAGATGATGTCGGGCGAGAGTGCTGCCAGCGCGGCGAGGATCGCCGCCTCGTGCTCGGCCTTGCTGGCATAGGCACGGCGCTCGAAGACATGCGTGGCGATGCCGCGCTGGGCGGCCTTGGCCAGTCCGCCCGCCGTCGGCTTGTCGGAGATGACCGCGACGATCTCGGCCGGGAAGTCCGGTGCGGCGCAGGCATCCGCCAGCGCCACCATGTTCGAACCGCCGCCGGAGATGAAGACGACGACGCGTTTGCGGGCCGTCGTCATAGAGCGAGCTTGCCTTCGTAACGGGTGCCGGCCTCGCCCTCGGCGCGGGCGATCATGCGGCCGAGCGTCACGACCTTCTCGCCCTCGGCGGAGAGGACTTCGGCCACGCGGGCGGCGTCCTTCTCGGCGACGACGACGATCATGCCGACCCCGCAGTTGAAGGTGCGCAGCATCTCGTTCTGGGCGACGCCGCCGGTGCGCGCGAGCCAGGAGAAGACCGGCGGAACGGTGATGGCGTCAAGGTCGATCGAGGCGGCGAGGTGCTTCGGCAGCACGCGCGGAATGTTCTCCGGGAAGCCGCCGCCGGTGATGTGGGCAAGCGCCTTGAGCGCGCCGGTCTCGCGGATCGCCTTCAGCAGCGGCTTGACGTAGATGCGGGTCGGCTCGAGCAGGGCGGCGCCCAGCGTCTTGGCCGTGTCGAAGGGCGCGGCCGCGTTCCAGTCGAGGCCTGACAGGCCCACAATCTTGCGTACCAAAGAAAAGCCGTTGGAATGCACGCCCGAGGAGGCGAGGCCGAGGATCACGTCCCCCTCGGCAATGTCGCCGGCGGGCAGGAGCTTGCCGCGTTCGGCGGCGCCGACGGCGAAACCGGCCAGGTCATAGTCGCCGCCCGAATACATGCCCGGCATTTCGGCGGTCTCGCCGCCGATCAGCGCGCAGCCCGCCTCGCGGCAGCCGGCCGCGATACCGCCGACGATCGCCGCACCCTGGTCCGGGTCGAGCTTGCCGGTGGCGAAGTAGTCGAGGAAGAACAGCGGTTCGGCGCCCTGGACGACGAGGTCGTTGACGCACATGGCGACGAGGTCGATGCCGACCGTGTCGTGGATGCCGGCGTCGATGGCGATCTTGAGCTTGGTGCCGACGCCGTCATTGGCGGCGACGAGAACGGGATCGGTGAAGCCCGCGGCCTTCAGGTCGAACAGCGCGCCGAAACCGCCGATCTCGCCGTCAGCGCCCGGACGACGCGTCGAGCGCACGTGAGGCTGATCTTCTCGACCAGCACCTTGCCGGCATCGATGTCGACGCCCGCGTCGCTATAGGTCAAACCGTTGCGTTCAGACTGGCTCATCTCGTGCCTCCGATGGGTGTCGATATTGCCGGTGGCCATTGCATGAAGAGCCCGGATATGCAAGTCGCGCGACGGGGAAAGCGCGGTTTTCCGGCGTTTTCGCCGTTGCCGTCGCGCTCCTGCGGGTGCGCAGCCTTGACCTTCGCTTTCGGCCTGACCTATCTGGCGTTTCCTGCTAGAAGAGCCGGCAAGGTATGCGGTAGCGAGAAAGAGGAAGGCGGATAATGGTTCAGCACATCAGTGGTAGCGGGCTCCGGCGGCAGGTGCTGTTCTGGGCTGTCGCGCTCTTGGTCTTTGTTTTCTTCCTGATGACCTTCCGCACCATCCTTCTGCCGTTCATCGCCGGCATGGCGCTAGCCTACTTTCTGGACCCCGTCGCCGATCGGCTGGAACGGCTGGGCCTGTCGCGCATCTGGGCGACCGTGGTGATCCTGGTCACCTTCATCGTCGTCTTTGTTTGTCGTGATGATATCATCCCGATCCTGGCGAACCAGTTCAACGAGTTCATCCAGCATGTTCCGGGCTACATCACACAGCTGCAGACCTACATCACCACCACCAATGCCGCATGGCTGCCGGGCTGGCTCGGCACCCAGACGGATGCGCTCAAGGAGAACTTCTCCAAGTATCTGTCCGAAGGCGTCGGTTTCATAGGAACGCTGCTCGGGCAGATCTGGAATTCGGGCAAGGCGCTGGTCGACATCGCCTCGCTGCTGGTGGTCACCCCGGTCGTCGCCTTCTACCTGCTGCTCGACTGGGACCGGATGATCGCCAAGGTCGACGGCTGGATCCCCCGCAACAACGTCGCCGTCGTCCGCGAGATCGCCGCCGAACTCGACAGCACCATTGCCGGCTTCATCCGCGGCCAGGGATCGCTCTGCCTGTTCCTCGGCATCTACTACGCTGTGGGCCTGTCATTGATCGGCCTGAATTTCGGCCTGCTGATCGGCTTTCTCACGGGCCTCTTGAGCTTCATCCCCTATGTCGGCTCGACGGTCGGCTTGGTGCTCGCCGCCGGCGTGGCGCTGGTGCAGTTCTGGCCCGACTATGTCCATCTCATCATCGTCGTCCTCTTCTTCTTCTCCGGCCAGTTCATCGAGGGCAACATTCTCCAGCCGAAATGGGTGGGCAAGAGCGTCGGGCTGCATCCGGTCTGGCTGATGTTCGCTCTCTTCGCCTTCGGTGCGCTGTTCGGCTTCGTCGGCGTGCTCGTCGCCGTGCCGGCAGCGGCGTCGGTCGGCGTGCTTGTCCGCTTCGCCCTGTCGCGGTATCTTGAGAGCGATCTGTACTATGGGCAGCCGGCGAGTGTCGAAGGCGAGTCCAAATCCGGTGTTTCAGAGAAGTAGATGCGTGAAACAATGAAGGCCGGGCCGCGCCGCAGGGCAGCCGAACAGCTGCCGCTCGCTTTCGAGCACGGCACGGCATCCGGCCGCGACGACCTTCTGGTTTCCGACCGTCTGGCGGCGGCCGTGGCGCTGATCGACAGCTGGCCCGAATGGCCGTCGCCGGTGGTGATCCTGACGGGACCGCCGGGCTCCGGAAAATCCCACCTGGCCGAGATCTGGCGCGAGCAGGCCGATGCGACGGTGATCAACCCCATGGCGGGCGGCGGGGTGGCTGAGGCTGCTGCCAAAGGGCCCGTGCTGCTCGAGGATGCCGACCGAACCGGATTCGACGAAGTCGAGTTGTTCCATGTGATCAACAGCGTGCGCGAGCATGGCACGAGCCTGCTCATGACGTCGCGCACCTGGCCTCTGTCCTGGCCGGTGGCGCTTCCCGATCTGCGCTCGCGCCTCAAGGCGGCAACCATGGTCGAGATCGGCAGCCCGGACGAGGCGCTGTTGTCCCAGGTCATCGTCAAGCTTTTCGCCGATCGCCAGCTTAATATTGACGACAAGATCGTCGACTATATCGTGAAGCGCATGGAGCGCTCGTGCGCCGCGGCACAGGAGGTCGTCGATCGAATCGACCGGCTCGCCCTGTCGCGACGGACGAAGATTACACGGGCGCTGGCAGCCGAAGTCCTGGGTGAACTCTACGAGCCTGACGGCACGGAGTGAGCGTCACAGGATTGTCGTCAAACTGTTATAATTGCGGGCACTCCGGCAATTGAGGGATGGGCAATGGATTCTGTGGTGACTGAGACGAATACCCCCGACGTGGTCGTGGGGGAGGCGCCGGAGGATCTGTCCAGCAGCCCCTTGCGCTTCATCAACCGCGAATTCTCCTGGTTGCAGTTCAATCGCCGCGTGCTCGAGGAAACCCTCAATACGGCGCATCCGCTGCTGGAACGCATCCGTTTCCTGTCGATCTCGGCTGCCAATCTCGACGAATTCTTCATGGTCCGCGTCGCCGGTCTCGAAGGACAGGTCCGGCAGGGCATTTCCATCCGCAGCCCGGACGGCAAGACGCCGGCCGAGCAGCTCGACGACATTCTGAAGGAAATCGACAATCTGCAGATGGAGCAACAGGCTTCGCTGGCCGTCCTGCAGCAGTATCTCGCCAAGGAAGACATCCTGATCGTGCGGCCGGCGGCGCTTTCGGCGGAGGATCGCTCCTGGCTGGCGACCGAATTCGAGGAATCCATCTTCCCGGTGCTGACGCCGCTGTCGATCGATCCTGCCCATCCGTTCCCCTTCATTCCCAATCTCGGCTTCACGATGGGATTGCAGCTCGAGAGCCGGCGCACCGGGGAGCCGATGACGGCCCTACTGCGCCTGCCGCCGACGCTCGACCGTTTCGTCCGCCTGCCGGACGACAGGTCGACGATCCGCTACATCACCCTGGAGGACATGGTCGGCCTTTTCATCGACCGGCTCTATCCCGGCTACGAGGTCAAGGGTTTCGGCACCTTCCGCATCATCCGCGACAGCGATATCGAAGTGGAGGAAGAGGCCGAGGATCTCGTGCGCTATTTCGAGACGGCGCTGAAGCGCCGCCGCCGCGGATCGGTGATCCGCATCGAAGTCGATTCCGAGATGCCGGTCGGCCTGCGCCAGTTCGTCGTGCATGAACTGGCCGTTCCCGACAACCGCGTCGCGGTTCTGCCGGGCCTGCTCGCGCTCAACACCATTTCCGAAATCGCCAAGGCGCCGCGCGAAGACCTGCGCTTCGAGCCCTATAATGCCCGTTTTCCGGAACGCGTGCGCGAACATGCCGGCGATTGCCTGGCGGCGATTCGCGAGAAGGACATGGTGGTCCACCACCCTTATGAGTCCTTCGACGTCGTCGTGCAGTTCCGCTGCGGGGCGGCGCGCGATCCAGACGTGCTGGCCATCAAGCAGACGCTCTACCGCACCTCGAACGACAGCCCGATCGTGCGCGCGCTGATCGATGCCGCCGATGCCGGCAAGTCGGTGACCGCACTTGTCGAACTCAAGGCGCGCTTCGATGAGGAAGCCAATATTCGCTGGGCGCGCGACCTCGAGCGTGCCGGCGTGCAGGTCGTCTTCGGCTTCATCGAATTGAAGACCCACGCCAAGATGTCGATGGTGGTGCGGCGCGAGGATGGCAAGCTCAGGACCTATTGCCACCTCGGCACCGGCAACTACCACCCGGTGACGGCGAAGATCTACACCGACCTGTCCTTCTTCACCTGCAACCCGAAGATCGCCCACGACATGGCGAACGTCTTCAACTTCATCACCGGATATGGCGAACCGGAGGAGGGCATGAAGCTCGCAGTCTCGCCCTACACGCTGCGCCCCCGCATCCTGCGGCACATCGAGGAAGAGACCGTGCACGCCCGGAACGGCAAGCCGGCGGCGATCTGGATGAAGATGAATTCGCTGGTCGACCCGGACATCATCGACGCGCTCTATCGCGCCAGCCAGGCCGGCGTCGAGATCGACCTCGTCATCCGCGGCATCTGCTGCCTGCGCCCGCGCGTTCCGGGTCTGTCCGACAACATCCGCGTCAAGTCGATCGTCGGCCGTTTCCTCGAGCACAGCCGCATCTTCTGCTTCGGCAACGGTTACGGCTTGCCGTCGGAAAATGCGCTGGTCTATATCGGCTCGGCCGACATGATGCCGCGCAATCTCGACCGCCGCGTCGAGACGCTCGTGCCGCTCGTCAATCCGACCGTCCATGAGCAGGTTCTTTCACAGATCATGCTGGGCAACTTGATTGACAACCAACAGAGCTACGAGATATTGCCCGACGGAACGTCGCGGCGCATGGAAGTGCGGCCCGGCGAGGAACCTTTTAACGCGCAACACTATTTCATGACCAATCCGAGCCTTTCGGGTCGGGGAGAATCGCTGAAAGAAAGCGCGCCGAAACTGATTGCCGGGATCATCTCCGGCAGGAAACAATAAAACTGGTACTTCATGACAAGATCAGAAGCGCAGGGGCGGTTGCCTGGCATAGCCCCTGTCTCCGTCGTCGACATCGGTTCGAACTCGATCCGACTGGTCATCTATGAAGGCCTGTCGCGAGCGCCGACGGTGCTGTTCAACGAGAAGGTGCTCTGCGGTCTTGGCAAGGGTCTCGCGGCCACCGGACGGATGGACGACGAGGGCGTGGGCCGCGCGCTGAATTCGCTGCGGCGCTTCGGCGCCCTGTCGCGCCAGGCGCGGGCGACCGCGATGTATGTGCTGGCCACGGCGGCTGCCCGGGAGGCGGCGAACGGCCCCGACTTCATCCGCCGCGCCGAGGAGATTCTCGGTCACGGCATCGAGGTTCTGACCGGTGAGCAGGAGGCGCTTTATTCCGCTCTCGGCATCGTCAGCGGCTTCCACGATCCGGACGGCATTGCCGGCGACCTTGGTGGCGGCTCGCTCGAACTCATCGACATCAAGGGGCGCGACCTCGGCACCGGGATCACCCTACCGCTCGGCGGCCTGAGGCTGTCGGAGACGGCCGGCGGCTCGCTCGGCGCGGCGCGGGCCTATGCCCGCAAGCTCATCCGCCCGGCTGCTATGCTGGAGCGGGGCAGGGGCCGCACCTTCTATGCGGTCGGCGGCACCTGGCGAAACATCGCCAAGCTGCACATGGAAATGCGCAAATACCCGCTGCACATGATGCAGGGCTACGAACTGCAGTTCGACGAGATCGCCCAGTTCCTCGACGAGATCATCTCCGGCGCCAGCGTCCGCGATCCGGCCTGGGGCGCGATCTCCAAGAGCCGTCGATCCCTGCTGCCCTACGGCGCGATCGCCATGCGCGAGGTGCTGGACGCCATGCGTCCGGCGCGCGTGTCGTTTTCTGCGCAAGGCGTGCGTGAGGGCTATCTCTATTCGCTTCTGTCGGAAGAAGACCGGGCGCTCGATCCGCTTCTCACCGCAGCCGACGAATTGGCGATCCTGCGCGCCCGCTCGCCCGAGCACGCCCGCGAACTCGCCGACTGGACGGGCCGGATGATGCCGTATTTCGACGTCGCCGAGACCGAAGAGGAAAGCCGCTACCGGCAAGCGGCCTGCCTGCTCGCCGACATCAGCTGGCGCGCCCATCCCGACTATCGCGGCCTGCAGGCGCTGAACATCATCGCCCACTCGTCCTTCGTCGGTATCACCCATCCGGGTCGCGCCTTCATCGCGCTCGCCAACTACTATCGCTTCGAGGGTCTTAACGACGACGGCCAGACCGGTCCGCTGGCGACGATCGCCACCGAACGCCTGCTGGAGCGCGCCAAGCTGCTCGGCGGATTGCTCCGCGTGGTCTATCTGTTCTCCGCCTCGATGCCCGGCATCGTCCACAACCTGACCTTCCGCAAGGCGCAGCGGCCCGATCTCGACCTCGAATTCGTCGTGCCCTCGGCCTATCGCGATTTCGCCGGCGAACGCCTCGATGGCCGGCTGCAGCAGCTGGCGCGCCTGACCGGCAAGCGGCTGGCTTTCCGGTTCGAATAACAGCGGCCGTCGGTCCACTACGCTGCATCGGATGGACTGCATGTATTCGATTGCATTTTATCTGTTATGTTTGTTGCCGTTTAACCACCTGTTTTACAAAGGAAATGCGCCCAGTTCCGGTCGTTGTATTTGCCGGTGTTCGCAATAGTTTGTCGATATTCGACATAACGAGGTGAATACGATCATGACATCCTACAGCATATCGGTCGTCAATAATTCCGGCAGTGGCGCAAACTATACTATCTTCCAGAAGTCGCCGCAGACGACGGACGCCGCGAGCCTGGCCTGGATGACCAAGGCTCCGTCGACCGGGACATCGATCGACTGGACCAAGTCCTACACCTACGATGATTTGTCCTCGGCAGGCGCCCAGACGCCCGCCACGACGAAGCCGTCTACGCAGCAGAACGCGGACGGCAGCTATGCCTACGACCTTTCCGGCAAGGCGCAGAACTGGGAGCCGCCGACGAGCAACGTGCTCTATCTCTGAAGCCACGCTTCAGACGGCAAAAGCCGGCGGGATCTCCCGCCGGCTTTCCTGTATTTGCAGCATTGGACCGGCTTATTTCGCGGCGAGGAATTCGCCGACCTCGAGCAGCACGAATTCGTTGTCGTCCGCCTTGTCGAGCGCGCGGCCGGCCGAGAAGGGCAGGTTGTTGTCATTGCCGACGACGATATGGGTGGCATCGATCACGTCGACATCTTCGATCGTGACGAACGGCATGTCGTAGAAACCTTCGCCGCCGCCCTGACGCTTCCTGTTGTCCGGATCGGCGATCTTCATCAGATCGATGTAGCCGATCTTGCGAACGGCCTTGCCGGCGTTCTCGTCGGTCATCTCGATCTTGTAGATGCGCTTGTGCTTGGCAGGCGTGGCAAAGCAGGTCGGTTCCGGCTTCTTCGGGTCGGCACAGGCCTTGTCGGCCGCGCCGGCGCCGTTGTCGCGCTCGATGACCAGCGCTGTGGTGCCGTCGATCATGTTGAAGTCGCCGATGGCCTCGCCGCCTTCCGACAGCGGATAGAGCCACGAACGGCCGGTCCAGGCCTTGTCGGCGGTGTCGAGTTCGATGATGCGCAGCGCGGTCAGGCCGTCGGCCTTCTCGACGGATCCGTCCTCGAGGAACAGCGGACCTTCGAGCAGGCCGTAGAGTTTGGTGCCGTCCTTCGCCATCGCCATGCCCTCATAGCCACCCGAACGCTTCAGGTTGAAGACAGGCATCTTGGCAGTCGGATTGGCCGGAACGACGAGCGTCGCATTGTCCGGCGACTTCACCTCGATCTCGCCGGCCTTGGTCGGGATCACGTCGGTCAGCTTGCCGTCCTTGCTGAACTTCAGGATATAGGGGCCGAATTCTTCGCCGACCCAGAAGCCGTCGGCCGTGGGCTGGATCGATTCGACGTCGAAATCCGCGCCGGTCAGGTAGCGCTGCGCGGCGCCTTCCATGACGATCGGGAAGGGCGCCTTCTTGTCCTGGTCGGAGAGGAATACGGTTTCGAGGTGTTCGACCTTGCCGGCATCCCAGTCGAATTTGATGTGATGCAGCATCAGCATGGAGTCGGACGAGTTGATCTTGGAGCCGAAGCCGTTGTCGGACAGGCTCCAGAACGTGCCGTCTTCCATGGTCTTGATGCCGGAAAAGCCCTGCATGGCCTGGCCGTCGAAGGGCATCGAGAGCCCCGTCGGACGAACGCCGTCCTTGCCGGGCACGGTGCCGAGGCCCTCCGCGCGCTTGCGGTCGGCGGTGGTGAACTTGCCCGAGGTCTTCAGATGGACCGGAGAGTCGGCCGGGGCGGCGATGATCGAATTGGCCGGCAGGACGGCATGGCTGACGAGCTTGGCCGGAAAGGCGACCTCTTCGGCAAAGGCCGGAGCGGCGAGAAGGAAAAGGCATACGGAGGCAAAGAGATGGTTTTTCATGGCGTCACCGTTTCTGAAAATTGTCAGGACGCGGCATGGTTAGGGAGCGCCCGTGTCAGAGCGATCTCTGTTCTATGAATTTTAGGTGACCGTCCTCCAGCGTGACAGCAACCAGTGGGCGCGCAGTGGCGAAGGATGTCCTCATGCCTCCAGCGCCAGCACGGCAAAGCTCGCCAGCCAGTGCTCGCCCATATAGTCGCCGGCGACATGGGGCAGGGCGGCCTGCAGATGGCGGGCGGCCGCCGCATCCATGATCGTCCGGCGGGCATCCGTCTCTGCGACGGATGCGGCCAGCGACCGCCAGCACCAGGCGCGCGACAGGTTGAGCCCGTCGAGATGGGCGATCTTGCCGTCGGAGCGATCCGACACCGCGGCCGGTGAGAACAAGGTCTCGGGCTCGCTGCTTTCGAGGCCTGGCAGGAAGCGGCCGAACCAGTCGGCAAAATCCGAAGCAGGCAGCAGCCGGTGCATGCATTCCGCCTCGATCAGCGTCGAGGACAGGAAGTCGTCGCCCGAGGGTTCGCCCCAGGCAGGACAATTCTCGTCGTTGCCATACCAGCGGAGCGCCGTCGTGCGCAGCAGATCGATGAAGCTTTCGTCACCAACCGCTTCGCCGTAGTCGGCGGCGAGGCGAAGGGCGAAGGCGGTGTTGTAATGCGTGCCGACCCGCACCGGATAGGTGGCAACCGGCAGGAACGCGTGAAAGCGCGCGACGATCCGCTCCGTCAGCGGCTGCAAGGTCCGGGAAAAGCTGCGGTCTTCGGCCGCCTCCAGTTCCGCGGCGAGTTTCAGCAGCCAGCCCCAGCCATAGGGGCGCTCGAAGCCGCGATTCATCGGGCGATCGAAGGTGGTGCATTCGCCGGCGATGCTCTCGTCCGTCAGCCGGCGAGACAGCAGTGTGCGGATTGCCTCCGCGGATGGCATGTCGGGAAAGCGGTTGAGCAACCGCACCAGCATCCAGTAGCCGTGCACGCAGGAATGCCAGTCGAAGCTGCCGAAGAAGAGCGGATGGGTCGCACGCGGGCCCTGCACCTCGCTTGACCCGGCAAGCACATGGCCAGGCTTGTGCGGATATTCCCGCTCGACATGGCCAAGGGCGATCCGCGCGAAGCGGTCGGCGGTCTCGCGATCAAGCGTCGTCTTCATCGCGCACATTCCCGGTTTCCGGTTCGAAGGCGTCGCCCCAGTCGGCGCGGCGGGCCGCCTTGAATACCGCGCCGTCGCGGCGGCTGACGGTCAGCTCCTCGGCCCGACCGTCGGCGAGACAGAGCTTCAGCCTGGCAAGCCCGCTCGACGTGCGCGGCGGTGCCAGCACGCGGGCGGCCGGCGACGCGGCGGCGTGGCGCGAGGCGGCGATGAAGATGTATTTCTCGTCTTCCCACGGCACTTCGGCCCCCTTGGAAAGCCGGTGAACCCTGGAACGCGCGACCCGGCGCGAGAAATGGCACCAGTCCGGCGCCGCGATCGGACAGGTCTGCGCGTGCGGGCAGGGCGCAACGACCTTGGCGCCCGCATCGATCAGCGTCTGCCGCGCCGCAAGAACGCGCCGCCATCCGGCCGGCGTACCCGGTTCGACGATGATGATGGTGTGCGCGGTGAGATCCCAAAGCCGCTGGACGACATTCGGAATGGCCGTCTCGGCAATCTCGTCCAGCACATAGGCGAGCGTGACCAGGTCGGCCGGTTCGAGCGGCGGGACGGTGCCGGTGATGTCGCCGGCGAGCCAGTCTGTCTTCACGTTCGAGTGATTCGCCAGCGCCGCGCCGACCGATCGGATGGCGGGGCTTGCCTCGACGAGCGTGGCACGATCCAGTTCCGGCCAGGCGTCGCTCGCCGCCCAGAACACCGTGCCGGGTCCGGCGCCGAAATCGAGAAGGCTTGTCGGCTGGAATTCGGGGGAGGCCTCCTCGACCATGGAAAGGGCGGCGCGCACCGCGGCATAGGTCGCCGGCAGGCGGGTGGCGAGATAGGCCTTGGCGGCAAGCTCGCCATCAAGATGGAATTTACCGTCGCGGACTTCCCGTCGATAGCGGTCGGAGAGTTTCTCGCTGGCGCGGGCCAGGCGCTCGATCGGCTCGTGCGCCAGATTCTGCTCAACGGCGGCTCTGAGCGGGGCGGGCAGTTCCATCGGACGGACCTTAACTGCGCGCGGCCCATTCGGGCCACAGCATCGACATCATGACGAGATCGGTCCGCCCGCCGTCCGGCGTGACCACGGCCTCCCGCAGGATGCCCTCGTCCTGGAAGCCGGCCTTGCGATAGACGTTCCAGGCGCGGCCGTTGTCTTTGACCACATCGAGCCAGAGCCGATGCACGGGCGTTGTCGAGAAAGCGTGGTCGATGACGGCGGCCAGCATGCGTGAACCGTATCCGCGTTCCGGCACGGCGACGGCGATGCGCTTGATGCAGATATTGCCGTCGCGGTTGTCGAGTCCGCTCAGGATCGTGAAGCCCACGGGTGAACCGGCCTCGTCCTCGCCGATGAAATAGTCCATCGCCGGATCATCCAACTGCTGCCGATGTCGATCCGCGTCGAACTGGCCGATGAAATGGTCATAGCCCGGCAGCCGCTCGACCTGCATGACGTAGCCGATGTCGTCCGGGGTTGCCCGCCGAAGCGTCACGGCTGTCATCGGATCAGAACTCCACCGCTTCGACGCGCTTGTCGACGAAGCGCAGGCCGACGCCGCCGGAAATGAGCTTCAGGGCGACGTCGCCGAACAATTCCCGCCGCCAGCCATGCATGGCCGGAACGTCGGCACTCTCGCCCTCGGCGGCGATCTTTTCCAGATCCTCGGTATTGGCGATGACCTTGGAGGCGACGCCGTGCTTTTCCGAGGTCAGGCGAAGCAGGACCTTCAGCAGTTCGACCGCGGCCTGGGCGCCTTCGGGCGCATGGCTATGGCGGTTGACATGCGGCATGTCGCTCTTCGGCAGGGCGAGGGCGGCATTGACCTGTTCGATGATCGCGGCGCCCGAGGTCGAGCGTTCCCAGCCCTTGGGGATGGTGCGCAGCCGGCTCAGCGCATCCGTGTCCTTCGGCTGCTGCTGGGCGATCTCGTAGATCGCGTCGTCCTTCAGCACCCGCGAGCGCGGTACATTGCGGTTGCGCGCCTCGCGTTCGCGCCAGGCGGCGACATACTGCATGACGGCGAGTTCCTGCGGCTTGCGCAGCCGCATCTTCAGCCGCTGCCAGGCGTCGTCCGGATGCAGGTCGTAGGTTTCGCGGGATTCGAGGATGGCCATCTCCTCGGTCAGCCAGCCGGCGCGACCCTCGCGGTCCAGCTCTTCCTTGAGCTTCAGGTAGACGTCGCGCAGATGGGTGACGTCGGCCAGTGCATAGTCGAGCTGCTTTTCCGACAGCGGCCGGCGGCTCCAGTCGGTGAAGCGCGAGGTCTTGTCGATATGGACGTTCTTCACCTTCTGCACGAGCTGGTCGTAGGAGACGCTGTCGCCGAAGCCGCAGACCATGGCTGCGACCTGGGTGTCGAAGATCGGATGCGGGATCAGGTTGCCGAGATGGAAGATGATTTCGATGTCCTGCCGCGCGGCATGAAACACCTTGATCACCTAGGTGTCGGCCATCAGCGTGAAAAAGGGCGCAAGGTCGAGGCCCTTGGCCAGCGGATCGACGATCACTTCGAGGTCGGGGCTCGCCATCTGGATCAGGCAGAGTTCCGGCCAGAACGTCGTTTCCCGCAGGAACTCGGTATCGATGGTGATGAAATCCGATTGGGCCAGCTTGAGGCAGGCTTCTTCTAATGCGGCAGTGGTCTCGATCATTGGGGCTCGGTCATGAAATAGAGTTGATCAACCTTAGTTCCCCTTTCGACCGGTGATGTCAATATGAACGGCCCATTGCGCGCCCTCGCAGGGCATTGCCGCACGGCTTTTCGCACGGCTGGACATGTCAGGCCGGATCGGCGGCCGCGATCCCGCGTGCCTTGCGCACCTCGGCGATGTTGGCGCGGTGAACCACTTCATAGGGTTCGAAATAGATGATGCGCCCGGCCGCGATATCCTCGGCAACGAAGTCGCGCAGGGAGAGGCCATCGAGCATGGGGTCTTCGGCGCGATCGACCAGGCGTTGCAGATAGTCGCGATTGGCGTCGATCAGGCTCGGCTCGTAGCCGCCCGAGGCGATCTGCTCGCGCGCGCCGTGGTCCGGCAGGATGCGGCGGATCGGCAAGGTCTTCAGCCGGTTGAGTTCGGCGATATGGGTGGCGATATGCTCGGGCTCGGAGACATAGGTGATGGTATCCTCCAGCGTGTCGCCGGCCAGCAGGATGCCCTCGTCGGGGAGGAAAAGCACGGTGCCGTCGGCGCTGTGTATGTCGAATTGCATCAGTTCGACCGTCCGCTCGCCGAGCGTCAGCGTCATCTGCCTGTCGAACAACCGGTTCGGCATGACGACGGGATTGATCGGCGGCGTCGCGCGGGCGAGCGTCTGGACGTTCTCTTCCAGCGTTCTCGGTCAGCCGGTTGGCGATGATCTGATCGAAAGATGCATTGCCGGCGGTGGTCGGTGTGCCAGTGGCTGGCACAAGGCGAATGTGGTGACAACCATGCAGATGGTGCACCGCCCGGGCATGGTCGAGCGAGGTGTGGCTGTCGTAGACGATCGCCTCATGGCCCGAGACCAGCGCATAGGTGGCGATGCCGAGCGAATAGGCGCCATCGTCGAGCCAGTTCTCCGCCTCGGAATGAAGGCGCTTTCCGGCGATCCGGCCGTCGTAATAGGCATAGAGACCGGGATAGGGCTCAAGCACGGTCATGGTGGCGGCGAGATTCGGCAAGGCATGGCTCCTTGTGGCGTGACGGCGCGGCAGGATGGAAACGCCCAGACTATCGCATCCCACGCGACGTCCCGCCAGTTGTCAATTGCCCCGCGGGGTCTCAGACGATGCGCACATAGCCGGTCATCCCGGTCTTCTGATGCTCGATAATATGGCAATGGAACACCCAGTCGCCCGGATTGTCGGCCACCACGGCGAGCTGCACCTTCTCGTCGGGCAGGATCAGATAGGTGTCCGAGACGAGCGGCAGGACCTGCCTCGTCGAGGAGGAGACGACCGAAGTTCACGCCGTGAATATGGATCGGATGGGCGTGTGGTGTGACGTTCTCGACGTTGAGCAGATGAGTGCGGCCGGCCATCTCGGCGAGCGGTTCCATGGGATCGGTGTCGCCCGGATAGGGAACCTTGTTGATCGCCCAGAAGGAATAGCCGAGTGAGCCGCAGATCGAATCCTTTGCCGCCTCTTCCGCCGTGGCGCTGAGCACGAGAGGGATCGGCGTCGCATTGGCGAGATCCGGTTCGGCGGCCGGGTTGGCGACCAGGGGCGGCACGTCGCCCAGGCTGCGCTTCAGCGAGGGCCCGACGCTGCGGAAGCTTGCCACGGTCTTCGGCGTCGAGGGGCGGATGTCCTCGAGCGCCACCACCATTCCCTCGCTATCGGGCATGCGGATGACGAGGTCGAGCCGCTGGCCGGGAGAGACCACCGCCATGTCGAGCGGCATGGTGACGGGCACGGGCTGTCCGTCGATCGCCACGATCAGCGCCTCGGCACCGGCGAGCTTCAGATTGTAGAGACGTGTGACGTCGGCAACGAGGATGCGCACGCGCACGAGACCGCCGGAAGGCGCGTCATAGCCGGGGGAGGGCTGCCAGTTGGCGGTGCGCACCGTGCCGAACGTGCCGGACTTTGCCGCATCGCGCGCCTTGAACTGCTCGATGAACTGGCTGTCGCCGCCGAGCCGCCAGTCGCGCAGGTTGAGCGCGATCTCGGCATCGAAGACCGGGTCCTTCGGATCCTCGACGATGAGCATGCCGGCGAGGCCTCTGCCGATCTGGGTCAACGTGTTGCAGTGCGGATGATACCAGAAGGTTCCGGCATCGGGCGGCGTGAAGGCATAGTCGAAGCTGTCGCCGGGATAGACGTAAGGCTGGGTGACGAAGGGCACGCCGTCCATGGCATTGTCGATCCGCAGCCCGTGCCAGTGCACTGTCGTCGGCTCGTCGAGATGGTTGACGAAACGGGTGGCGAATTTCTCGCCGCGCCGGGCGCGAAGCACCGGCGGCATGGGATCGGCACCGATGGGGCCGGTCGCATAGGTCATGACGTTCCGGGTCTTGCCCTTGCCGTCGAGCATGGCCTCGACGATCCGGGCCTCGAGAAGGGCGGGATCGCCAGCGGCAAGCGCCGAAAGACGCGGCGCCAGCGCCATGCCCGCGCCATAGGCACCGGCCACGGCGGAAGCCTTCAACAGATTTCGGCGGGTCAGAATGGCCATGGGAGTCCCCGGGGATTGTCGTCGGGTCCTGTTTAAAGTTGACTTCGGCTTTCAGCAATATGCGAAGGGCGGCCAAACTGCCGCAGGGGCACCTATTCGTCCCTGTCGGAGGGCGGTGCCGCGAGCTTGTTGAAGAAGGTCGAGGTGCGCAGCAGGTTGCGGAAGCGCATGCTGCGTCTCGACGTCGGCACGCCTTCGCGGACCAGCATGCGGCTCAGCGTGTAAACCATGAAGCCGGCGAGCACGACGACCATGTAGATGAACAGCGCGCGCGGTCCGAACCTGTCGAGCATGACGGAGGCGAACAGCGGGCCGATGACCGCGCCGAGCGACCAGAAGAACAGGCTTCCCGCCGAAACCAGCGCATGTTGTCCGGGCGCGGCGTGGTCGTTGGCATGGGCGGAACAGAGCGAATAGAGCGGCATGGCGAAAGCGCCGAACAGGAAGATGCCGACGAAGTTGAGAAAAGCGTTGGTTCCCGCGATGAAGGTCAGGAACAGGCCGGCGGCAAAGGCGCCGAAGGTGGCGATGAGAATGATCAGCCGGCGGTCGAGCTTGTCGGAATAATGCCCGAGCGGATATTGCAGCACCACGCCCGCGAAGATGCCGACGCTCATGAAGGTGGCGATAGACGTGACCGACATGCCGATGCCGTCGGCATAGATCGGCCCCAGCGAACGGAAGCTCGAATTGGTGAGCCCGACGACGATGCAGCCGACGGTCGCCAGCGGCGACACCTTCCACAGCAGTTTCAGATCGAAGCGCACCGCCTCCGGTGGTTCGGGGCTCGATCGGTCGGCAAACGAGATCGGCACGAGCGAAAGGGTGAGTGCCATCGAGACGATCGCGAAGAGTTCGAATCCGCTGATGCCGACGGCAGGGATCAGGTATTGCGCGAGCGTCACGGAGCCGAGGTCGACGAAACGGTAGACGGAGAGCGTGCGGGCGCGCGTGGCATTGGTGACGCGGGCGTTGAGCCAGCTTTCGACCACGGCGAAGAGGCCGGCGAAGCAGAGCCCCTGCAGGAGCCGCATCGTGAACCACGATGCCGGATTGATCGCGAGCAGCATCGAGATCGATGCGGCGGAAGCGATTGCCGCGAGCGCCGAAAAGGTGCGGATATGGCCGATCGAACGGATGATGCGGGTGATGTAGATGCAGCCGATCGCGAAGCCGATATTGTAGCCGGTGCCGATCACCCCGATGGTGGAGGTCGAGAAGCCCTCCTCGAGTGCTCTGAGCGAGATGAACGTGCCCTGCAGGCCATTGCCCCCGATGAGGATGCCGGCGGTGACGAGAAGGGGGATGAGCGGGCGGATCGGCGACATTGACGGATTTTCTGTTCTGTCCGGCGCCCGAATCGTTAGGGGCTCCTTCCAATCCGCATTCTTAGAGGAGCTTCTCCGGCAAGGACAGCGCCGATCGCGGCGCAAGTCATTTCGATTTCGACGGATGCATGTGGACGTGCGGGAAGGGGTGTACGCCTCTTGCCCGCCGCAAGGGGCGTACACCCGCTCAGATGGTCAGCCCGCAGAATGTCAGGCACAGGCGCGCTGCACTCTCGATCTCGGCAGCGCTTGGGCCCCTGTTCGGGAGGCTCGGTCCGGCCGATATCCTTGAAGAACTGTTTCATGCTGGTGTCGACGACGACAAGCATCTCCGCCGGGCCGTTTCCGCTGTTCATGTAGTTATGTGCCTCGCCCGAACCGATCGTGACCACGCTGCCGGCGCCGGCGACGATCTGCCGGGGCGGCACGGTGTCGAACAGGCCGAAGGTGATCTCGCCGTCCAGGACGCGGAAGATCTCGGCGGATTCGTGCATATGCGGCGGCGTCCCGGAGCCGGGCGGCACCATGACCTCGAGAACGCAAAGGTTCCGGCCATCGACATCGCCCATGAAGCGAACCTTGTCGCGGACGACCCAGAGCGCTTCGGCATTTTCGGAGGCTACAAAACTGGCGGTCATTTCAAGACTCCATAAGGTTAGGATTTATTCTTGGCGATGACTGCATCGACAAGCGTTTTGATAGCCCAGGACGCAGCCTCTCCGGCCGTTTCACCGTCCATTCCGGCATAGTCCTTCAGCGTTTCCCAAGCGCCCGCGCTGTAAAGCAGATGCGCGAGTGCCTCGATCTTTTCCGCCTCCTCGGCCGAGACCTGCTTCAGCTCTTCTGCGAGGCAGGCATGGAAGGCCGCGCGGCGGGCAGGAACGGCGCGCAGGCGCATGGCCTGCCCGGCCGGCGTACGGGCTCGCCCGCACGATCCCGGCGCTGGGCCGAAGGCCGGAACGGCCGTTCTCGGGCCCGAGACCAGTTCATCAAAGGAGGAGGGGCGAGGCTGGGCCTCCAACTGCTCGTTGACAAAACCCCAGAGCGCGTCGAGCAGGGCCTCCTTGTTGGAGAAGTGGCGGAACACGGTGCGGCGCTCGACGCCCGCGGCCGTGGCGATTTCGTCCGTCGAGAAGTCCCCGAAAGGATTGCGCCCGAGAAGTTCCGTCGCTGCAGACAGGATCCTCTCCCGGGTCTCGTGTGCCTGCGCTTCGCGGAGGGGGCTGCGGTATTTGCGTGTCGGTGACAAAGTCGCGTCCTGTCGAGGTGTTGGATGAATTGATGTCACTCTGAGTAACATGAAATAATTCACTGTGTCAATTGGTGTCATTCTTGGTGCTGTGAATTTTTCACCTCTCATTTAGTTCGGGATTCGAAGGCGCCGGCTGTGTCGAGCCTACGGCGTGTCGGTACCTAGACTGTGCGGCGGATGCGGGCGCCATCCCCGGCTGCCCCGTCTGGCAATGTCTTTCGCCGGGCGATGTTCAGGGCACCGCCGCCTCCAGCCTTGACAAATCGGACGGCACGTGCGCTTTTCCGCCCGATTTTCTCTCGGCAGTTCGGGGCGCTTTTCCGCCTTTCTTGCCGGCGCCCAAGTCCAGGATTTAGCAAAATGCATCGTTACCGCAGCCACACCTGTGCCGCTCTCCGCAAGTCCGACGTCGGTTCCACCGTCCGGCTTTCCGGCTGGGTTCATCGCGTTCGCGACCATGGCGGCGTGCTCTTCATCGACCTGCGCGACCACTACGGCATCACCCAGGTCGTCGCCGACCCGGACAGCCCGGCCTTCAAGCTCGCGGAAACCGTGCGCGGCGAGTGGGTGATCCGCATCGACGGCCTGGTCAAGGCCCGCACCGAGGACACGGTCAACAAGACCATGCCGACCGGCGAGATCGAACTCTACGCCCAGGAAATCGAGGTTCTCTCGGCCGCCAAGGAACTGCCGCTGCCGGTCTTCGGCGAGCCGGACTATCCGGAAGACGTGCGCCTCAAGTACCGCTTCCTCGACCTGCGCCGCGACACGCTGCACAGGAACATCGTCAAGCGCACCCAGATCATCTCCGACATGCGGCGCCGGATGGGCGATATCGGCTTTGGTGAATACACGACGCCGATCCTGACGGCCTCCTCGCCGGAAGGCGCGCGCGACTTCCTCGTGCCGAGCCGCATCCACGAAGGCCAGTTCTTCGCCCTGCCGCAGGCCCCGCAGCAGTACAAGCAGCTGCTGATGGTCGCCGGTTTCGACCGCTATTTCCAGATCGCGTTTCCGCGACGAGACCCGCGCGCCGATCGCCTGCCGGGCGAGTTCTGCTCGACCTGAAGCGGCTTTTGTCACCAAGGAAGATATCTGGAGACCATCGAGCCGGTCATGACAGGTGTTCGAACAGTTTGCCGACGGCAAGCCGGTCACCCGAACTGGCCGCGCATTCCTATGACGTGGCGATCCGCAAGTACGCTCGGACAAGCCGACCTGCGCAACCCGATCGAGATGAGCCGTCACCGAGCATTTCGCCGGTTCCGGCTTCAAGGTCTTCGCCAACATGATCGCCTCCAACCCCAAGGTCGAAGTCTGGGCAATCCCGGCCAAGACGGGTGGTTCGCGCGCCTTTTGCGACCGCATGAACGCCTGGGCCCAGTCGACCGGCCAGCCGGGCCTCGGCTACATCTTCTGGCGTCAGGAAGGTACCGTGCTCGAAGGCGCCGGACCGCTCGCCAAGAACATCGGCGAGGAGCGCACCGAAGCGATCCGCACGCAGCTCGGCCTGGACGAGGGCGACGCCTGCTTCTTCGTCGCCGGCGATCCGGCCAAGTTCTACAAGTTCGCAGGCGAAGCCCGCACCCGCGCCGGCGAGGAACTGGACCTCGTCGACCGCGACCGTTTCGAGCTTTGCTGGATCGTCGACTTCCCGTTCTACGAATGGAGCGAGGAAGAAAAGAAGATCGACTTCGCCCACAACCCCTTCTCCATGCCGCAGGGTGGTCTGGAAGCGCTGGAAAGCCAGGATCCGCTGTCGCTCAAGGCCTATCAGTACGACGCGGTCTGCAACGGCTTCGAAATTGCTTCCGGTTCGATCCGTAACCAGTCGCCGGAACTGATGGTCAAGGCCTTCGAAAAAGTGGGCTTGAGCCAGGCCGACGTGGAGGAGCGTTTCGGCGGCCTCTACCGCGCCTTCCAGTACGGCGCACCGCCGCACGGCGGCTGCGCCTTCGGCATCGACCGCGTCGTCATGTTGCTCGTCGGCGCGAAGAACCTGCGCGAGATCTCGCTGTTCCCGATGAACCAGCAGGCGCAGGACCTTCTGATGAACGCCCCGTCGCCGGCAACCCCGACGCAGCTTCGCGAACTGGCGCTGCGCGTCGTGCCGTCGCCGAAGAAGGACTGAACGGCCTAAAAGACCGACCAATCAAAAAGCCCCGGCAAGCTGTCGCTTCCGGGGCTTTTTGCTGGCCGATCGATCAGGCCTTCGGCAAGGCGTTGTCGAGGAAGAACCACTGGTCCAGATGCTCGCGGATCACCGGTTCGATGGCGTCGTTGAGGAGTTGGATGTCGTCGAGCAGGCGCTCGCCGGACTTCGTCTCCGGCGGCAGCACGATCGGCGGCAGCGCATAGGCCTCGAAGCGGAAACCCTCGGTGCGCAGATTGTACCACGGGCAGAGCGTCGCCCCGGTCATCCGTGCAAGCCGGATGGTCATGGCTAGGTTGCCTTCGAGATGCGGCGGGCGGCCGAACAAGGGGCCGCGGATCTTGCCGTTCACGCCCTCGTCGCAGAAGGCCGAGACGATGCCGCCCTTCTTCAGGACGCTGACGGCGGGGCGGATGCCCTGCAGGCCGGGCGGCAGGAAGTTCAGCCCGTTCTTACGCCGGACGCGATCGGCGATCCAGGCCTTGGCGCGGCCCGGCGGCGGCGTGTAGTTGATGTAGGGCACCAGCCCGACACGGTTGAGGATGATCGGCCCGATTTCCCAGTTGCCGAGATGCATGCCGACAAAGATCACCGGCCCACGACTGGCGGCCTCGACGACCCATTCGATATTGTGAATACCGATTCGTTCGGGATCCCGGTTCAGGCGGTTGA
>JAHRYZ010000021.1 GCA_020621905.1 Rhizobium sp.
GGCCAGACAGAAGGACAGATAACCGAGCTGGAACTCATCAGGCGGCAAATGTGTGGACGCGGGAAGCTCGATCTGCTCGAGGCACGTATCATCGGAGTGCCCTGATGTCACCGAGATTGCGTCAGATCCAACATTGGACGCCGATAGGGGGGCAGTTTTGTGCGCCGGTTGACAGGCAAGCCACGCGTTTCAACGCAATCTCTCTTAGGTGAGTGCAAACCGGTGGGCTCACAGAGTCTCCAAGGCATGGCAGAGGTTTTCCCACGTGGGCGCCGATCAGCCGATCGATCTCCGGGGTCGCTGACGATCCCTTTCGCCGGGTGAAACCGTCCGCCTGCCATGGCCGCGCAAGGCAAGTGCGTCGTGAACTCGTCTCTCCCCCTGCGCTTGCTCAGCTGCCGGCGCCCCCGATTCGTCGTCGTGGAATTGGCCCGCAAACCGCTCGGCGACCTAGACGAAGTCGGCGAAAGCCGTCCAGAGATGATAAAGTGAACTGGCCGGTATGGTCCCGCCGATGGGTCGGTTGTTGAAGTCCAGACGATCATGCCAGCAGCCCGTAGGCACATCTTGGAAATAGGACGTCAGCATTTCGGAGGACAGCGTCTCGGCTTCGGCGAGATAGCTGCCGTCATCGAGCCACCTGTGCTGGGTCAGCAGCGCTTTCAGCATCTCGACCTGCGGCCAGAGCCGTCTCGACGGCGTGACCGGCACCCCTGATGCCAGGGCCTGGTCGACGAGGAAAGGGGATTCGCCCGAGCGGCCTATCCGCAACGCGTTTGCGAGGAGATCGGCGCGAACCTCGTTGTGGGATGTCTGGGTCAGGGTGTCATGGCGGCCGGTCAGCCACACCCATTCGCACATGTGTCCCGGCTCCAGCATCTGCGAACCGAACGTGTCGGCGACTTCCCAGCGAGGCCCGAAGTTCTCGTGCAGAAGATCGTGGGGACCGAGCAGAAAATGCGATTGCAGCAGGGCAAATGCCTTGGTTTCGGCCGGTCGATAGGTCGGCGCCCGGCTTGTCTCGCACAGGGCAAGCGCAGCCTCGAGATAGTGCATGTGCGGGTTCTGCCGGCGGGGCAGCGTGCCGTCGCTGTCTTCGGCCCATCCGCCACAGGGAGCCTGCAACGTCCTGTCGATCGCAGCGATTGTATCGTCGATCCGCCGTCGATATCCTTCCTTGCCCGTGGCCGAGAGCAGCCAGGACAAGGCCAGCACCACGCAGGCATTGTCATAGAGATCCCGCACCGGATCGGTCACCGTTTCCGTCGACCGATCGAAGGCCCTGGCATAGCCCGCGCGCGTGCCGCCCACCCAGGCAATGCGGTGCAGGTTGTCGAACGCCCGTTCGGCCAGCGCAAGCGATGATGGCGGGGCCACACCCAGGGCGCTTGCATGGGCATGCACATAGATCTGCCGGGCGATCGTGCGGGTTCGCACGACGCCGTTCTGCTGCGGCCGCCCGTCGAGTTCCAGATACTCGACGAACTGTCCATGTCGTTCGTCAAAGCCGCTCGCACCCCATGTCGGCAGGATGGATTCGAGAAACAGCGCCTTGAGCTGAGCCAGGCTCATGACGGGACCCAAGGCCCTTCCCGGCTCCAGCGCAATGCATTGGTCATGCGGGAGATCCGGCCGGCTGCATCGTCTCCAGAAGCATGCTGATCTTCATCGTCGTGAAGTTCGAATAGGTATCCGACACGGCATAGGGCAATGCGATAAGGTCCCCATGCCGCATGGCGCCGCAGGAATAGACGACGTTCGGCACGTAGCCTTCGCGTTCGGTCGGTTCCGGCTGCAGCAGGGGATCGACCGTGCGAGCGAGGATGATGCTCGGGTCGTCCTTGTCGAGCAGGGTCACGCCGATCGAATAGCGGCGCATGGGCCCGACCCCGTGGGTGAAGAGCAGCCAGCCCTCGTCGATCTCGACCGGCGAGCCGCAATTGCCAATCTGCACGAACTGCCAGGCGAATTCGGGCTTCATCAGCAACTGGCCCTCGTCCCAATTGTGCAGGTCGTCCGAATAGAGCAGGAAGAGGTTCTCGCTGTCCTGGCGCGCGATCATCGCATAACGCCCGTTGATCCGCCGGGGAAACAGCGCCATGCCCTTGTTGCGGGCGGCCGGACCGCGCAGCGGCGTCAGGGTGAAGTTGAGGAAATCCTGTGTTTCCAGAAGCTCGGACCGGATCCCCGCGCCGTTATAGGCCGTGTAGGTCGCGTAATAGACGGTCTTGCCCTCGTCCTCGAAGGCCACGAAGCGCGCGTCCTCGATCCCGTTCGACTGCGCTTCCGTCACCGGAAAGATCACCCGCTCGCTGAGGTCGCTCTCGTCCTTGAAGCTGATGCCGATGCAGCCGGCCGGAGCGAGGCCGTCATTGGCATGAATGTCCGGCAGCCCCGCCAGCCGCACCGGCGGGTCGATCGTCACGGCCCCCTGCGCATCGATCATCCCCGTTCGAAAGGTCAGGGAGCTGATGTGGCCTTCGCCGACGGCTCTCAGACTCAGGTTCAACCGGCGGCTGCCTTCCGCGACGTTCGACTGGTCGGGATGAGGCACGATGCTGGGATTGAACAGCGCGGCAGACTCGAACGAGTATTCGTTCATGAAATAGGCGCCGATCAGTTGCCTCTGCTGCTGACTGAAAGCGGGGTGAAGGGCAAAAGCATTCTCCATGGCATCGGCACGCAGCTCGAACTGGCGCAACAGGTTGCGATGCCGTCCCTCGAAATTGTCGAGGATGTCGTGCAATTGGTTGGTCGTCGCCACGGCATCGAGCGTCAGCACGCGATCGACGATTTCATTCGCCCGCGTCTTGTCGCGCGGGTTGAGGTGCTGGGGTTCGGTCGAGGGTTTGAACGGCCGCACGATGACGCGCGTCGGATCGGGTTTCAGATAGAGGGCTTGCCGATTGAGAAGGCTGGATTGGGCCAAGGAAGATCCTTTGGTTTGGCAATCAGAGAAAAAGGCGGCGCATCACGATGATTGCCGAAACTCCGAGGGCTGGGGCACGGGACGCACCAGACGGGAGGCGCGACCAATCTCGGAGCAGGAGATGAGGTAGCAGAGCACGGATTCCGCCCCACGGTTCTCGTTCGGGCGGTCGGGATGCAGCCCGTCGCGGCAGCTTCCGGTTTCCGGATCGACGAGAGAGACGCCGTGGTCATTGCCGCCGGTGAACCAGTTGAAGGTGCGAAACGCCGTTTCCAGCCAGGACTTGTCCTCCGTCGCTGTATCCGCGGCGAGGCAGGCCGAAATCGTCGCCGTCGCCTCGACCGGCTGCTGATCGAACAGTCTCGGCGCGTCGCCCAGGTCGAAGAAACCGTCCGTGCCGATCGGCCGGAACTGTCCGTTCTCGCCGGTTTGCTGCGTCATCAGCCAGCGCAGGGTCCTGAGGCCGCACGCGACGAAATGGGCCGTGCCCGTTGCCAGGCCGGCGAGGATGAGCGCCTGCGGCAGGCGGGCATTCTCATAGGAGAGCCCTTCCTCGAACCAGTGGCGGTCGCCGTTCGAAACACGCCGCTCAAGGTCGACCAGCCGCTCGGCCAACTGCAGACGCAGGGCCCGGCTGGACATGTCTTCCGGGTTGGCCCGGCAATAGGCGTCCAGCCCGATCAGCGCAAACGCCCACGCGCGGGGCGACTGAAAGCCGAGCACCGTGGGTATCGCCTGAGCGAAGAGCGCGCTTGCCCAGCGACGGCGGGGCCGGTCGTTGTCGGAAAGCGCGCAGACGCCGAGCGCCCAGAGCGTGCGGCCATGGCTGTCCTCCGAGCCCTGCTCTTCCAGCCAGCGCCGGTCGAAGCTCATGAAGTTGCGAAAGCGTTGGAGATCCGGGTTCCAGGCATGCTGGATGAAGGCTGCGAAGGAGGCGGTTCGCCGTTCGGATATGCCGGTTTCCCCCGCGGTCGCCAGATGCGTGGCAAGGACCAGCGCCCTGGCATTGTCGTCCACGCAGTAGCCATGCGCCCGGTCCGGCACGGAATAGACCGCGTGCTGGACGATACCGGTGTCGTCGCACATGGTGTGAAAATGCCCGAGCTTCAGCGATGTGATCTGGGGTGGTCTCACGATCCGCTGCGCCACGAGGTCACTGACCAGGCGGGGCCGGTAGGCGTTGCGGGCCTTCTCCACGCTGTCCAAGTAAAGCGATGCGACCTGCGACCAGATCATCGACCGGCCGGTGTCATAGGCGGCCCGACGCATGGCCATGCGCCTGTCGTCGTTACCCAGCAGGGAGGCGATCGCCTGGCCGGTGGCGACCGCATCGCCGAAGGGCACGAGTTTGCCGCGCCCCTGGTCGAGCAGTTCCTGCGCATGCCAGTAAGGCGTCGACACGACCGCGCTGCCCATGCCGAAACTATAGGCCAGCGTGCCCGAGGTCATCTGCGCCTCGTCGAGATAGGGCGTGACATAGACGTCGCACATGGCGATGAAGTCGAGCAGTGTCGGCACGTCCACGAACTGGTTGAGGAAGACGACCGACTGGCCGACCCCGATCTGCTCGGCCCGTGCGCCAAGGCGGTCGCGATAGGCCTCGCCTTCCTGGCGCAGGAGATTGGGATGGGTCGCGCCGAGCACCACGTAGAGCGCATCCGGGCGCTGCGCCAGGATCGCAGGCATGGCATCGATGACGACTTCGATCCCCTTGTTGGGCGACAGAAGGCCAAAGGTCAGGATGACCGGTCGACCGGCATAGCCATGCTTGGCTTTGGCCAGTTCCGGGTCATGAAATGGGCGATCAGGAATGCCGTGGGCGATGACGTCGATCTTGGCAGGATCCACGCCATAGACACTCTCAAGCAGGGCCCGACCCTTCTGTGCCATGGCAACCACCCGGCTCGAGGCACCGGCAACCTTCTGCAGCACCCGCAACTGGCCCGGCGTCGGCTCGGCCAGGATAGTGTGCAGGGTCGTGATGACGGGAATACGCAGCTGCGAGAGGAGCGTCAGGATGAACTCGCCGTCCGGCCCGCCGAAGATGCCGAACTCGTGCTGCAGCGAGACCGCGTCGTAACCGCCGTTGTTAAGGATACGGGCGGCTGTCCCATAGTCCTCGATCTCGCCGTCGCGGATGTCGAACGCGACATCCTCCGGATAGGCATAGTGGAGCTTGTCGTCGGTCATGGCGATGATGCGCGTCTCGACGCCGCGGTCTGAGGCAGCCAGCGCGTGGCTGAGGTCCGTGGTGAAGGTTGCGATGCCGCACTGCCTTGGGAGCGAGTTGCCAATGAATGCTACGCGCCTGGACTTGGTCATTGGAGGTTCCCTTCAGAACGGTGTCGTCGCTGGTCGGGAACGCCCGATTTTCCCCGACGGGGAACATGCGACTGTGGTCTTGGCATCATGCCTCCGGCGCGGACGGTGTGGCCCGCCGGACGGATCGTCACTCAGTGCGAGGCATTGGCATCGGCCTGGTCTCGTGCCATCGCCGCCTCCAGCTCGTCGCCGTCGACGGCGATCCGGCTTGTCGTCAGCCCGGCCCGAATTTCGATCACGGTCGCGGTGCGCCTGTAAGCGAGCCAGGAAATCCCGGTGATCTGCTCCTCGTCGTCCTGCACCTGATAGTCGCCGGCCGGCTGGAGCCCTTCCAGGCCGAACAGGGCGAAGGGACGATCAAAATGGACGGTGCGTATCTTGGTCCGCGTGAACATGTGCTGAGCTTTCCCATGGGTTCTGGCGCAATTGCCCTGCCTGCACTGCACGACACGCGTTGTCAGTCTCGGTTGTCCGTGGCTTTCGGTAATGATGTCCGCCGTTTCCATCAGCGCGCCGAGCCAGCAGCACAGGGCGTATGACGGACCCGCACCGTGGTTTGCTCCTGTCGTCCGAACACACAGCGCGGCCATGAGCCTGCAAGGTTTCTGACTGTCCCGCAGCAAAGCCGGTCCGTGACGCCTTCACTGTGTACAGGACATCGGCTGTTGGCCGGTCGCGACCATGCTGGAATTCGTTGGTCGCCAATTGCCGGCCCGACCTCGTGGGATGCCTTCGTCAAAACCGCGCATGCGGCGTCGATCGGTGGCGCAATCGGGCATGTCTGATTGGCGACCTTGGTCGGCCACCATGATCTGCGGCGGCCGGTCTTGGCCCATCCCGTCGCGCAGCATGTGGCAACGCCCCTGCCTGCGAGGGTCAGTCATGGATTGTGCCGAGACTGTCATCGGTCCGCGCTTCAAGAGCTGCGTCCGAAGCTTGTCTGATCGAGCTCGATCATATCCCTGCGTCGCGACACGTAGGCCTTGCGCGCCACCTCGAAGATCTCTTTGCGCTTGCCGTCGAACGCAGAAAGGTAGTCCGTCTCGGTCGGCATCCGAGCGATCAGGTCGTCTGCGAGGATGGAGACCGGCAGGAAGAAGCGAATCTGCGTGAGGCCGTCATGACCGACGAAGCGTACGCTGTGCCGACTTTCGTCATAGCTGCGAGATGGGTTGGGGAATGAGAGGGTCATATGTTCGCCTCGCGGGAAGGGGCGAGCAGAATCTCGGCCGGCAGAGCGCGCTGTGCCACGGAAGAACGCAGATCCGCGAGGCTACGAGCGCCGTGTTGATGTTGTGCAGTTACGAAACGCGCAGCATCCCGAACGCGGTCGGGCATGGGGTAAGCATACCTGAACACCGCACCCGCCCGCATTTCGCTTAGGCCGCCCATGTTACTTGAATTGATAGATCCGTAGAGATTGTCGGAAGACATGAAGTCCTCCTCGCTTGGGGCCAGGGTGCGTGCCGCCCCGAAAGTGACAGTGCCCGTGTAATGGCTATCACTTCTATGAATATGGTGGCGCCCCTAAAAATAGCAAGCCCGAGAAAAATAAACTCTTGGGTGCAGCAGGGCGGGTTCTCGTGTTCATGACGTGACTTCTCACCCTGCCCGAGGACCTGTTGAAGACGGCGACCAGGCGGCGCCTCGCTGCCTCGTCCGGCAGGAGACCGAGCGCGCGAGCGGATCAGTTGCAAGATAGTCCTCGCCTCAGACAATGATGAGCGTGGCGTCCTCGCCCTGTTATTTTCCCGCCGCGAGCGATCGTGGGTGCCGCATTTGTGTCCTGGCTTTGGCCATCAGTCAACAACATGGGCCGCTCCGGCCAACACAAGCCCTGGTATCTGCAAGAGAAAAGGCAGATGAGGCGAACTCTCGGTCTTCGGCAAATGACACCTCGTGACCTGCAATGAATGGCCGCTCCGTCAGTTCCTTGCCCGTTCCTGCACCAATATTCGAGTTCGGCCCGCCATCACAAAGTCGCGAATGGACTCGTTCGCGACCTTAATCCCAGCAGGTTGAGTGTCTGCAATCGCCATCCCGAACTCGGAAGCTGCCAGTCGGCTGACGTGAAGAGTTTCGGGCGCCGGCAGGCGTACGAAAGTCCCCGAGGAAGGAACCCGCGGACCACAGTCGGAGGCTATGGAGATTTCGATCTACGGCTGATGTCTGCGGTGGCGCGACCGCAGCCAGAGAGTGGGGTGATGGATGCGGACAGGCCGCTTCGTTGCGCATCCGCGCGGTATAGCCGGCCCGGCGCCCGGCTCGTCGCGACCCTGTCGGCGGCGATAATCACCATGAATGCGCGTGGGTCGGTTGCCGGAGGCGAGGCGCCTGCGGCTGAAGCCTGGACCATGCCATGCCGGGTCATGAAGCTGTCTCCCGGTTCGTCGCCGTCGCATCCGGTGGTCCTCGCGGCTGCCTCCAGCGTTCAAACACCTCGATGACGATCATTCGTCCGCCGCAGCAGAGGCATGGCGGGCGGAAGTCATCCGGTTCGCCTGGTGTGTCGTCATCGGCCGGTACGGCGACGTGCAGCAGTTCGCGAGCGAGCACGAGGCTGGTCTTGCGGGCTGAGCCGGCGAGCAGGCCGTAATGCCGGATACGATGGAAGCCGCGCGGCAAGACATGGAGCAGGAAGCGGCGGATGAACTCATCGACCGCGAGCGTCATGATCTGCTGTCGGTCGCAGACGTCGCGGCGGTAGTCCTTGTAGCGGAAGGTGACGCCAGTCTCGTCGAAGGTGATCAGGCGGCGGTTCGAGATTGCGACCCGGTGGGTGTAGCGGGACAGGTAGGCGAGCACTGCCTCCGGCCCTGCGAACGGCGCTTTGGCATAGACCACCCAGCGTTTCTTTCGGACCGGCGATAGATGCCGCAAGAATGTCTGCCGCTCGGCGAGATGAGCAAGTGCGCCAAAGAAGCAGAGCCGCCCGGCATCGTGCAGAGCGACCAGCCGGGCAAGGAACAGCCGTCGAAACAGTTTGCCGAGTACGCGTACAGGAAGCAGGAAAGCCGGGCGCGATGATATCCATCGGCTACCGTCCGGCGCGATGCCACCGCCAGGCACGATCATGTGCACATGCGGATGGTGCGTCATCGCCGATCCCCAGGTGTGGAGCACGGCGGTGATGCCGATGCGCGCGCCGAGATGCTTGCGATCGGCCGCGATGGTCAGCATCGTCTCCGACGCCGCCTTGAACAGCAGGTCGTAGACGAGCGCTTTGTTCTGGAACGCTATGTCGGCGACCTCGGCCGGCAGCGTGAACACGACGTGGAAGTAGCCGACTGGAAGCAGATCGGCCTCGCGTTCGGCAAGCCATGTCCGTGCCGCCGCGCCCTGGCACTTTGGGCAGTGCCGATTGCGGCAGGAGTTGTAGGCGATCCGCCACTGGCCGCAGTCCTCGCAGGCCTCGACGTGACCGCCCAGCGCTGCAGTGCGGCAGTTCTCAACCGCCGACATCACCTTCAGTTGCTGCAGGCTCAGGTGCCCTGCATGGGCGCGCCGGTACGCCGCCCCGGCAGCACGGAAGATGTCGGCGACCTCGATCGAGGCACGCAAGGCTCAACCGTCGGGGAAGGCCTCTTCCGGCTTGAACAGACCGAGCGTGTCGAGCGGACTCGTAACTGTGCGGACCGTCCTGGTCGCCACCTTTGCGTAGAGGGCGGTGTTGTTGAGTTTTGCGTGTCCGAGAAGGACCTGGATGATCCGAATGTCCGTGCCGTCCTCCAGCAGGTGGGTGGCGAAGCTATGGCGCAACGTATGCGGCCCGACCCGCTTGGCGATGTCGGCGGCCTGGGCCGCCTCAACGACGATGCGATAGAGCTGCCGCGTGCTGATCGGCTTCATTGCGTTTTGGCCGGGGAATAACCAGCCGTCGCGATGCATCACACCCTGCTGCCGCCCCACCTTCCACCACTGGCGCAGCAGGGTGAGCAGGTCCTCCGAAAGCATGGCATTGCGATAGCGCCCGCCCTTGCCACGCTCGACGCGCAGCAGCATCCGCTCGCTGTCGACGTCGGCGACCTTCAGCATCGACACCTCCGCAACACGGAGGCCGGCGCCATAGGCGACCGACAATGCTGCCTGGTGCTTGAGGCAGGTGGTGGCATTGAGCAACCGGGCAACCTCGTCGCGGCTCAGCACCACAGGCAGATTCCGAGGATGCGCCAGCCGGACGAGCCTGCGCGCCAGGTCCGGGCGGTCGAGGGTCTGGGTGAAGAGGAAGCGTAACGCCGACACGATGCTGTTCATCGTCGGAACGGGAACGCCATCGTTCTGCTGCTCGATCTGGAACCGGCGCAGATCGTCGGCGGTCGCCGTGTCTGGTGACCGCCCGAGGAAGGTCGCCAGGCGTCCGATGTCGCGAAGATAGTTGCGCTGCGTTTCGCGTGAGAAACGTCGCATGTTCATGTCGTCGATCAACCGCTGGCGCAGCGGGCTGATGGGTGTGTCGGGTTGGGGGTACTGCATGATCAGGCTCCTTTGTTAAAGAAGCCCGTCATGCTCTGCCCTTGCCGGAAGACGTTCAATCCAGGCGCAATCTCCAGCCAGCGCCCTCTACCTCAGCCGTAGACGCCCTCCCGCGCAGCGGGTTCGTTCCACGGCCCATTTTGGTCGTTACCGACTACGACGGGCTATGGCTGCATTGGCAATGTGGGTGTTTTTGTGGGGCGCCCTGCGCTACACTTGAATTAACTTATTTAAATCAATATGTTTGACGATTAAATGGCGGAGAGGGTGGGATTCGAACCCACGATACGGTTGCCCGTATGCCGCATTTCGAGTGCGGTGCTTTCGACCACTCAGCCACCTCTCCGCTTTGCTGGTCGGCGCAAGTTGTGCGCGGGCTGTCTCTTAGCGGGCAAATGTCGGGCTTGCAAGGGCGAAAATCCAACTATCTCGTGCTTTCATCTTGACAGTTTTTGCCCCGTCACGTATGCGGGCCGTGAATTAGACATGGGCCAACTGTGTCCTGATTTCTCCGCCTCGGCGGAACTCCACCGGCAGGCGCCGCGATCGTCGACGATCTCGGGGCCTGCTTCAACATCGACTGACAAGAAGACGGCCGCCTGGTTGCCAGGCAGAGCCGGAACGAACATGAAAGGATAACCAATGTTCGCAGTCATCAAGACGGGCGGTAAGCAGTACCGCGTGAGCGCCAACGACGTGCTGACCATCGAAAAGCTGGAAGCCGAAGCTGGTGCGACTATCGAATTCACTGAGGTTCTCATGGTCGGCGTTGGTGCCGATGCCAAGATCGGCCTGCCCTTCGTGGCCGGCGCATCGGTCAAGGCTGAAGTCGTCGAGCACAACCGTGGCAAGAAGGTGATCGCGTTCAAGAAGCGTCGTCGCCAGAATTCCAAGCGTTCGCGCGGCCATCGCCAGCACCATACCGTCGTTCGCATCACCGACATCGTCGCTGCGTAACGGTCAACGAGACAACAGGTTCTAAAGGAGAACTCCAATGGCACACAAAAAAGCTGGCGGTTCGTCGCGTAACGGTCGCGATTCGAATTCCAAGCGCCTT
Organism: Rhizobium sp.; assembly: GCA_020621905.1. Taxonomy (GTDB): domain Bacteria; phylum Pseudomonadota; class Alphaproteobacteria; order Rhizobiales; family Rhizobiaceae; genus Allorhizobium. Next base: position 10,782 of record JAHRYZ010000021.1, read on the forward strand.
GGCGTGAAGAAGTTCGGCGGCGAAGTCGTCGTTCCGGGCAACATTATCGTGCGTCAGCGCGGCACCCAGTGGCATCCGGGCGCAAACGTCGGCCTGGGCAAGGATCATACGATCTTTGCTCTCACCGCCGGTAATGTCGCCTACCGTACCAAGGCCAACGGCCGAGTCTACGTGTCGGTGATGCCGAAAGCGGCGGAAGCAGCGGAATAAAGCCGGTAACGCTCTAAACAGCCGGCGTCTCATCGACCCGGCTGGCCGTACCAGGTTCAGTCTAGAAAACAGGGGAGATGGGGCGCCATCTCCCCTTTTTCTTATGCCTTTTCAACCAGAAGGAGACTGAACCATGCAGATCGAACTATCGAGGGTCGACCCCTCGCGGTCACCCCAGGACCGGTTGAGGCCGGATCGGTTACGGAGCGATTGCCCCGTCTTGCTGTCGCAGAGGCTCGTCATGCGCGCGCCCCACGAGGAAGACATCGACGCCCTTGCCCATCTCGCCAACAACGCCGCCGTTGCCACCATGGTATCGCGCATGCCGCACCCGTACACGGCACGCGATGCGGCCGATTTCGTGCGACGCACGAATGCTGGCGAGATTGGCAAATGCGTCTATGCGATCACCAAGGCCGAAAACGGCGAATTCCTCGGCTGCTGCGCGCTGGAACCGCATGTCAACGACGCCGACACGCTGGAGATCGGCTATTGGCTCGGCGAACCGCACTGGAACAGGGGCTATGCCACGGAGGCCGCCCATGCGCTGATCGACATGGCGTTTCGCACCCGCGACATCGCCCATATCGACGCGCGCTGCCGGGTCACCAACATCGCCTCGCGTCGGGTAATCCAGAAGTGCGGCTTCCAGTTCCAGGGCTCCGGCATGGTCGGCAGCCTGGCCATGGGCGGCATGATGCCGGTCGAATGGTACAGGCTCGACCGCAAGACCTGGATGTCGCTGAAGAGCTGGGGGGAGATGCGGTGATGAACGCGCCCCTGAAGAAGAGCATGCCTTCGATGCCCGGGCCCTGCCCGGTCATCGAGACGACGCGGCTCACCCTGCGCCCGCATCGCATGAGCGACGCGGAGGCGATCGTCGAATCGTTCAGCGACTATCAGGTCGTGCGCATGCTGGCGCGCGTGCCGGTTCCCTATGACCGACAGGACGCCACCGACTGGCTGAGCCGCGTCACCTGCGGCATCACGCCCGACTGGTCGCTCGCCATCACCGCCGGCGACGACGTTCATCTCGGCGTGGTTTCGATCGAGCTGCGCCACGGCCTTTGGCATCTCGGCTACTGGCTAAACCGCTACTACTGGGGCAAGGGCCTGATGAGCGAGGCGGCGGGTGCGGCGATCGAGCGCTTCTTCCGCCGCATGCCGGAGGCGGAGCTGCATTCCGGTGCCTTCGCCGACAATGCGGCCTCGCTGCGCATCCAGGAAAAGCTCGGCTTTTCGATCCTGCGCTGCGGCGATCTCTACTCCCGCGCCCGCAATGCGGTGGCCCCGCATATCGAAACGCGGCTGACCGAGGCGGACTTCCGCCGGCCGTGACAAACCCGGCCCGGGGCGGCGCATCGTCGCCCCGGACCTCGCCCAAGGTGCGCAGCAACGCCCGGCCAGCCGGCCGTAAGACCGTATGTCCGTCTTCGCGCCTGAGGTGGCTCGCCCTACACTGGTCTTCCGAGGGTTGCTCGGACGGGCCGAGCCGATCCTCATCACAGGAGGACGAGCCGTGGCAGATTATAGAGAAGCTTTTGTCGGAATCGATGTCGCCAAGCTGAAGAATGCGATTGCTGTTGCCGAATCTGGCCGGGACGGAGAGGTACGCTATTTCGGCGAGGTTGATGCATCCGATGTCAGCATGCGTCGCATAATTCAGCGAATAGCCGCGAAGTTTGATCACGTGCATTTCTGCTATGAAGCCGGCCCGACCGGTTATGGCCTCCATCGGCTGATCAAATCCCTTGGCCATGAATGCATGGTTGTCGCCCCGTCATTGATCCCGAGGAAGCCTGGCGACAGGGTGAAGACGAACCGTCGAGACGCGCTCGCGCTCGCCCGGCTATTGAGGGCCGGCGAGCTCACGGCAGTGTGGGTTCCCGACGAGGGCCATGAGGCTATGCGCGATCTTGTTCGTGCTCGAGCTGCTGCGGTCGAGACATTACGGGTTCATCGGCAACAGGTAAGTGCCTTTATGCTCAAGCATAGTCGCATCTATCCACGCAAGAAGGGCTGGACGATGCGATATCTGTGCTGGCTGCAGGAGCAACAGTTCGATCACCCCGCGCATCAGATCGCTTTGCAGGAAATGGTCGAGGCGGTGCGCCTCTCGAAGGAGCGCGTCGAACGACTGGACAAGGTGATTGAGGAGTTTATCCCCACTTGGTCTCTCGCGCCCGTCGTTCGAGCTCTACAGACGTTACGAGGGGTCGATTTGATCGTCGCCGTCACCTTCGCAACAGAGGTCGGTGACGTCACCCGATTTGAGAGCCCCCGCCAATTGATGGGCTATCTCGGCTTGGTTCCTGGTGAGCGATCAACGGGTGAGATAGTCAGACGGGGTTCAATCACCAAGGCAGGCAATGGGCGTGTTCGGCACATGCTGGTCGAGAGCGCCTGGACATATCGCCATCCGCCGAAGGTTGGCGCGAGGAAGCTGTACCGTATGGAGCAAGCGCCGCCGAAAGTGCGGGAGATAGCATGGAAGGCTCAGAGCCGGTTGACGGCTCGTTATCGAATGCTGACCGGACGAGGAAAGCGAACGACGGTGGTTTGTACCGCCATTGCCCGCGAGTTGAGTGGCTTCATGTGGGCCGTTGCAAGGGAGGCGCAGTCGATCAGATCGTAGATCGCCGCATCGAACTTGCATCTCGCGCATGGGCGGGGGCGGAACAACGGCAGGGGAACACCCGTCAGACGCTTTGTGGCCGGCATTCGACCGACGCCCGCAGTAAGATCGGAATAGCCCCGGACGCACAATCGGGAATGCGGTAGCCAACCCGCGCATCAGAGCTTGATCACCGACGTCCTTGAGTTCCGCCTCCACCCATACGCGATCATCATCATGAACAGCCGTTTCTCCGGAACGGTAGCTTCCTCGCGCCCAACGCATTGACAACGGACATCAGAGCGGCGTTCCGCCATCGGGCGGACGGAAGAATATGACGATACTCTTTGACCTCCGGCTCAACCGGCTATATCGATGGCCCAAACAATCCCGCTCATCCCGACCCGCAATCAATTGGCAGAAGCATGAAATTTCTCGACGAGGCAAAGGTCTATATCCGCTCCGGTGACGGTGGCGCCGGCAGCGTCTCCTTCCGCCGCGAAAAATTCATCGAGTTCGGCGGTCCGGACGGCGGCGACGGCGGCCGCGGCGGCGATGTCTGGGTCGAGGCCGTCAATGGCCTCAACACGCTCATCGACTTCCGCTTCCAGCAGCATTTCAAGGCCAAGACCGGCACGCACGGCATGGGCCGCAACCGCACCGGCGCCAATGGCGAGGACGTGACCCTGAAGGTGCCGGTCGGCACGCAGATCTTCGAGGAAGACAACGAGACCCTGATCGTCGACATGACGGTCGAGGGCCAGCGCTTCCGCATCGCCAAGGGCGGCAATGGCGGCTTCGGCAACGCGCATTTCAAATCGTCGACCAACCAGGCGCCGAACTGGGCCAATCCCGGCCTGGAAGGCGAGGAAAAGACGGTCTGGCTGCGGCTCAAGCTGATCGCCGATGCCGGCCTGGTCGGGCTTCCCAATGCGGGCAAGTCGACCTTCCTCGCAGCCGTCACCCGGGCGCGCCCGAAGATCGCCAACTATCCCTTCACCACGCTGCATCCGAACCTCGGCGTCGCCACCGTCGACGAGCGCGAATTCATCCTCGCCGACATTCCGGGCCTGATCGAGGGCGCCCATGAAGGCGTCGGCATCGGCGACCGCTTCCTCGGCCATGTCGAGCGCACCCGCGTGCTGCTGCATCTCGTCTCCGCCCAGGAAGAACATGTCGGCAAGGCCTACAAGACGGTCAAGCACGAGCTCGAAGCCTATGGCGGCGGACTGGAGGACAAGCCCGAGATCGTTGCGCTGTCGCAGATCGACGTGCTCGACGAGGACGGCCTGAAGAAGAAGGCGCAGGAACTGAAGAAGGCCTGCGGCAAGACCCCGCTTCTGCTCTCTGCCATTACAGGCAAGGGCATGACGGAGGCGCTCCGGCAATTGCGCGACGTCATCGTCGCCGAGGGCGGCAACATCCCGCTTCCGGAAAAACGCGACCGCAATCGCAAGCGCGACCAGGAAACGGAAGGCGATGAATAAATGTCGGCCGGAGCCAAAACGCTGAGGCGCTACAAGCGCATCGTCATCAAGATCGGCTCGGCCCTGCTGGTCGATCGGGGTAGCGGGCTGAAGAAGGCCTGGCTCGACGCGATCTGCGACGACATCGCCGAGCTCAGGGCCCGCGGAGTCGACGTGCTGGTCGTCTCGTCGGGCGCGATCGCCCTTGGCCGCACCGTGCTCGACCTGCCATCCGGCGGACTGAAACTCGAGGAAAGCCAGGCGGCCGCAGCCGTCGGCCAGATCGCGCTGGCCCGCCACTGGTCGGAAAGCCTGTCGCGTTCCTCGATCGTCGCCGGCCAGATCCTGCTGACGCTCGGCGACACCGAGGAGCGCCGTCGTTACCTCAATGCCCGCGCCACGCTGCAGCAGCTCCTCAAGATCGGCGCCGTGCCGATCATCAACGAGAACGACACGGTCGCCACCACCGAGATCCGCTACGGCGACAATGACCGGCTCGCCGCCCGCGTCGCCACCATGGCCGGCGCCGACCTTCTGGTCCTGCTCTCCGACATCGACGGACTCTATACCGCGCCGCCGCATCTCGATCCCGATGCCCGCTTCCTCGACACGATCGCCGAGATCACCCCGGAGATCGAGGCCATGGCGGGGGGCGCCGCCTCCGAACTGTCGCGCGGAGGCATGCGCACCAAGATCGACGCCGGCAAGATCGCCACCGGCGCCGGCTGCGCCATGATCATCGCCTCGGGCAAGACCGACCACCCGCTGAAGGCCATCGAAACCGGCGCCCGCCATTCCTGGTTCGCCCCCGCCAAGACCCCCGTCACCGCCCGCAAGACCTGGATCGCCGGCCAGCTCCAGGCCGCCGGCGAACTGCATGTCGATGCCGGCGCCCAGACGGCGCTGAAGGCCGGCAAGAGCCTGCTGCCCGCCGGCGTCCGCCAGGTCGTCGGCCAGTTCAGCCGGGGCGACACCGTCTCGGTGATCGGCACGCAGGGGCGGGAAATCGCCCGCGGCCTCGCCGGCTACGACGCCGAGGAGGCGCGCCGCATCACCGGCCGCAAATCCTCCGAGATCGAGGCCATTCTCGGCTATGCCGGTCGCGCCGCCATGATCCATCGTGACGACCTGGTGATGACCGATCCGGCGCACAAGCATGAGCCTGTGCATGCCGACAAGAAGGACGAAGCCCCTGCTTGCCAAGGCAACAGCCGATCTGACCGACGTCGATGCGCTGATGCTGGACATCGGCAGGCGCGCTCGCGCCGCCGCCCGGCCCCTGGCGATCGCCTCGACGCAGGCGAAGAACAGCGCGCTCGCGGCCATGGCCGACGCCATTCTCGCCGACGAGCAGGCCATCCTGGCGGCCAATGCGATCGACCTGAAGAATGCCGAGGACAGCGGCCTTGCCGCCTCCTTCGTCGACCGCCTGACGCTCGATCCCGGCCGCATCGCCGCAATGGCCGAGGGCATCCGCGCGGTGGCCGGGCTGAAGGATCCGGTCGGCGAAGTGATCGCCGCCTGGGACCGCCCCAACGGCCTGCACATCGAGCGGGTGCGCACGCCGCTCGGCGTCATTGGCGTGATCTACGAAAGCCGCCCCAACGTGACGGCCGATGCCGGCGCGCTGTGCCTCAAGTCCGGCAATGCCGTGATCCTGCGCGGCGGTTCGGACTCGCTCAATTCCTCGCGGGCGATCCATGCCTGCCTGGTCAAGGGCCTGGAAAAGGCCGGCCTGCCGGCGGATGCCATCCAGCTTGTTCCCGTGCCCGACCGCGCCGCGGTCGGCGCCATGCTGACCGGTCTCGGCGGGTCGGTCGACGTGATCGTGCCGCGCGGCGGCAAGAGCCTCGTCGCCCGCGTCCAGTCGGAAGCGCGCGTTCCGGTCTTTGCCCATCTCGAAGGACTCTGCCACGTCTATGTCGACGCCTCGGCCGATCTCGACATGGCCAGGCGCATCGTCGTCAATTCGAAGATGCGCCGCACCGGCATCTGCGGCGCGGCCGAGACCCTGCTCGTCGACAGCGCGGCGATCGGCACCCATCTCATGCCGATCCTGGAGGCCCTGACGGAAGCCGGCTGCGTTATCCACGCCTCGCCGACCGTGCTGAAGATCCATCCGGGCTTCAAGCCGGCAACGGAAGAGGACTGGCGCACCGAATATCTCGACGCCATCATCGCGGCCGTCGTCGACGGTGTCGGGCGCGATCGATCACATAGCCCGCTATTCGTCCCATCACACCGAAGCGGTGATCGCCGAGGATCCGGTTGTCGTCGAGCGCTTCTTCAACGAGATCGATTCGGCGATCCTGCTGCACAATGCCTCGACCCAGTTCGCCGATGGCGGCGAGTTCGGCATGGGCGCCGAGATCGGCATCGCCACCGGCAAGATGCATGCGCGCGGTCCCGTCGGCGTCGAACAACTGACCTCGTTCAAATACCGGGTGCACGGCACCGGACAGGTGCGACCCTAAGGTGACTGAGGAAGCGATCGCCCATCGCCATCGTTTCATGCCGCACGTCGAACCGGGCATGGTCATCGGCCTGTTCGGCGGCTCGTTCAATCCGCCGCATCAGGGCCATGCGCTGGTCGCCGAGATTGCCCTTCGCCGCCTCGGCCTCGACCAGCTGTGGTGGATCGTCACCCCCGGCAACCCGCTGAAAAGCCGCGGCAACCTGGCGCCGCTGTCCGAGCGGCTGGCGAAATGCGAGGCGCTTGCGGACGATCCGCGCATCAAGGTCACGGCCTTCGAAAAGACGCTCGGCACCAGCTACACGGCACGCACGCTCGACTTTGTGAAGGCGCGCAATCCCCGCGCCCGTTTCATCTGGATCATGGGCGCGGACAATCTGGCGAGCTTCCACCGCTGGCAGCAATGGCATCGCATCGCCATGACCTTCCCGATTGCCGTGATCGACCGGCCCGGCTCGACGCTCGCCTACCTCTCGTCGAAGATGGCCCGCACCTTCGACTATGCCCGAATCGACGAGGACGACGCCGGCGTATTGTGGAAGAAGAAGGCGCCGGCCTGGACCTTCATCCACGGCCCCCGTTCGCCTCTCTCCTCGACCGCGCTGCGCGAAGCGCAAAGCCGCTGACGTTTTCCCGGTGCCGCGCGTATTTTGGCCGATCCCTTGAAAGATGAACGGAACGGTGCCACTTTCTTGGGGTGATTTCCGATCGTGGGAATCACCTCGTGCTGTTACGCAAAGAAAGGAAAAACTCTGACAACAGTACACACCAAGGGAAAGGCGCATGCCGTCATCCCGAAAAGCCCGGAACGTGGCGCCGATGCCGCAGCCCGCGCGCTTGAGCTGGTCCTCGCGAGCCTCGAGGACTCCAAGGCAGAAGATATCGTCACCATCAACATTGTCGGGAAATCCGCGCTGGGCGACTACATGGTCGTCGTCTCCGGGCGCTCGAACCGGCATGTGGCGGCGATCAGCGAGCACCTGATTTCCGATCTCAAGGACGAGGGCTTCGGTTCTCCCCGCGTCGAGGGACTGGAAGCCGGCGATTGGGTGCTGATCGATACCGGTGACATCATCGTGCATGTGTTCCGCCCCGAAATCCGCGAGTTCTACAACATCGAAAAGATGTGGGCTGCTCCGGACATCGAGGAAGGCACCCTGCACTGACACCGACGGCCCGCTGCCGCCTGGCGGTAGCAGCGAAGCCCTGACAAGCGGCAAGCGTCGCGCTTTTGCCGCCGTGTGGGTTGCGCGGCCGAAATGGAAGGATCGAGACATGCGCGTGGGCATCTATGCCGTGGGCCGGCTGAAGGCCGGGCCGGAGAAGGAACTCGCGTCCCGCTATCTCGACCGCTTCGCCAAGGCCGGGCCCGCCTGCGGGCTCGAATTCCTCCGCTCGGTCGAAATCGCCGAAAGCCGCTCCTCCAATGCCGCGACCCGCAAGCGCGAGGAGGCTGCCGAGCTGGTGAAGGCCATGCCGGAAGGTGCCCTCGTCATCATCCTCGACGAGCGCGGCAAGGCGCTCGACAGCCAGGAATTCGCCGAACTGATCGGCGATCACCGCGACCGCGGCCAGCGGGACCTTGCCATCGTCATCGGCGGGGCTGACGGCGTCGACCCCGACTTTCGCGAAAAGACCAAGCTCGTCCTCAATCTCGGCCGCATGACATGGCCGCATCAGCTGGTGCGCATCCTTCTCGCCGAACAGCTTTATCGTGCCGTGACCATCCTGTCCGGCCATCCCTATCATCGCGCCTGACACCCGCGATCGGGCCTCCGGATCGCCCGCTTTGCGTGGCGGGGCAAATCAGCGTATTTTCCGCCGCGAACCGGGATAGAGCCTTGCGACACGACGACCGTCCATCCATCACCGCCAAGCCAGCCGAGCGCCGCCCCGCGGTCCGCGCGATGCTGCTGGCGTCTGCGATGCTGCTGGGCGGACCGCTTCTAGACCCGCATACGCGCGCCATCGCTCAAGGTCCCACGCCGCCCGTGACCGCCCCGCCCGCCCCGGTGGCAGCCGATCCCGCGACACCCGATCCCGCCGCCGATGACGCGGCCCTGGCGCTGCGCCAGAAACGCGACGAAGTTGGCCGGGAGTTGCAGGAGCTTGCCCGCTCGATGCGGGTCTCCGACGAGAAGGCCACCGAACTGGAAGAGAGCATCGCCGCCCTTTCCAAGACCTCGGAGAGCCTCAAGCAGGCGCTGATCCAATCCGCCGCCCGCCGCAAGGATCTGGAGCGCAAGATCGCCGCCGGCGAGAAGAAGCTCGCCGAGCTTGGTATGAGCGAAGACAAGATCCGCCACTCTTTCAAGGATCGCCGCGCCATTCTCGCCGAGGTGCTGGCCGCCCTGCAGCGCATGGGCCGAAACCCGCCGCCAGCCCTGCTCGTCAGCCCAGAGGACGCGCTCGCCTCGGTCAGAACCGCGATCCTGCTTGGCGCCGTCGTGCCCGGCATCCGCAAGGAAACCGAAAAGCTCGCCGCCGATCTCGCCGAGTTGGTGCGCCTGCGCACGGAAGGCGAGAAGGAGACCGAGACGCTGGTCACCACGATCGCCAGCCGGCAGGAGGAGGAACGGCGCATGGACCTGCTGCTGGTCGAAAACGACCGGCTGTCGCGCCGGAACGCGCTCGAACTCGCGACCGAGAAGCGCCGCGCCGAAGAGCTCGCGGCCCGCGCATCGAGCATGGAGGGCCTGATCGCCAGCCTCGAGACCGAGATCCGTTCGGTGCGCGAAGCGGCCGACAGGGCCCGCGCCGAGGAGGAGCGGCTGCGCAAGCTCAGCGACGAGCAGAGGCAGAAGGCCAGGGAGCTGGCGGCATCGTCATTGCCCGATAAAAACCGCATTGCCCCGGCATATGCTTTCTCCGATCTGAAGCAGAAACTGGAACTGCCGGCGACGGGAGAAATCCTGCGCCAGTTCGGCGATCCGGACGGAACGGGGCACGAGGCCAAGGGCATGGTCATCGCCTCGGCGCCAGGATCCCTGGTGACCGCACCCGCCGACGGCTGGGTCGTCTACGCCGGTGAATTCCGCAGTTACGGACAGATGATCATCCTGAATACCGGCGACGGCTATCATGTGGTACTGTCCGGCATGGACCGCATCAACACCGGTCAGGGCAAGTTCGTTCTTTCCGGCGAGCCCTTGGCGGTGATGGGGGAGAAAAGAGTGGCGAGCGCTACGGCATTGGCGCTGGAAACGGATCGCCCGACCCTTTACATAGAATTTCGGAAAGATGGAAAACCGGTTGATTCCCGCGAGTGGTGGACCGGAAGCGGCTCTGGAAAGGCACAGAATGATTCGTAGGGCTTCTCTTGTTCTCGTCGGCGCGCTCATGGGTGCGACCGCGATGAGCGTTCTCTATTCGGCCGGCATTCCTGCACAGGCCGCCGGCACCTCCACCTACAAGGAATTGTCGATTTTCGGCGACGTCTTCGAGCGCGTGCGCGCGCAGTACGTGACGCCGCCGGACGAGGAAAAGCTGGTCGAGAACGCCATCAACGGCATGCTCACCTCGCTCGACCCGCACTCGACCTACATGAACGCCAAGGATGCGGCGGACATGCAGACGCAGACGCGCGGCGAATTCGGCGGCATCGGCATCGAAGTGACGATGGAAGAGGAACTGGTCAAGGTCATCACCCCGATCGATGACACGCCGGGCTCCAAGGCCGGCATCCTGGCCGGCGACTTCATCTCCGAAATCGACGGCGAATCGGTGCGCGGGCTCAAGCTCGAGGAAGCGGTCGAGAAGATGCGCGGCGCGGTCAACACGCCGATCAAGCTCACCATCCTGCGCAAGGGTGCCGACAAGCCGATCGAACTGTCCATCGTCCGCGAAATCATCCCGATCCGCGCCGTCAAGTCGCGCGTCGAAGGTGATGTGGGTTATCTGCGCGTCATCTCGTTCACCGAGAAGACCTATGACGATCTCGAAGCCGCCATCCTCAAGATCCAGAAGGAAGTGCCGGCCGACAAGCTCAAGGGCTTCGTCCTCGACCTGCGCCTCAATCCGGGCGGCCTGCTCGACCAGGCAATCTACGTCTCCGACGCCTTCCTCGAGCGCGGCGAAGTGGTCTCCACCCGTTCGCGCGATCCGGAAGACACGCGCCGCTTCAACGCCAGCGCGGGCGACCTGACCGATGGCAAGCCGCTGGTGGTTCTCGTCAACGGCGGCTCGGCCTCGGCTTCGGAAATCGTCGCCGGCGCGCTGCAGGACCTGAAGCGGGCAACCGTGCTCGGCACGCGCTCCTTCGGCAAGGGTTCCGTCCAGACCATCATCCCGATGGGCGAAAAGGGCGCACTGCGGCTGACCACGGCGCTCTACTACACGCCGTCGGGCCGCTCGATCCAGGGCACCGGCATCGAGCCGGACATCAAGGTCGAACAGCCGCTGCCGGAAGAACTGCAGGGCAAGGTCCGCGCCGAGGGCGAATCGGCTCTCAAGGGTCACATCAAGGGCCAGAACGAGAGCGAAGAAGGCTCCGGTTCGGTCGCCTATGTGCCGCCGGAAGCCAAGGACGACGTCCAGCTGAACTACGCGCTCGACCTGCTGCGCGGCGCCAAGACCGATCCGTCCTTCCCGGCCGACCCGGCCAAGGCCGTCGTGGCAAAGTAAGAAATGGGGGCGCCGGAGCGATCCGGCGCCCGCTTGCATTCGCCACCCGACGGGAGCGCATAGACCTTGAGCGCCGATCTCCATGCACCGCTCGGCCAGGGCCGCAGGCCGGGAAGATCGCCGCGTCGCTGGCCTTCGTTCGGCACCATGCTCGGCAGCCTGGCGCTCGTCTCCATTCTCGGCCTCTCCACCTATTCCGCCTTCGCCCCGCTGCCGCTGCGCCAGTTTTCTGACGCCGCGCCGAAGCCTGACGGCACGGACGCCCAGACGGCGCAAGCACCCGCCACCGTGCCCGCCGGCCCCGGCCAGAACCTCGCCACCAGCCGGCCGCTCGGCGGAGCGACCGTGCAGCGCACGGTGACCGACGACGGCTCGGTCGTCACCAAGTTCACGCCCAAGCCGCGCGACGGAAACGGGCCCGTGCTGATCGACAGCCAGACAATCGGCCAGGACAGCCGCGTCGCCGCCCTTCCCAACGACGACCTGCTCGAGGACACGCCGGAGGGCCGCCTGCCGATCATCGGCCCCGATGGCCTGAGGCCCTTCGAGCAATATGCACGTCCCTGGTCGGGCGCCCGCGCCACCCGCGTCGCCATCGTCGTCGGCGGCATCGGGCTCAGTCAGACCGGCAGCCAGCGCGCCATCCGCGACCTGCCCGAAGAAATCACGCTGGCCTTCGCCGCGACCGGCAACAGCCTCTCGCGCTGGATGCAGGAGGCCCGCCGCAAGGGCCACGAGATCGTGCTGCAGGTGCCCTTCGAACCCTTCGACTATCCGGCCAACAATCCCGGACGCGGCACGCTTCTGACGACAGACCAGCCCGGCGAGGCGCTGAAGAAGCTGCACGAGGCCATGGGCCGCATCACCAACTATACCGGCGTCATGAACTACATGGGCGCGAAATACATGTCGGACGCCACGGCCTTCGAGCCGGTCATGCGCGACATCGGCGCGCGCGGCCTGCTCTTCCTCGACGACGGCTCGACGGCCCGTTCGCTGACCGACAGCTTTGCCAAGGCGATCGGCATGCCCTATGCGCAGGGCAACCTGCTGCTCGACGGCCAGCCGGAAAAGGCGGCGGTGCTGGCCAAGCTCGACGAGCTGGAACGCATCGCCCGCCGCAACGGCCAGGCGATCGGCATCGCCTCGGCCTTCGACGAGACGATTGCCGCGATCCGCCAATGGAGTGACGAGGCAACCGGCCGGGGGATTGAAATCGTCGGTGTTTCCGCCCTTGCGGCCGATGCCGAACAGTAAGGGGGACATGATGGAAAAGACCGTTTCCGCGAAAATCCGCGCCGAGGACCTGCCCTATCGCCCGTGCGTCGGCATCATGGTGCTCAATCCGGCGGGCCTGGTCTGGGCCGGGCGGCGCATCCCGGTGGGCAATTCGGAATATGACGGCTCGCCCATGCTCTGGCAGATGCCGCAGGGCGGCATCGACGACGGCGAGGATCCCTTGCCGGCGGCGCTGCGGGAACTCTACGAGGAGACCGGCATGAGGAGCGTGTCGCTGCTCGCCGAGGCGAGCCGCTGGATCAATTACGACCTGCCGGCCGAACTGATCGGCATCGGGCTTCGCGGCAAGTATCGCGGCCAGACGCAGCGCTGGTTCGCCTTCCGCTTCGAGGGCGACGAGAGCGAGATCGCCATCGACCCGCCGCCGGGCGGCCACACGGCCGAATTCGACGCCTGGGCTTGGAAGCCGATGGCCGAACTCCCCGACCTGATCGTTCCGTTCAAGCGCAGCGTCTACGAACAGGTGGTCGCCGAATTCCGCCACCTCGCCGGCTGAGAGACGCGCGCGTCGCTTGGGATGCCGACGGTATCGCCGCACGCCGCGATATACCGCACGAGGCTGCTGCCGGGCACGGCCCCAAGGGTTGCACGGCCTGCCGCGCGACGAGTACCTGGCTCGCCGCCAGCGTAGAGGTCTTCCCCGTCACGGCCGACCAGCAAGGCCGGCCGCCGCATGATTTGCCCGGTGACGGCCAGCATGATGAGGAAGGGGGCGACGTAGCGCGGCATGGGGCGGGCGCAAGTCTGCAGCCAGCGAAAAGTGACAGTCCTCGGTATTGCCCGGTGCAAGGGAGATCTGCGCGACCTCAATAGCCGCGGGCCTCGACCGGTCCTGGCTGACCGTGACGGGTCGACCCTCGATTGTTCGATCTGCTTTCCTGCCATCACCCCGCCTCATCAGTGGCTGGATGCCGATCCTTTCGACGCCCAGGCGTCCATGGACGGCACGAACGTCCCGTTCCCGACAGGCATCGTGCGCCCTTTCCTCGACGGCTCGCGCGTCTATAGCCTCGTCCCGCCCGGCAATGCTATGGGAGGCCGAACAAAGGGAGTTGAGCCATGCCGGTGGAATTCTATGCAGATTACGTGCGGCACTTACGCACCCTCTTTGCCGAACTCGACCAGCATCCCGAGCGGTTCCAGACCTACGACGTGCACATTGAGCTCGCTGCCACCGGCAAACTCATCGTCTACGAGACGAAGAGGCGGAAGGGCCAGACCGACAGCCTCTACTATGGTCGCTCCGGCCCCGATGGCGCCCACCGCCAGATCGCCCAGAGCACGGCATTCGCAGCCATCGACCATTTCATGGCGCTCAGCCAGTTCCTCGCCTTCAATGGCAAGCTGGAAAACCTGAAAGGTGAGGAGGCCGCGCAGGCCCTGACGATCGGCTCGCAATACCCCTCCTGCGCCGTGCGTTTCGCCTACCGCAAGAAGGGCCAGCCCAAGGCCATGTCCATGTTCATGATCTTCGTCGGCTTCAACGACGATCAGGATGCCGAGCAATATGTCGCAAAGATCGCCGACCCATCGATCCTGGTGGACAGCCGACCGCTTCGCGCCGACAAGGTCCACGAGTGGAAATGAGGGCAGGGTGGCAGAGAACCAGCCAGGACAGCGACCGTGACGACGTATGGCCGAGCCCCGGGCCAGGACTCGCGCCTATCTGGCTGGATCCGTCAATGGCGAGACGCGGCGAAGCATTGCCGGCTATATTTCCGCCCGGTCTGGCCGCGGCGGGGCAGGAGAATCCAACCGCAAACTCGAACGCCTACACTCTCCACACGCCCCGCCCTTCGAGGATCGCTCCCGCCTCAGGGTGAGGGCTGACCGTGTACCGCATGGCAGTTTTCCACCCCCTTCTTTGCGGTATTCGCGTGGAAGTGTAGGGCTCCAGGCATCCCGTGCCGTGCTGTGGATCCTCGGGTCAGGCCCGAGGATGACGACCTCGGTGAGGGGCAGAAGTCTTCAAGAGCCGTTGCAGCTTGCTGAAACGCAAGACGGAACCGGCCGGCCGCAGCACGACCCTCATGCTGAGGTGACCGGGCAAAGCGAGGGCCTCGAAGCATCCGGCGGCACGCTCGGACGTCACCGCGCCCCACCCGCCCTCGCCCTTCGAGGGGCACTTGCTCCCACCTCAGGGTTGACGGATCACCGTGTACCGGCTTGGCAGCGCCAGTCGCCCCTCGTAGAGGAATTCTCATGGAAAGCGTTGGGTCGGCAAACGTTGCAGGCTGCGCCGTGGATCCTCGGCTCAAGTCCGAATAGGACGACCGCGGTGAGTGGGTAGAATTCTCCAGGAGCCGTTGGCGCTTGCGGAAACGCAAGACGGAATCGGCCGGCCGCCGACCACGAACCGTCGAATGCGGACAGAAGGTCCGAGACGCGTTCTTTCCGCTGAGACGAACGCCGGAGGGGGTCCCTGCTCGAAAGTGAACGCCGTCATCCTCGGGCCTGACCCGAGGATCCACGCCGCAGGCGGAATCTGGACGGCCGGCCGCAGCACGGCCCTCATGCTGAGGTGACCGAGCAAAGCGAGGGCCTCGAAGCATCCGGCGGCAAGTGCTGCCGTGGATCGCACCCGCCCTCGCCCTTCAAGCGGCGCCCCGGAGAAGAGACAACTCCGGGACCGAGACCATAACCATAGGCCTCACCGGCCGCATCGCCGACCTCCGCCGAGAAGGCGTGCCGCCAATCGGAGGTCAGCCCTCTGCGGACAGGCCCCCAAATGCCTTATTCAGCGGCGTCGGCGGAATCGGCGTTCAGCTGGCCATATTTCTGTTCGCCGATCTTCGAGAGCAGGTCAGCTGGGTTTCGAGGAAGTCGATATGGCCTTCCTCGTCCATCAGCAGCTCCTCGAACAGCTTCATGCTGACATAGTCGCCGGCCTGGTAACAGATGTCCCGCGAGGCCTTGTAGGCAGTGCGGGCGTCGTATTCGCCGGCGAGGTCGGCCTCGAGCACTTCCTTGACGTTCTGGCCGATGCGCAGCGGCGCGACCGTCTGCAGGTTCGGGTGCCCTTCGAGGAAGATGATGCGCGAGATCAGCTTGTCGGCATGCTGCATCTCCTCGATCGATTCGGCGCGCTCCTTCTTGGCGAGCTTGGTGTAGCCCCAGTCGTCGAGGAGGCGGTAGTGCAGCCAGTACTGGTTGACGGCGCCCAATTCCAGGAACAGTGCCTCGTTCAGCCGTTCGATTACTTTTTGATCACCCTTCATGACGGGTCCCTTCTTCTGTGGTTTTGTCGGTAAGAACTAAGCCCGTTCGCTCCTGTCGTCGCGACAGACGCGAACGCGCCGGGGAAATTCTGCTTTCATCTCAATCTAGTGCACTCTCCCATCGAAGGAAACCGGCCTTGACCGCGGCGACCCGAATGCCGCGTCCGAATGGTGAAAACGGGAAGAGGCCTGGTAAAGCAGAGGGGGCCTGGCGCAGCATGCGCCGCCATCCATTTCCCGTGCAAGGCCGTACCGCCGACAAGGGGCGCCGTTGTACAGGGGCCGGTCGTGCCATGGCACGCGCATACGGAGGGGACCGGAAGCGGGCGAGCACCACGTCCTGCGGAAGCCATCGCGGCCGGTGGCATTGAGACAGCTCGTGGGCCGGCGCGGCGCGAAAATGGGTGGATATCTCCACGACGCAAGCCGCATCTTTCGGCCTCTTGACGAAAGAGAGGGGAAACCCCGGCGTCGATGCGCTCAGGCCACCTGGGCGGCACGCTGGCGACGCTCGAGGATGGCCGTCTTCTGCTCCTCGTGGAAACGCTTCAGGCGCTCCATGAAATCGACGACGTCGGCACCGTCGGTCTGGCGGGCGGCGTGGTATTCTTCGGTGGTGCGGATGATGATCTCGACGACATTGGGGAAGCAGCCGCAGCAGCGGCCGCGCTTGCCCATGGCATGATAGACCTTCGCCGGAACGATCAACTGCCAACAGTCCTCGTCAAGGAGTTCGTTGATGACGTCCTTGATGTCCTTGTCGGTGATGTAATTGCAGCTGCAGACCAGCATGGCCTCTACGCTCTTCCAAACATGACTTTCAGCCCCTCCTTTCTGCTAAACAGGATGGCCCTTGTCAAGAAAATTTCCGATGCAAGCCGGCAATGAATGCACAAGCCGGCCGCCGGGATGGAACCGCCGCGCATTTCAGTGAAAATTCCGCCCCTTCGGCATGGCCTGGCGGACGTCGCCGGCGAGGTCCGGCACGTCGCGGATCAGCCGCGCCAGCGCTCCGGTCGACTTGCCGTCATAGCGGTGCTCGTTGACCGGGCGGCGGATCTCGTCGGCATGGGCAAGCCCGCCGAAATCCTTGAGTTCCTCGCGGAGCAGGCCGAGCTTCTCCGTCGCATCGACCAGATGCTCGGCGACCACGTGGATCACGCCGTCGGCCTTCTGCAGCCGCCCGCGCACCTTCACCAGCCGGGCGCCATGACGGATGGTCGGTATTGCTCGAAGGTCTTCGGCCAGACGATGATGTTGGCGACCCCGGTCTCGTCCTCGATGGTCATGAAGATCACCCCCTTGGCCGAGCCCGGCCGCTGGCGTACCAAGACCAGGCCCGCCACCTCGACACGCCGTCCATTGGCCGTCTCCTCGAGCGCCGATGAAACGAGCACACCGCCCCGGGCAAGCTCCTCGCGCAGGAAGGAGAGCGGATGGGCCTTCAGCGACAGCGACAGCACGCGGTAGTCATGGATGACCTGCTCGCCCGCAGGCATCAGCGGCAGCGAGACCTCCGCCTCGACCTGCAGGTCGGCATCCGCAGCCCCGGCGAAGAGTGGCAGGTGCTCGACGGCGGCCTGCTGATCGAGCGCCTGGGCGGCCCAGAGCGCCTCGCGGCGGCTGAGGCCCAGCGAGGCGAAGGCATCGGCATCCGCCAGCCGCTCGATCGCCGAGCGCGACAGGCCCGTGCGTTTCCACAGGTCGCGGACCGAGGCATAGCCGCTGCCGCGGCGCGCCACGAGCAGGTCCATGTCCGCCTCCGACAGGCCCTTGACCTGCCGAAACCGAGCCGCACCGCCTTGGTGCTCAGGATGACCCGGCGCATCGAGGCGTGCCGTGGCGCGACCCGCCGGACGTCGAAGCCGCCCGCCTCCAGAATGCTGTTCCAGGAAGAGGCATTGACGTCGACCGGCCTCACTTCGACCCCGTGCTCGCGCGCGTCGCGCACCAGCTGCGCCGGCGCATAGAACCCCATCGGCTGGGAATTGAGCAGGGCCGCGCAGAAGACGTCGGGATAGAAGGTCTTCATCCAGGCGGAGGCATAGACCAGCAGCGCGAAGGAGGCGGCATGGCTTTCCGGAAAGCCGTATTCGCCGAACCCCTCGATCTGGCTGAAGCAACGCTCGGCGAATTCCAGCGTATAGTCCCGCTGCAGCATGCCGTCGATGAAGCGCTGCCGGAAATTGGCCACCTGCCCCGTCCGGCGAAAGGTCGCCATGGCCCGGCGCAGCTGGTCGGCCTCGGCCGGCTTGAAGCCGGCGGCGGTGATGGCGATCTGCATCGCCTGTTCCTGGAACAACGGAACCCCCAGCGTGCGTTTTAGCACCGCTTCCAGCTCGGGTTTCGGATAGGTGATCTCGCGGCCGGCCTCCCTGTCCTTCCGGTTCTTCAGGTAGGGATGCACCATATTGCCCTGGATTGGCCCGGGCCGGACGATCGCCACCTCGATCACTAGGTCGTAGAAGACTTGCGGCCTCAGCCGCGGCAGCATGCTCATCTGCGCCCGACTTTCGATCTGGAAGACGCCCAGCGTATCGGCCCGGCAGATCATGTCATAGACCTCCGGCCTCTCGTCGTCGAGGAAGGAGGCAAGCGTCATGGGTCGCTCGTAATGGTCGGCAAGCAAGGTCAGCGCCTTGGCTAGGCAAGTCAGCATGCCGAGTGCCAGGACATCGATCTTCAGGATCTTCAGCGTATCGAGGTCGTCCTTGTTCCACTCGACCATGTAGCGCCCGTCTGCCGTGTTCATGATCGGCACGACCTCGTCCAGCCGGTCGCGGGTGATGACGAAGCCGCCGACATGCTGCGA
>JAHRYZ010000022.1:0-27385 GCA_020621905.1 Rhizobium sp.
GACCTCAGCATGGGCGGACCGGATGCAACCGACAGCGAATTCAAGGAGAGCGCATGATGGCCGGCATGTCCGAGGAAGCCCAGTTCGTCACCTTTGCGCTCGGCAAGGAAGTCTTTGCCGTTCCGGTCCAGGTGGTGCGCGAAATACTCGACTACGAGGAGCTGTTCCGCATTCCCAACGGACCGGACTATCTGCTCGGGCTGCGCGACGTGCGCGGCCAGGGCGTGCCGACCATCGATCTGAGGCTCAAGCTCGGTCTTCCCAAGACCGAGCCCACCCCCAACACCCGCGTCCTGGTTCTCGACATCCCGCTCGAATCCCGCATGCTGTCGCTCGGCATGGTCGCCGACCGGGTGTTCGAAGTGATCCCGTTCCGCAAAAGCCAGATCGAGGCCGCCCCGGAGATCGGCGTTCGCTGGAGTTCGGACTACATTGCCGGCGTCGTCCGCCGCGATGAAGGCTTCGTCGTCATCGTCGATCTCGCCCGGCTTCTGTCGAGCGGCGATACCGCCCTGCTCTCCGCCCGTAACGCCGCCTGACCTGACTGGAACCCATGCATGTCTGCAGTCGCCACCGTTGCCTGCGTCGAAGACCACATCAGCAAACGCAATTTCGACCAGCTCGCGCGCTTCATCTATGACTACAGCGGCATCAAGATGCCGCCGACCAAACTAACCATGCTGGAAGGCCGGCTGCGCCGCCGTTTGCGGGCGACCGGCATTTCCAGCTTCGACGACTATTGCGACTACCTGTTCAAGCATGGCGGGCTCGAGCAGGAGAAGGTCTTCCTGATCGACGCCGTCACCACCAACAAGACGGACTTCTTCCGCGAGCCGAACCACTTCGCCTATCTGCGCGATCATGCCCTGCCGAAACTGGCCGCGCGGGACCTCAGGCGTTTCCGGATCTGGAGTTCGGCCTGCTCGACCGGCGCCGAACCCTATACGATCGCCATGGTGCTCGACGCCTTCACCGACGACAACCCGCAGCAGGACTATGCGATCCTGGCGACCGACCTCAGCACCGACGTGCTGCAGACCGCGCGCCGCGGCATCTACAGCACCGATATGGTCGCCCCCGTTCCGCCGGAACTGCGCGAGCGCTATGTGATGACGCCGCTCGATGCGCACCGTCGCGAGGTCCGTATCCATCACGCGCTCCGCTCCAAGGTCGGCTTTGCCCGCCTCAACCTGATGGATCCGAGCTATGGCGTCGGCGACCCTATGCACATCATCTTCTGCCGCACTGTGCTGATCTATTTCGACAAGCCCACGCAGCAACGCGTCCTGTCCCGCCTCATCGAATGCCTGGCGCCCGGAGGCTATCTGTTCATCGGGCATTCGGAGACGGTATCGGGCTTCGACCTTCCGATCCGCCAGGTGGCCAACACCGTCTTCGAAAAGGTCTGACACAGCTATATGGCCAAGAAAGTCCGTGTCCTCATCATCGATGATTCCGCTAGCGTCCGGCAGACACTGAGCCGCGTTCTCGAGGCCGACCCGGAAATAGAGGTCAGCGGCACGGCATCGGACCCGTTCATGGCGGCGAGAAAGATCCAGGAAGAGATCCCGGACGTCATCACGCTCGATGTCGAAATGCCGCGCATGGACGGTATCACCTTCCTGCGCAAGCTGATGGCGCAGCGCCCAATTCCGGTCGTCATGTGCTCGTCCCTGACGGAACAGGGATCGGAAACGCTGCTCCAGGCTCTGGAAGCCGGCGCCGTCGACGTAATCCTGAAGCCAAAGATCGGCGCGGCCGATCACTTGGCGGAAGCCGGCATGCGGATCTGCGAGGTGGTGAAGAGCGCCGCCCATGCCCGCGTCATCGGTAGGGTCAGGCGCAGCGCCGCAATGAGCGGCCCGGCGGCAAAGCTGACCGCGGATGTGGTCCTGCCGCCGCCCACCGGCCGGGCCATGGCCAAGACCACGGAAATGGTGATTTGCGTCGGTGCATCGACCGGCGGGACGGAAGCGCTGCGCGACTTTCTCGAACAGCTCCCGGCCAATGCGCCGGGCATCGTCATCGTCCAGCACATGCCGGAGAGATTTACCGCCGCCTTCGCCAAGCGGCTGAACACGCTGTGCGAGATGGAGGTCAAGGAGGCCGTCGACGGCGATCCCGTCTTGCGCGGCCACGTGCTGATTGCGCCCGGCGACCACCACATGCTGCTGGAACGGCAGGGCGCGCGCTATCATGTCTCCGTGCGCTCCGGCCCGCTGGTGTCGCGGCACCGGCCGTCGGTCGACGTGCTGTTCCGGTCGGCAGCACGGGCCGCCGGGGCCAATGCCATGGGCGTCATCATGACCGGCATGGGCGATGACGGCGCGCGCGGCATGGCCGAGATGCATGACGCCGGCGCCTATACCATCGCTCAGGACGAGGCGACTTCGGTCGTCTACGGCATGCCCAAGGAGGCCGTGGCGCGCGGCGGCGTCGACAAGGTCGTGCCGCTCGACCAGATCGCCCACGAGATCCTCGCGGCGGACCGTCGCCGCTAGCCGCCACAGGCCGACAATTCGCGGGCGTCCTTCAACATCCATTAACCATAAATGGCGGAACATCAGGGCTGAGAAGGCGCCCGTCTTGGACGGGCTGCGATTCGTTCGGACACCCGGAGTAGCGACAATGCCGGTCATCACCTTTGCCAATACCAAGGGCGGCGCGGGAAAGACCACCGCGGTCCTGCTGCTCGCGACCGAGCTCGAGCAGATGGGCTTCCGGGTCACCGTCCTCGATGCCGATCCGCAATACTGGATCACCCGCTGGCGCGAGAATTCCGCGGACAAGACAACGGTCAAGGTCATCCCCTATGTCACCCTGGCCTCGCTCGAAAGACACATCCAGGAAAGCCGCAGCGAATCCGACTACGTTCTGATCGACCTGCCCGGTGCCCGCACGCCGCTGCTCGCCAAGGCGATCGGCTATTCGAACCACGTGCTGATCCCGATCCAGGGCTGTTCGATGGACGCCCAGGGCGGCGCGCACGTGATCGAGCTGATGCAGTATCTGGCCGACAAGGGCAATATCCACATCCCCTTCTCGGTCGTCCTGACCCGCGTCAACTCGATGGTCACGACGCGCGCCCTGCAGACCGTCAAGGCCTTGCTGGCCGAGCGCCACGTCAACGTAATGGATACGCCGATCATCGAGCGATCCGCCTTCCGCGACGTGTTCGACTGCGGCGGCACGCTCCATACGCTCACCGCCGGCCGCGTCAGCAATCTGGAGAAGGCTCGGGAAAACGCGCGCGCCTTCGCCGATGAAGTGCTGATGCACGAGGCGTTGCGCTGCCGCAGGCTGCAGCTCGGCAAGGCCGCCTCGCTGCGCGCGGTCGCCTGACCGGAAACGGCTCTCGGAGCAGACCAAAGCCAATTGGTCGTAGCCTCACCTCGCGTCCGGTGACGCCCCCCCGGCCATGCGGACCCGGGCACTGTCGAAATCGACCTCGATCGCCTCGAGCAGGCAGGCCTCGGCCTCGGCGACCTTGCCGGCTTCCACCGACTGCACCAGGTTGCGCCGCTTGAGGACGGCGGTCTCGTAGAAGCTGTCGTCGTCGCGCCCCTCCCCTTCCGGCATGGCCGCCGCGAGGGTGAATTCGGTGACGCCGAGAGCGGCGCGCAGCATCGGGTTCTGTGCCGCATCGGCAAGCACGCGATGAAGTTCGAGGGTGGCAAGGGCGAAGGAATCGGCCATGCCGCGCGACACGCTCATCTGCTGGAGCCAGTAGTAGAGCATGCGGATATGATCGGCGGTGCGAAGCTTCGCCGCGAGCCGCACGGTTTCCAGCTCGAGCAGCCGCCGCACGTCGAAGAGATAGCAGACGAAGACGGGGTCGAGCCCCGCTTCGAAATGCCAGAGCAGCACTTGGTGATCGAACAGCGCCCAGCGGCTTCTCGGCGAAACGCGCGTCCCCACCTTCGGTCGCGCCTCGACCAGGCCCTTGGCTTCCAGCGTCTTCAGCGCCTCCCGCAGGACCGTCCTCGAAACGCCGTACATGTCCATGAGTTCGGCGTCGCGCGGCAGGATGGAACCCACGGGAAAGCGGCCGGAGACGATGCCGGCCCCGATCTCGTTGATGATGAAGGAATGGAAATTGGCTGCAGCCGACCGCCCGGAGCGCGCGCGGATCAGACTGCCAGGTTCACTCATGTCTCAACTTCCAAAAACCCCTTGCGCGCACCGAAGATGCTGAAAAGACCAGCCGCTGCAATACGATGAAGACGAACAGCAGCGCGCCGATGACGATCTTCGTCCACCAGCTGGACAGCGTCCCGTCGAAGATGATGTAGGTCTGCACCAGCCCCTGCAGCATGACGCCGATGAAGGTCCCGAACACGAAGCCGTAGCCGCCGGTCAGCAATGTGCCGCCGATCACCACCGCGCCGATCGCATCGAGCTCCACGCCGACCGCCGCCAGCGGATAGCCGGCCGACGTATACAGCGAAAAGACGATGCCCGCGAGACCCGACAGGACCGCCGAAAGCGTATAGATAAGGATCGTGGTGCGCGCCACCGGCACGCCCATCAGTTGGGCGGACGTGGCATTGCCGCCGAGCGCATAGACGTAGGAGCCGAAGCGTGTGCGGTGCGCCAGCAGCGCGCCGGCGATGAAGACGAGGATCATCAGGCCGCCGATGAGGCTGATGCGCCCCCCGCCCGGCATCAGGAAATAGGCTGACGAGACGGTCGTGTAGAATTCATGGGTGACCGGGATCGAATCCTGCGTGATGACGGAGGCCACGCCGCGCGCCAGGAACATGCCGGCGAGCGTCACAATGAAGGATGGCACCTGCAGATAGTGGATCGCAGCCCCCATCGAGGCCCCGAAGGCCGCCGAAATCGCCAGCACGACGGCAAAGGCCACGAGCGGATGGAAGCCATACCAGGACACGAGCACCGCGATCATCACGCCGGTGAAGCCGATCACCGCGCCGACCGACAGATCGATACCTCCCGCCAGGATGACGAAGGTCATGCCGACTGCGGCGATGCCGAGAAAGGCGTTGTCGGTGAGGAAATTGCCCAGCACGCGCGTCGAAAACATGCCGGGATATTGCAGGACGCTGGCCGCATAGGCGAGCGCGAAGATCACGGCGGTGGCCATAAGGGGTCTGAGACTGCGGTTCATGAAGATTTTCCCGAAAGGAGGCGGCTGTTGCGCCGAGCCTCGATGAGCCTGCCTGCGAGCGGAGACTGCATCAGGAGGATGAGAATGATGACGCCGGCCTTGACCACGAGGTTGAATTCCGGCGGGAAGCCCGAGACCAGAATGCCCGTATTCATCGCCTGGATGATGATCGCGCCCATGACCGACATGGCGATCGAGAAGCGTCCGCCGAGCAGCGAGGTTCCGCCGATCACCACGGCCAGGATCGCGTCGAGCTCAAGCCACAGGCCGGCATTGTTGGCGTCGGCGCCGCGAATATCGCCGGCGATGATGATGCCGGAAATCCCGGCGCAGAGCCCTGAGAAGGTGTAGATCGACACCAGCAGCAGGCGGCTTCGGATGCCGGCGAGACTGGCGGCCACGCGGTTGACGCCGACGGCCTCGATGAACAGCCCGATCGCGGTGGATCGTACGGCGACGACGCTGGCAACCAGGAGCACTGCAGCGATGATCACCGGCATGGGCATGCCGAGGAAGGAACCGGTGCCGATGAAGATCAGCGCCGGGTCCGAGAAGGTGACGATCGAGCCCTCGGTAATGAGCTGCGCAATCCCGCGCCCCGCCACCATCAGCACAAGGGTGGCGACGATCGGCTGGATGGCGAAATAGGTGACGAGGATGCCGTTCCACAGCCCGCAGGCGAGGGCTGCGGCAAGCGCCGTGGGCACAGCCACATAGGTCGGATAACCTTCGGTCACCATGGTGGCCGCCACCGCGCCGGCAATGGCCATCACGGCGCCGACCGAAAGGTCGACGCCCTTGGTGGCGATGACCGCGGTCATGCCGATGGCGAGAATGGCAACCGGCACGCCGCGATTGAGAACGTCGATCACGCTGCCGAACAGACGTCCGTCCTGCCAGGTGACGTCGAAGAAACCCGGAAACAGCAGCCAGTTGATGAACAGCACGCCGAGAAGCGCAATGGTCTGCGGATTGAGTGCCCGCGCCAGATGCATGGATCTCATGCCGTTTCTCCCTCGGGTTGGGCGGCGATCGCCTGGACGATGACGGAAGGCGTGATCTCGTCGCCGCGCAGCTCCGCGACCATTTCCCGGTCGCGCATGACGACGACGCGCGAGGAATAGGCGACGATCTCGTCAAGTTCGGACGAAATGACCATCAGCGCGAGGCCGTCCTCGCGCAACCGGCTGATGGTGCGCACGATCTCGGCATGGGCGCCGACGTCGATGCCCCGGGTCGGTTCGTCGAGGATGAGGAAGGAAGGATCCGTCGCCAGCCAGCGGGCGAGAATGACCTTCTGCTGGTTGCCGCCGGAGAGAAGCTTCACCGGCATGTCATAGGAGTGCGCGCGAATATCGAGATCCTCGGCGAACTTGCCGGCGATCTCCATCTGTTCGTCGCGATTGAGCGTGCGGAACCAGCCGAGCTTGCCCTGAAGGGCGATGATGATGTTCTCCCTCACCGACAGGTCGCCGAGGATGCCCTCCGCCTTGCGGTCCTCGGGGCAGAAACCGAAACCGTGAGCGATTGCCTGGGCGGGGCTTTTCAGATCGACCCGCTTCTTGTCGACGCGGATTTCGCCGCTGTCCGTCTGGTCGATGCCGAACATCACGCGCGCCATTTCGGTGCGCCCTGAGCCGAGCAGCCCGGCCACGCCGACCACCTCGCCCTTGTGGATTCGGACGGAGAACGGCTTCACCTTGCCGACCTTGCCGCAAGCGTCGAACTCGACCATGGGAGGACCGGCTTCCCGTTCCTCTATGCCAGTGACGGCCGGCACGAAGGTCACGTCCTTGCCCAGCATCATGCGCACCACATCGGTCCGTGTCAGTCCGGCGAGCGGGCGGGTTCCGATGAGCTTGCCGTTCCTCAGGATCGTCACCCGGTCGGAGATCGCGAAGACCTGATCGAGGAAGTGAGTGATGAAGACGATCGCCAGGCCTTCGGCCTTGAGAGTGGCGATCACTTCGAACAGCCGGTCGACCTCTTGCTTGTCGAGGCTGGCGGTGGGCTCATCGAGGACAAGGACCTTGCCGGACAGTTCGACGGCGCGGCAGATGGCGACGATCTGCTGGACGGCGACGGAATAGCTGCCGAGTTCGGCCTCCACGTCGATATCGAGACCGTAGCGTGCCAGAAGCGTGCGGGCGTTCTTGGCGATCAGCGATTTGCGGACGAAACCGAAGCGCGTCGGCTGGTGCCCGAGATAGAGATTTTCCGCCACCGAGCGGTTGGGCAGGAGATTGACCTCCTGATAGACGGTGCCGATCCCGTAGGACTGCGCGTCGAGCGGATCGCGAAACTGCATGCGTTCCCCGTCGAGCACAACATCGCCGGCATCCGGCTGATAGGCGCCCGTCAGGATCTTGATGAGCGTCGACTTGCCGGCGCCGTTTTCCCCCAGAAGCGCATGGACTTCGCCGGGCCTCAGCCCGAAGTTCACGTCGTTCAGCGCGCGGTTCTGGCCGAAAATCTTGCTGACGCCTCGCGCCTCCAGCACGAATTCCGTGCCCGAGCCTTCATTGTCCATATGCTCCCCTCCGCTGATCGCGATATTTCGCCGTCCCACAACGCAATGCAAGGGGGTCGCCGGCAATGCCGGCGGCCCCCTCTCTGCTGCGTGCGGTCAGTAACCGAGACCCTTGCGGGCATCGTACTCGCCTTGGGGATTGTCGGCCGGCGTATAGAGCTTGGACTCGGTGATGATGAACTTCTCCGGAGCCTTGCCGTCCTTGAGATAGGCTTCGAGCGCGTCGAAGGCCGGGCCTGCCATGTTCGGCGTCAGCTCGACCGTGGCATTCGCCTCGCCGGCGGCCATGGCCGAGAAAATGTCCGGAACGGCGTCGATCGAAACGACGAGGATATCCGAACCGGGCTTCAGGCCGGCATCCTTGATCGCCTGGATGGCGCCGACCGCCATGTCGTCGTTATGGGCATAGACGGCGCAGATGTCCTTGCCGCCGTTTTCGGCCTTGATGAAGCCCTCCATGACTTCCTTGCCCTTAGCACGGGTGAAGTCGCCGGTCTGGCTGCGAACGATCGAGATGTTCGCCTTGCCGGCAATGGCCTCTTCGAAGCCCTTCTTGCGGTTGATCGCCGGGGTCGAGCCGACGGTGCCCTGAAGTTCGACGACCTTGCAGTCCTTGTCCTTGACGCTGTCGACCAGGAAGCGCCCGGCAACGCGGCCTTCCTCGACCTGGTCCGACGCGACCGAAGTCAGGTAGAGGTCCTCGGCGGCATCGACGCCGCGGTCGAGCAGGATGACCGGGATCTTGGCGTCCTTGGCTTCGCCGAGAACGGCATCCCAGCCGGTCGCGACGACGGGCGCCACCAGGATGGCGTCGACGCCCTGGGCGATGAAGCCGCGGATCGCCTTGATCTGGTTTTCCTGCTTCTGCTGCGCATCGGCGAATTTCAGGTCGATGCCGCGCTTTCACTTCCATCTTGGTGACGGAGGTTTCTGCGGCGCGCCAGCCGGATTCGAACCGATCTGCGAGAAGCCGACGGCGCCCTGCCGCGAGCGCCGTTGAAGACAGCATCGCGGTCATGCCCGCGACGAGCGCGAGCCTGGATAGAATAGACATTGATTTCCTCCCAAAAGAGCCGTTCCCGCCCTCCGCAGGTCCGGCATGAAGGGACGCTATCAATAGTACTATTATATGTAAATATTCATACCAAAAACGTGTATATGCATTGCACCGCAACCTTTAAATGCAGACGTTTCGTGACTGTCGCTCCGGCCCACATCCGCTATAAAGCTCGGCACCAAGAGCGATCAGGAGAGCAGCCGTGGAAACCACCGAAATCAGCAACCGTAGCGACTTTGCCCTGTGGGCGATCCAGCGCGCCCAGGAAATCGTGACGATCGAAGGCGCGGCTTTCGCCATGGCGGCACGGGACATGAACGAGGAAGCGCTGGCGACCTCGGCTGCAGAACTCGGGCAGGCCATTGCCGACGCCATGCTGGAAGTGTTCGACGGATTGCTGGCCGACTAGTTCTCTTCTTACCCCCCAACTTTCTCAATTGAACGCCCGCGGCGCCAGTCGCGGCATCGGCACACTTTACACTTGAATTGACCACCCATATGTGAAAGATAAATTCAAATAAGAATTCAGACCCTCATGCGCTCGGGAATGCGCAGGGTCCGCCGATCGACGGCGCTATGGGAGGATTTGAGACATGCAGGAAGAAGGCGGCCTGCCGCTTGAAGGTCTGACGGTGGTCGACATGAGCCAGTTTCTGTCGGGCCCCTATTGCTCGCTGCGACTGCTGGACCTCGGCGCCCGGGTCATCAAGATCGAGCGCCCGGATGGCGGCGACCTGTCCCGTCGGCTTTATCTCAGCGACACCGAAGTCGGCGGCGACTCGACGATCTTCCACGCGATCAACCGGGGCAAGGAAAGCCTCGGCATCGACCTGAAGAACCCCGACGACCTCGCCTTTCTGCGCAGGCTTCTGACACGCGCCGACGTGCTGATCCAGAATTTCCGCCCCGGCGTCATCGAACGGCTCGGACTGGACTACGTGGCGGTGAAGGCCATCAACCCGAAGATCGTCTATGCCTCGATCAGCGGCTACGGCGAGCAAGGCCCCTGGGTCATGCGCCCCGGCCAGGATCTGCTGGCGCAGGCCCGCTCCGGCGTCATGTGGCTGAACGGCGACGAGGGCGAAGGCCCGGTGCCGCTCGGCCTTTCGATCGCCGACATGCTCGCCGGCGCCAATGCCTGCCAGGGCATTCTGGCCGCCCTCGTGCGCCGCGGCATTTCCGGCAAGGGTGCGCATGTGCAGACGAGCCTGCTGGAAAGCCTCGTCGACCTGCAGTTCGAACTGCTGACCACGCATCTCAACGATGGCAGGCGGCTTCCCAAGCGATCGAGCTTCCGCAACGCCAATGCCTACCTGTCCGCGCCCTATGGGGTCTATCCCACGGCCGACGGCTATCTGGCAATTGCGATGACCCCGATCGGCCGTCTGCAGGACCTGCTCGGCATCGAGGCGCTTGCACCCTTCCGCGACGACGCCAAGTCCTGGTTCACCCGCCGCGACGACATCAAGAGGATCATTGCGGACCACATTGCCACCGACACGGTAGACCACTGGCTTTCGATCCTCGAACCGGCCGACATCTGGTGCTCCAAGGTGCTCGACTGGCCGGAACTGCTCGACAGCGAGGGCTTCAAGCTGCTGGACATGCTGCAGACCGTGACCCGCGAGGACGATGTGTCGATCGGCACCACCCGCTGTCCGGTCCGGGTCAACGGCGAACGGCCGAAGGGCAGCCGTGCTGCGCCGCTGGTCGGCGAGCACACGGCCCGGATCAGGGCGGAGTTTGCCCAATGAGCGGGATCCGCCTGAAGGGCATGACCTGGAGCCATCCGCGCGGCTATGACCCGATGGTCGCCTGCTCGGTCGACTGGCGCGAAAAGACAGGCGTCGAGATCGAATGGGACAAGCGCTCCCTGCAGGATTTCGAGAGCTTTCCCGTCGAAGAACTGGCGCGCCGGTATGACCTGATCGTCATCGACCACCCCCATGTCGGTCAGATCACCGCGGAGGGCTGCCTCGCCCCCCTCGACCTGCCCGAACGCGCTACGGAATTCGCCGACCTCGCGGCAGGCTCCGTTGGCGCATCCTTCCCGAGCTACAACTGGCAGGGTCGCCAGTGGGCCTTCCCGATCGACGCGGCGACCCAGGTTCTCGCCTATCGACCCGACCTGATCGGCACGGCTCCGACCCGCTGGGCCGAGGTGGTGGATCTGGCGCGGGCCGGCCTTGTCCTGCTGCCGCTTCGCCCCCCGCATTCGCTGATGAGCCTGTTTTCGCTGACCGGCAATCTCGGCCACCCCTGCGCGGTCGAAAGGGACAGCCCCTTCGTCGACGCTGAGGCCGCAACCGCGGCGGTCGAGATGATCCGGGAGCTTGCCGCCGTGATCGATCCGGCCTGCCTGACCATGGACCCGATCGCCGTGCTGGACCGTATGGGCGAGCGCCATTCGCCGATTGCGGTGTCCCCGCTGATCTACGGCTATGTGAGTTACTCGCTGGACGGATTCCGCGACCGCCGCATCGCCTTCACCGACATGGCGGTGGCCGGCAAAGGCGGTCCCGTCGGCTCGGCGCTGGGCGGCACCGGCATTGCCGTTTCCGCCTTCGGCGCCAACCGGCAGGCGGCGATCGACTTTGCCTACTGGATTGCCGGCGGAGCGGTTCAGGCCGACCGCTACTGGCGCTCCGGTGGCCAGCCCGGACACGCTGCCGGATGGGAGAGCGCGGACGCCAATGCCGCCACGTTCGACTTCTATCGCGGCACGCGGGCGACGCTCGAAGGCGCCTGGCTGCGTCCTAGGCACAATGGCTACATGCCCTTCCAGGAGGCGGCCTCGCACATCGTCAACGACGCCGTCACCGGCGCGATCTCCGTGCGCACGGCAATCGATCGCTTGAACGACGGATTTCGGGCGAGCTTTCGCGACTAGCGCGTGGCTGGCTCTGACACGGTGTCGGCGTCAGAGTTTCCAGAGCGCCCGGGCATTGCCGGAGAGAACGCGGCTTCGCTCCTCCAAGCTCACGCCGGACAGCAGCGCATGCGTGGCGCCGATCCAGGTGGACAGCCCGCCGCCGAGCGTGCAGACCGGCCAGTCGCTGCCCCAGACCATGCGGGAAAAGCCGAAGCTTTCCGCCACCTGGCCGAAATAGGGTTTCAGATCTTCCAGCGTCCAGTCTTGCGCGCCATAGGCGGGCAGTCCGGAGAGCTTGACCGTGACGTTCGGCCGTTGGGCGATCTCGGCGATCGGCCCCTTCCACACGTCGAACCCGCCGCCCTTGACGTCCGGCACGCCGCAATGGTCGAGCACGAAGGAGACATCCGGTGCCAGATCGATGAGCGCCATCGCCTTGACGAGTTGATGCGGCAGGACGCAGAGGTCGAAGGTCAGGCCGGTGCCGGCAAGACGTTTGATGTTCTCGCGGAACAGCGCCGCCTCGGACAGAACGTCCGGCGCCACGTGCAGCACGCGACGAAAGCCCTTCACAAAGGGATTGGCGTGCACACGCTCGAGATAGGCGGCAAAGTCCGGATCTTCCGGCCGGCACGAGGCGATGGCCCCGGCCAGCAGGCTTCCGTCCTGGCCGGCGAGTTCGGCGACGAGATCCGTCTCCCGCTCGATCTGGTCCGGCGCCACATCGACCTCCATGTGCAGAACCGAGACGATGCCGAGCCGGCGCGCTTCGCGCTCATAGAGGTCGTAGGTGAAGTCGGC
This sequence comes from Rhizobium sp., assembly GCA_020621905.1. Taxonomy (GTDB): domain Bacteria; phylum Pseudomonadota; class Alphaproteobacteria; order Rhizobiales; family Rhizobiaceae; genus Allorhizobium. The sequence continues at coordinate 12,392 of JAHRYZ010000022.1, forward strand.
GTCGAGCGGAGGCACTGACGAGAGCCAGGGATAGGCAAGCCGGCTGCGGTAGATCAGATGCAGATGGGTGTCGACGATCATTCGGGCATCCTCCTCGAAACCGGCGGAAAGGTGCCACAGAAGAACCATCTATTCAAATACGAAATTTCGGCCTCAGCGAGCTTCGGTCGTGAAGTCCGAACCGGCCATTTCCGACAGCTTGCGGGTCGTCTCGACCACGAGCTGAATCGTGTTGGTGATGTCGGGCGCGCCGGGTGCATTGATCAGCGTGATATAGGGCACGGTCAGCGCCGCGATCGCCTTGCCGTCGGCTCCCAGGACCGGTGCGGACAGGTTGATGACACCTGCCGTCTGGGCGCTCGGCATCATCTCGTAGCCACGGCTGCGGATCTGGTCGAGACGGGCCATGAATTCCGGCGTGACCTTGGCCTGGTCGCCACTGCTGCCGAGGTTCTCGGCGATCATCATCTCGCGCTCCTCCTTGGTCCGGAAGGCCAGCAGCACATGACCAGAACCGGTGTCGAACAGGCTGATCCGCGAACCGACGCGGATCGAGATACCCCAGTATCCAGGCGCTTCCTGCTGGGCAATGACCACCGGATAGCCCCGATCGAACACCACCAGCTGGTTGGCCTGGCGGGTGGCCTCGGCCAGCTCCCGCATTAGCGGAATGGCAAAGGACGCCAGCCGGCGCACCGGTGCGTGCAGCTGGGCAAGGCCGAACAGCTTGAGCGTCAGCGCGAAGCGGTCGCCGTCGATGCGGGTGACATAGCCACGCTTCACCAGGCGGTCGAGCATGCGGTAGAATTCATTGGTGCTGCGATCCAGCCGCTTGGCGATTTCCGCCTGGGTCAGCCCGCCGTCCACCGCCGCCAGCAGCTCGAGAATATCCAGGCCCTTGTCGAGCGCCGGCGCGCGATAGCGGTCATTCTCGTCTTCGGTCACGGCGCGATCCCCTTCAGTGAAGCACTCCTTTCATATACGCAGAAATGAGCCCTCGCAATACTTTGCGCTTGACGCTAGATGAATAAATGGTTTGTATATGAATGAAGCTCTTATTGGTGAGGGCTGAGGCGTGAGCCACTTGGGAGGAGAAAATGCCAAAGCTTTTGACCGGCGTAGCAGCCGGCGCATTGATGTGTGCTTGGGCGGGAACGGTCGGCGCGGCCGATCTGCCCGGCAAGTTTGACGGCGTCACGATCGACGCCAAGCTGATCGGCGGACAGCAGTACGAAGCCCTCTACGCCCGCATCGCCGAATGGGAGAAGGCGACGGGCGCCAAGGTCAACGTCATTTCCAAGAAAAACCATTTCGAACTCGACAAGGAGATCAAGTCGGACATCGCCACGGGCAGCATTTCCTGGTGCGTCGGTTCCAACCACTCCTCGTTCGCCCCGCAATACCCGGACATCTACACCGACCTGTCGGTTCTCGTGCCGAAGGAAGAGGTCGACGCCTTCGTGCCGGCCAACATCAAGGCCTCGACGCTCGACGGCAAGCTGGTCATGCTGCCGCGCGCCCAGTTCGACGTGTCCGCCCTCTACTACCAGAAGAGCCTCTATCAGGACGAAGCCAAGAAGACCGCCTTCAAGGCGAAGTACGGCTATGACCTCGCTCCGCCAGACACCTGGGCCCAGGTGACCGACCAGGCGACCTTCTTCTCCAGTCCGCCGGACTTCTACGGCACGCAGTTCGCCGGCAAGGAAGAGGCGATCAACGGCCGCTTCTATGAAATGGTCGTCGCCGAAGGCGGCGAATATCTCGACGCCGATGGCGGCCGCTAACTCGAAGCCGGCATCCGCGCCCTCGACTGGTTCGTCAATCTCTACAAGGCCAAGGCCGTTCCGGCCAGCGACCAATATCTCTGGGACGACCTCGGCCAGGGCTTTGCCTCCGGCACCATCGCGGTCAACCTCGACTGGCGGCGGGCGACCTTCTCAACGACTGATCGTCAAGGTCGCCGGCAATGTCGTCGAGAAGGTTCAACCGGCCAGTTCGTCCGGCAAGCGTACCGGCTGGTCCGGCCGCGGCTTCTCGGTCGCGACGCGCCAGCAAGGATGCCGCCGCCTCACTCGTCTGGTTCTCAACGAGGACGGCCCGGCTCCGAAGCGGCCGCCGGCCTTTGCCGACCCGCACCGCGGTCTGGGAGTGGGATATCGCCGAAGCGGCGAACATCCCTGAAGGAAGTCTGAGCGCCTTCCGGAAGCCGCCCAGCACGCCAGTTCCGCAGACCCCGTCGTGGATCAGATCTCGAACGCCGTCTGCGGAACTCAGGCGCCATCCTCGGTGACAAGACCTCAAAGAGACCCTCGACGCCGCGGCGCAGAGGCAGCAGATTTCTCGAAGAAGCGGGCGAGCTGTAGGCGGGTCCGCCCCTCATCCGCCTGCCGGCACCTTCTCCCGTTCTGACGGGGAGAAGGGATATGCAGCACCCTTACCGCGAAACAGACATCGTCGTGGTCGTCCCCTCTCCCCGCTTGCGGGGAGAGGGTTAGGGTGAGGGGCATTTCGCAACCCTTGCGGAGCACTCCGTGACCACGAAACAGATCAGACCAAAAGCATACAGGAGAGGCATTTCATGAAAGGCTGGAGAATCCCGGCACCCGTCCTGCTTCTGCTGCCCGCATTCGTCGTCCTGGCAGCCGACGTCATCGTCCCTCTCCGGCTGACGCTCTATTCGAGCTTCACCGCCTTCCGGCTGACGCAGCCGGCGTCGCTCTAAACGCTGGTCGGCTTCCGCAACTATGCGCGCATCCTGACCGACTGGGAGTTCTGGACGGCATTCGGCCGCACGGTCCTGCTGCTGACCGTTGCCCTCAACGTCGAGATGCTGCTTGGCCTCGGTCTTGCCATGCTGGTCGAGAAGGCATCGAGGGGCCAGCGGGTGCTGAGAACCATCATGATGTTCCCGATGATGTTCTCGCCCATCCTCGTCGGCTTCCAGTTCAAGTTCATGTTCAACGACAATATCGGCCTGATCAACAATGCCCTGCAGTCGCTCGGCCTCACCGATCAGGCGATCCCGTGGCTGATCGACGGCAAGCTTGCCTTCTGGGCGATCCTGGTGGCCGAGATCTGGTCGTCCACCTCGGTCTTCGCCATCCTGATCCTCGCCGGCCTGCTCGCCATGCCGAAGGAACCGCTGGAGGCGGCCCGCGTCGACGGCTGCACACCCTTCCAGACCTTTCGCTACGTCACCTGGCCCTTCATCATGCCCTTTGCCTATATCGCCATGACCATCCGCTCGCTCGACGTCGCCAGAGCCTACGACATCGTCAAGATCATGACGGATGGCGGCCCGGCCAAGCGCACCGAGCTTCTCTGGACGCTGGTTTCGCGCACCGCCTATTCCGACGCCCGCATGGGGCTCGCCAATGCCATGGCCTATTTCGCCATCCTCCTGTCGATCCTATTCACCGTCTATTTCTACCGGAAGCTGGCGGCAGCCCGCACCCAGATCGCCGCGGAGTGGTGAGATGAACGAGAACTCAACCGCCCGCCTGAAATCGCTGGCCCTCTCGGCCGTGCACAAGATCACGCTGTTCGTGGCGATGACCATCATCTGCCTGCCGGGTCTCTGGATCGTGCTCTCCTCCTTCCGTCCGACGGTGAGATCATGGCCAAGCCCCCGGTCTGGATCCCTGAGGACCTGTCGCTCGACGCCTATGTCGCGATGTTCTCCGGCATCGGCCAGGGCGGCATTCCGGTCATCGAATATTTCCGCAACTCGCTGATCATCTCGGTCACCTCGACCGTGATCTCGCTCGCCATCGGCATGGCCGGCGGCTATGCCTTTGCCCGTTATCGCTTCAAGGCGAAGTCGGCGATCTTCCTCGGCCTGATGCTGACCCGTACGGTTCCCGGCATCGCGCTCTCCCTGCCGCTGTTCTTCGTCTATGCCCGCCTCGGCATCATCGACACGCATTTCGGCCTGATCCTCGTCTATGTGGCGCTCAACGTGCCCTTCACCATCTGGCTGATCGACGGCTTCTTCCGCCAGGTGCCGAAGGATCTCGCCGAAGCCGCCCAGATCGACGGCTGCACGCGCTGGCAGGCCTTCTGGCAGGTCGAGTTTCCGCTCGCCGGCCCCGGCATCGCATCGGCCGGCATCTTCGCCTTCCTCACCTCGTGGAACGAGTTCGCGCTCGCCTCGCAGCTCACCCGTTCCGTCACCTCCAAGACCCTGCCGGTCGGCCTGCTCGACTATACCGCGGAGTTCACCATCGACTGGCGCGGCATGTGCGCGCTCGCCGTGGTGATGATCATCCCGGCCCTCGTGCTCACCTTCATCGTGCAGAAGCATCTCGTTTCCGGCCTCACCTCCGGTGCAGTCAAAGGATAGACCATGGCAACCGTCACCCTCGAAAAGCTGGTCAAGCGCTATGGCGCCCTCGAAGTGGTCCACGGCATAGACCTCGAAGTGGCCGACCGCGAATTCATCGCCCTTGTCGGCCCCTCCGGCTGCGGCAAGTCGACGACGCTCAGAATGATTGCCGGGCTGGAGCCGATCTCCGGCGGCAACCTGAAGATTGGCGGCCGGATCGTGAATGACCTGCCGCCGCGGGCCCGCAACCTCGCCATGGTGTTCCAGTCCTATGCGCTCTATCCGCACATGACCGTGCGCGAGAACATGGGCTTTTCGCTGAAGATCGCCGGCATGAAGCCGGAGGAAATCGGCCCCCGTGTCGAGGAAGCGGCCCGCACCCTGGACCTCACCGCCCTTCTCGACCGCCGCCCCTCGCAGCTTTCCGGCGGCCAGCGCCAGCGCGTCGCCATGGGCCGCGCCATCGTGCGCGATCCGGAGGTTTTCCTCTTCGACGAGCCGCTGTCGAACCTCGACGCCAAGCTGCGCACCCAGATGCGCACCGAGATCAAGAAGCTGCACGCCAAGGTCCAGTCGACCGTCATCTACGTCACCCATGACCAGGTCGAGGCGATGACGCTCGCCGACCGCATCGTCATCATGCGCGACGGCTATATCGAGCAGGTCGGCTCGCCCGAGGAAGTGTTCCAGCGCCCCAATTCCAAATTCGTCGCCGGCTTCATCGGCTCGCCGCCGATGAACCTCAAGGATGCCGAGATCGATGGTGGCCGGATCGTCTTCGCCAATGGCGAGAGCCTGCCGCTGCCGAAGCAGTTCGCCGACCACGTTTCCGCCGGCCGGAAGGTGACGTTTGGCCTGCGCCCCGACGATCTTTACCCGACCGGGCACGGCATCCATTCCGGCCACGAGACCGATGTGCATGTCCAGGACCTGAAGGTCAGCATCACCGAGCCGCTGGGCAACGAGACGCTGGTCTTCTCCGAATTCGGCGGCCACGAATGGGTCGGCCGCATGCTCAACCCGCGCCCGCTCAAGATGGGCGAAATGCTGGGCTTCTGCTTCGACCTGTCCCAGGCGCATCTGTTCGACCGCGACAGCGGCAAGACGCTGAGGGGCTGATCAATGGCACGGATCGAACGCATCGAGTTGAGAATGGTCGATCTTCGCCCGAAGGTCGAACGCACGGACGCCATCCAGAGCTTCGTCAGCCAGGAGACGCCGCTGGTCACCATCACCGACAGCGACGGCGCAACCGGCACTGGCTACAGCTACACGATCGGGACCGGAGGCTCGTCGGTGATGCGGCTGCTGGCCGACCATCTCAGCCCCCGCCTGATCGGCCGCGATGCCGATAGGATCGAAGCGATCTGGCACGAATTGGAATTTTCGACTCACGCCACGACCATCGGCGCGATCACTGCGATCGCGCTTGCCGCCATCGACACCGCGCTCTGGGACCTGCGGGCCCGCAAGCAGAACCTGCCGCTCTGGAAGCTTGCCGGCGGCGCCAAGGATCGCTGCCCGCTCTACACCACCGAGGGCGGCTGGCTACACCTCCCGGCGGAAGCGCTGGTCGAAGACGCGCTCGACGCCAAGGCCAAGGGCTTTCGCGGCTCGAAGGTCAAGATCGGCAAGCCGCATGGTTCCGAGGACTTTGCCCGGCTTTCCGCCGTGCGCAAGGCGGTCGGCGATGGCTACGAGATCATGACGGACGCCAATCAGGGCCTTGCCGTCGACGAAGTGATCCGCAGGGCCGAGCGTCTACGCGAGCTCGACCTCGCCTGGCTGGAAGAACCTTTGCCGGCCGACGATATCGACGGCCACGTGCGGCTGAACCGTTCGACATCGACCCCGATCGCGGTCGGCGAGTCCCTTTATTCGATCCGCCATTTCCGCGAATATATGCAGAAAGGCGCCTGCTCCATCGTCCAGGTCGACGCCGGCCGGATCGGCGGCATCACGCCGTGGCTCAAGGTTGCCCATGCGGCGGAGGCCTTCGACATGCCGGTCTGCCCGCATTTCCTGATGGAACTGCATGTCAGCCTGACCTGTGCCGTGCAGAACGGAAAATATGTCGAATATATTCCCCAGCTCGACGACATCACTACGTCGCGCCTGGTGATCGAGAACGGCCAGGCGCTGGCACCGACCACCCCGGGTCTCGGCATCGAATGGGACTGGGATGCGATCGAGGGCCGCCGGATTACGGAATTCGACCGGGACATCCGCTAAACGAGGAGGACATCATGCAACGCAAGGGAATGGTGATCGGCGTCAGGCCCGAGAAGATCGATGAATACAAGCGCCTGCACGCCGCCGTCTGGCCGGAGGTGCTTTCGATGATCTCGGCCTGCAACATCAAGAACTACTCGATATTCCTCAAGGAGCCGGAGAACCTTCTCTTCTCCTTCTTCGAATACCACGGCACCGATTTCGCCGCCGACATGGCCAAGATGGCCGCCGATCCGAAAACCCAGGAATGGTGGTCCGTTTGTATCCCCTGCCAGGCAGCGCTCGACACCCGCAAGGAGGGCGAGTGGTGGGCGGAGATGGAAGAGGTGTTCTTCCATGCTTAGCATTGAGGTTGTCAGGCACCCCCCTCTGCCCTGCCGGGCATCTCCCCCTCAAGGGGGGAGATCAGGCGCGGCATTGCGCCCGCTCGACCGCCTAAGTGGCAATGGTGGAGACGGTGCCGGTGTGGCAATCCGGCGCGTCTCGCCGATCTCCCCCCTTGAGGGGGAGATGCCCGGCAGGGCAGAGGGGGGTCTTCCGACCACGACGCCAATGGGAAAAGAGACCCGATGACCTTCGACCCCCACTCCCTCGCCCAGTCCTGGCCGCGGCCCTCCAACCCCCGCCCGATCGTCACCTTCGGCGCCGGCTCGATCGTCAGCGATGCGCATTTTCCGGCCTACGCCAAGGGCGGTTTTCCGATTGCCGGCCTCTACGACCCGGATCAGGACAAGGCCAGGGTGCTGGCCGGCAAATGGGGCGTGAAGGCCTATGCGACCGTGGAAGAGGCAGCCGCCGTCGAGAATGCCGTCTTCGACCTGGCGACCCCGCCGGCCGCCCATGCCCGGGTTCTCTCGGCCCTGCCCGACGGCGCTGCGGTGCTGATCCAGAAACCCATGGGGGCCGACCTTGCCGCGGCGACCGAGATCCTGAAGATCTGCCGGGACAAGAAGCTCAAGGCCGCAGTCAATTTCCAGCTGCGCTTCGCACCGATGATGCTGGCGCTCAAGGATGCGATCGCCAAAGGCCTGCTCGGCGAAGTCGTCGACTTCGACGTCCACCTGGCGCTCGATACGCCCTGGGAGCTCTGGGCTTTCCTCGAAGGCCTGCCGCGCATCGAGATCGCCATGCACTCGATCCACTACCTCGACCTGATCCGTCAGGTGCTCGGTAACCCCAAGGGCGTGCATGCGAAATCGATCGGGCATCCCAGCCACCGGATGGCCCAGACCCGCACCACGGCGATCCTGGACTATGGTGATCGCGTGCGCTGCGCGCTGTCGATCAATCATGATCACAAGTTCGGCCGGAAGCATCAGGCCTGCGAGTTCCGCGTCAGCGGAACGCAAGGCGCCGCTTACATTCAGCTCGGCGTCAACCTCGACTATCCGCGCGGCGAGCCGGACATCCTCGAGATCTATCCCAAGGGCGGCAGCGAATGGGTAACCGTGCCGCTCGACGGCACCTGGTTCCCTGACGCCTTTGTCGGCCGCATGGCCAACCTGCAGCGCTTTGCCGCCGGTGAAGACAGCGAACTCGTCTCTTCGGTCGAGGACGGCTGGATGACGATGGCGCTGGTCGAGGCGCTCTATGCCTCGAACGCCGCCCCCGCCACGCCGCTCGCCGACAGGCCCTGACAAGGAAGACCGCAATGGAACAGCTGAAATACTACGAGGACTACCAGATCGGCGAACAGCGCCAGACCACGGGCCGCACCATCACCGAGACCGATTTCATCGTCCATGCCGGCCACACCGGCGATTTCTTCCCGCACCACATGGATGCGGAATTCGCCAAGACGACGCCCTTCGGGCAGCGCATCGCCCACGGCACCATGGTGTTCTCGATCGGCATCGGGCTCACCGCGTCGGTCATCAATCCGGCGGCCTTCTCCTATGGCTACGACCGGATGCGCTTCATCCGGCCCGTCTTCATCGGCGACACGATCCATACCAGGGTGACGATCCACGCCAAGGAGGACGATCCGAAGCGCGCCGAGGTCGGCCGCGTCGTCGAGCGCACCGAAGTCGTCAACCAGAAGGGCGAGGTCGTGCTCGCCGCCGACCACATCCATATCGTCGAACGCCGGCCGACGGCCGCCTGACCGCGCCGCATCCAGAAAGGAAGATCCCATGTCGCTTTCCCTCAAAGACAAACGCACCCTGATCACGGCCTCGGGCCAGGGGATCGGGCGGGCGAGTGCGCTGGCCTTTGCCCGCGCCGGTGCAAGCGTGGTTGCGACCGACATCAATGCGGAGGCGCTGGGCAGCCTGGCGGCCGAGGCGAAGGCGGAAGGGCTCGTGCTCGAGACCCGCGTGCTCGACGTGCTGAAGGATGCGGCGGTGGAGGCGATCGTCGCCGAGACCGGGCCCTTCGACATCCTGTTCAACTGCGCCGGCGTCGTCCATGGCGGCACGGTGATGGATATGACGGCCGCCGATCTCGACTTCGCCTTCGACCTCAATGTGCGCGCCATGATCCGCACCCTCCGCGCCGTCCTGCCTGCCATGCTGGAGCGCGGCGACGGCTCGATCATCAACATGGCCTCGGTCGCCTCGTCGGTGAAGGGCGTGCCCAACCGCTGCGCCTACACCGTCACCAAGGCCGCCGTGATCGGGCTGACCAAGTCGGTCGCCGCCGACTATGTGACGCAAGGCATCCGCGTGAACGCCATCTGCCCCGGCACGGTCGAGAGCCCCTCGCTGCAGGACCGCATGCGCGCCCAGGGCGACTATGACGCGGCACGCGCCGCCTTCATCGCCCGCCAGCCCATGGGCAGGCTCGGCACCCCGGAAGAGATCGCCGATCTCGCCGTCTACATCGCCGGCGCCACCTATACCTCCGGCCAGGCCTTCGCCATCGACGGCGGCTGGACCATCTAATTCTTCTGGAAAGGACACCCCCATGAAACTGATGCGCGTCGGCAAGCCCGGCCAGGAAAAGCCCGCCATTCTCGACCGGGACGGCAGGATCCGCGATCTCTCCGCCCATGTGGCCGATATCGGCGGCGTGGCGATCTCGCCCGAGGGGCTTTCGAAGATCGCCGCCCTCGACTTGAGCACGCTGCCGGAACTGTCGGCGGACGGGCGCATCGGCGCTTGCGTCGCCGGCACCGGCAAGTTCATCTGCATCGGGCTCAACTATTCCGACCACGCCGCCGAAAGCGGCATGGCGGTGCCGCCCGAACCCGTCATCTTCATGAAGGCGACGTCGGCGATCGTCGGCCCGAACGACGACGTGCTCATCCCGCGCGGCTCGGAAAAGACCGACTGGGAGGTCGAGCTTGGCGTCGTCATCGGCAAGACCGCCAAGTATGTCTCGCAAGCCGATGCGCTGGACTATGTCGCCGGCTATTGCGTCTCCCACGACGTCTCGGAGCGCGCCTTCCAGACGGAACGCGCCGGCCAGTGGACCAAGGGCAAGTCCTGCGACACCTTTGGCCCGATCGGCCCCTGGCTGGTGACGAAGGACGAGATCGCCGATCCGCAGGCCCTGTCCATGTGGCTGAGCGTCAACGGCGAGAAGAAGCAGAACGGCACCTCGGCCACCATGGTCTACGGCGTCGCCTTCCTCGTCTCCTACCTCAGCCAGTTCATGTCGCTCCATCCCGGCGACGTGATCTCCACCGGCACGCCCCCCGGCGTCGGCATGGGCATGAAGCCGCCGCGCTACCTCAAACCCGGCGACGTCGTCGAACTCGGCATCGACGGGCTCGGAACCCAGAAGCAGACCTTCAAAGCCGACGCTTGAACCCATTCGACAACCAAGGGCCTGATCCCATGACCAAAATTACCAGCCTGCGGTCGGTCGACCTGCGCTTTCCCACCTCCGAGAGCCTCGACGGTTCCGATGCGATGAACCCGGACCCGGATTACTCTGCGGCCTATGTCATCCTCGGCACCGACAAGCCCGGTCTCGAAGGCCACGGCCTGACCTTCACCATCGGCCGCGGCAACGAGATCTGCTGCGCGGCGATCGAGGCCATGAAGCATCTGGTCGTGGGACTGGAACTCGAATGGATCACGGCCAATCCCGGACGCTTCTGGCGCCACGTCACGAGCGACAGCCAGTTGCGCTGGATCGGCCCGGACAAGGGTGCCATGCACTTGGCAACCGGCGCGGTGGTCAATGCCGTCTGGGACCTCATGGCCAAGGCGGCCGGAAAGCCGGTCTGGCGGCTCGTCGCCGAGATGAGCCCGGAGGAAATCCTGTCCATCGTCGACTTCCGCTACCTGACCGACGCGATCACGCCGGACGAAGCGCTGGCGATCCTGAGACACGCCGAGGCGGGCAAGGCCGAACGCATCGCCCTGCTCGAGAATGAAGGCTATCCCTGCTACACGACCTCGGCCGGCTGGCTCGGCTATGACGATGCCAAGCTGCGTCGCCTCTGCCAGGAGGCCGTCGACCAGGGCTTCACCCACATCAAGATGAAGGTCGGCCGCGATCTCGAGGACGACAAGCGCCGCCTCAGGATCGCCCGCGAGGTGATCGGCGACGACCGTTACCTGATGATCGACGCCAACCAGATCTGGGAAGTCGGAGAGGCGATCGACTGGGTGAAGGCGCTTTCGGTCTACAAGCCCTTCTTCATCGAGGAGCCGACCAGCCCCGACGACATCGCTGGCCACAAGACGATCCGCGAGGCAGTCGCTCCGGTGAAGGTTGCGACCGGCGAGATGTGCCAGAACCGCATCGTCTTCAAGCAGATGATCGCCGGCGGCGCGATCGACATCGTGCAGATCGATTCATGCCGGATGGGCGGCCTGAACGAAGTGCTGGCGGTTCTGCTCCTGGCGGCGAAATACGGCCTGCCCGTCTGGCCGCATGCCGGCGGCGTGGGCCTGTGCGAATATGTCCAGCACCTGTCGATGATCGACTACATCGCGGTCTCCGGCACCAAGGACGGCCGCGTGATCGAATATGTCGATCATCTGCACGAGCACTTCATCGACCCCTGCCGGATCGAGAACGCGGCCTATATGCCGCCCACCCTGCCCGGCTTCTCGATCGAGATGAAACCGGAGTCGATCGCCCGCTACCGCTTCACCGGTTGAACTGCAGAATGCCGGAGCCTCCGCAGCCCTGCCCGCGGACGCTCCGGCCAGCAGGAACAGCAGGACTCCGCCATTTCTTTCAGGCCGGGATCTTCTGCACGTCGGCGGAGAAATGACCCGTCCCGGTTCCCTGACCATCGCGATCGAGGAACAGCACCGAAAGCCGCATGGCTCGGGCGAGCGGCAGACCGCGATCGGCACCCAGCACCATCATCGCCGTCGCCCAGGCATCGGCATTCATGCAGGTATCGGCAAGGACCGTGACCGAGGCCGGCGAGGCTGCAAGCGGCATGCCGCGGCGCGGATCCATGGTGTGGGACAGCCGCCGATCGCCGACCTGGACCCAATGACGATAGTCGCCCGACGTGGCCACCGCCGCGTCGGAAAGCGCAAGCACGGAATGGGGCGCGCGCCGCTCGGGGTGGGGGGCCTCCACCGCGATCGCCCAGGGCGAGCCGTCCGGCTGGTTGCCGAGCGCCCGCAACTCGCCGTCGATGGCGAGCAAGGCCCCTTGTATGCCGAAAGCACGGGCGGTCTCGCACAGGCGATCGACGCCGTAACCCTTGGCGATGCCGTTCAGGTCGAACGCCATCTGCTCGCGCTTGCGGGCGCGCGATTGCGTCCTGTCGAGTTCGAGAACTTCATGGGCCGGGCGCCGCACCCGCTCGCGGCGCCGCGAATGCGTTCCGGGTCGGCAGCCTCTGCTCCAAAGCCCCAGGCCGTGACGGCATCGCCCATGCCGATGTCGAAGGCCCCACCCGAGGCCCGGCCGATGGCGAGACCGGTTTCCAGCACCTGCATCAGGCGCGGCGGCAGGCGGACCCATTCACCGGGCGAGGCAAGGCTCAGGCGGTTGATGTCGCTCTCCGGCTTCCACGTGGACATTTGTGAATCCACCTCGGCGACCGCCGCCGCCATCGCGGCCTCGACGGGTCCCGGGTCGAAGTCGGCCGGCGCATGGAACAGGGCGGACCAGCGGGTGCCCATGGTCGGCCCGTTCAGCGCGTGGCGATGAAGGTCAATAAACGTCTTCCGCATAACGTCCCTCCGCTTTCAGTGTTGCAAGGGTCAGCCCCTGAGGCGCCAGGATGTCGCTCAGCGCACTGGCGACGCCTGCCGCCATCTCGCGACCGCCGCAGACCATGACCTGGGCACCGGCCGTCACCAGCTTCGCCACGCGAGAAGCGTCCTTGCGCAGGGCGTCCTGTACGTAGATCGGCCGCGACCCGCGGGAATAGGCATGGGTGACCGAAGCCAAGCGCCCATCCTGCTGCCAGCCCGTCAGTTCTTCCGAATAGAGCGCATCGCTGGAGGGATGGCGTGCACCGAAATAGAGGTGCATCGGGCGCAGGGATCGGTTGGCGCGGGCAAAGCCTGCAAGCGGACCGATACCCGTACCGGCGCCGATCAGCAGCACGGGGGCCTTGCCGCGCAGCGGCCGGAAGCCCGGATTGCGGCGCAGGAACGCGTGCACGCTGTCCCCCGGCTCCAGCATGGTGAGCTGGCTGGAGCAAAGACCGCCCGGATGCCGCCGCACGCAGATCTCGAGGAAACCGTCGCGGCTTCCCGACGCCCAGCGAATAGAGACGCGGCAGGTAGGAACCTTCGGGAAGGATGCCGACGAGATCACCCGCCTCGAAACGGGGAAACCCCTGACCAGCCAGCCTTTGCCAGAACGAAACCTTCGGCAGGGCGAAGCGCAGGATGGCTGTCGTCGCCTGGACGTCGGCGCCATAGTCGCGTCGCGACAGCAGGCGCAGTTCCAGGGTCTTCGGTGCCACCGCCTGGTGATTGAGTTCGAAGGCGAGGCCGAGCGCTTGTGCCAGATCCCGGCCCCAGCGGGCGAAATCCTGCGGCGACTGCCGGTCGACCGTGTCCATCGGCAGGAGCTGGCGCCAGCCCTTGGCCTCGGCCGCACCGACGATCTCCGCCGCGTAAGAGCAGAAGGCGGGGAACGACCGATCGCCGAAACCGAGGACGGCGAGCGGAGCCTCGGGCGCCGACGGCAGGGCGGCAAGCCGCTGGAGGAAACCATGGGCCGAAGACGGTGCCTCGCCGTCGCCATAGGTGGCGGCGAGCAGGACGATCCGTTTCGCCCGAGGCCAGCGAGCGGGTTCGAAGGCCGACATGGGGCCGACATGGACTTTTTCTCCCGCGGAGGTGAGGGCGGCGCGGAGCGTTTCCGCAAAGCCCCAGGTGGTGCCGCCTTCGCTGCCGACAAGCACGATGGTGTCAGCCTCGTCGGCGGGCACGGAGGCGCTCTTGCGATCCTTTCGTCCGCGGAGCCAGAGGCGGATACCCGACCAGCTCATGACCGGCACAGCGAGCGCCGACAGGCCGAGCAGAAGACCGAGCACGGACGCGCCCTGCCCCGTATGCAGCATGATGATGAACTCGGAGACCGACGCCCATGCACCGGCATCCGACCAGGCAAGCAATGCACCGGTTCCCTGATCCAGATACCCCTCGCCGGCGGTCGTCTTCAGCGTGAAGACGTCGTTCTTGTCGCCGGCAACCGGGAAGGTCAGCTTTCGCAGATCGGCGATCGGCGTCTGCTGCAGGAGTTCGATGGAGGCCGGAGCAAGCCCGGTCCGCCCGCTGACATCGGCGGGGAAGGCCGGCGCGCCGGCGCCTTCCGGAACGAAGCCGAAGGTCGACGCCGTCATCCACAGGGCGGTGAGCGAAGACAGCATCAGGCCGGCGACCGAAAACCGGGCGATCGAGGCATGCAGCCTGCCGTCGCCACGACCGCGCGGAGATGCGAAGATATGGCGCCAGCCGCCGGCACGCCGCGCAAGAAGCGCAAGCCCGGAGATCGACATCGCCAGCATCGCGGCCGCCCCGATTGCAGCCACGATCCGCCCGGCATCATCGAGGAAGAGCGAACGGTGAAGATTGGTCAGCCAGCGCTGCAAGGCAGACGTATCGGCACTGCCGATGGCTGCCCCGGTCGAGGGATCAATCACGGCTGCCGCCGGCTGATCGCCTTCGTAATAGTAGGCGGTGATCCGGCCGGACGGCGCCTGCCGGATCTGCTCCACCGTCGGCTCAGCAGCCTGAACGCGCGCAGCGAGTTCCGCCACGCTGATCGCCGGCGCGGCCGGCGAACTTGCGGATTCGAGCGCGGGAAAGAGCGAGAGCGCCGTCCCGCTGACCGCAATGACGCACAGGAGCAAGGCGGCGATCAGCCCTGGCCAACGGTGAAGCGACCGGATCATGGCGGGACCTTCCCTCTCAGAGCTTGTAGTTGAAGTCGGCGATGTAGCGGCTGCCCTGAACCGCCTGGCCGGAGCCGTTCACGGTCAGCGGAACGACGATTTCCGAGGGGCTGTCGCGCATGTCCTCAACGGCGGCATCGATGTGCAGCTCGTAGCCCGCATC